>NZ_CP095474.1:303062-306343 GCF_023614315.1 Streptomyces sudanensis | reverse complement strand
CGCCCGCACCCGGCGGGCCCCCCGCCTCGTACCCGGTCGGGGCTCCCGCCTCCTACCGGCTCCAGCCGATGACCTCCCACACCCCGCCCCGCTTCCGGCGCGCCCTGCCGCCGGTGCGGCAGCGGCCGTTCCTGCGGGTGTCGGGGGCCGGCAACACGATGGTCCTCACCTTCGACGACGGGCCCGACCCCCGCTACACCCCGGACGTCCTGGCCATCCTGCGCCGCCACGAGGTGCGGGCCGTGTTCTTCGTCTGCGGCGGGATGGCCGCCCTCCACCCCGGCCTGCTGCGGGAGATGGCCGACGACGGGCACGTGGTGGGCAACCACTCCTGGTCGCACCCGCTGATCCCGAGGCTGCCGCCCTCCCGCGTCCGCGACGAGCTGGGCTCGACCAGCGAGGTGATCGAGCGGTGGACCGGCTCCGCGCCCCTGTGGTACCGCGCCCCGTACGGCGCCTGGAACCGCCTGTCCTTCGAGGTCGGCGCCGAGCTCGGCATGGAACCGCTCGCCTGGACCGTGGACACCCTCGACTGGCAGGAGCCCGGCGCGGGGACCATCGTGCGGCGGGTCCTGGACGGCGCCGCGCCCGGCGTCGTCGTGCTCTCCCACGATGCGGGCGGCGACCGCTCGCAGACCGTGCGCGCCCTGCGCACCTACCTGCCGAGGCTGCTCGACGAGGGGTACCACCTCACCGTGCCGCGCCGGTGACGCGGACGCCCCGCCCCTCCCCGCCGCGCCGTGCGGGGGAGGGGCGGGGCACCGTTCAGCGGGTGGCGACCAGCCGGGCGAAGACCACCACGTTGCCGTCGTAGCCGCCGGCCCGCGAGTACGCGCCGCCGCAGGTGATGACCCGCAGCTCGGGGTGGCCGGTGTCGCGGTAGACGCGCACGCCGGGGAACTCGTCCTTCGCGTACACCTCGACCCCGTACACCTGGAACACGGCCACGCGCCCGTCGTACCGGGTCACCTCCACCCGGTGACCGGGCTTGAGCGTGCCCAGCGAGTAGAAGACCGCGGGCCCCGACTCGTTGTCGACGTGCCCCACGACGACCGACGTGCCGGACTGCCCCGGCGAGATGCCGTTCTGGTACCAGCCGGCGAGGTTGGGGTCCTGCGGCGGGGGCGCGCTGATCCAGCCCTCGCCGTCCAGGCCCACGTCGATGACCGGCGCGTCCACCTTCAGCGCCTCGATCCGCACCCGGGACGCGGGCGCGTACCCCAGCGGCCGCAGTCCGGCCGACGGCGTGGGCGCGGCCACCGTGCGCCCCCGTTCCGCCGAGACGGCGCCGGCGGGCTGGGGCGGCCCGGACGACACCTCGGCCCCGTTCCGCATCATGGCGAGACCGGTGAGCAGGACGAGCGCCAGCGCCCCCCACGGCTGGCGGCCCCTGATCACGTCCCAGGCACTTCGGTCCCCGACGCCTCTGCGCTCCAGGCCCATGTCTCTCCCTTCGTGGCCTTCTCCCGCACGGTAGGCGCGGCTCGCGGTCCCGGCGATCGGGGAGCGGCGAACGGGTGGCGGCGCGGCACACGGGTGATGGTCCATCCGAGTCATTGACGAAGATCACATGACGGCGGGTGACCTGCAGACTTGTCAGATGATCGTTCCGCTCTCCGGGCGTGTCGCCTCACCGGGGTGGCGCACAGCCGGAGTGCGGGGCGCGGGATCACGGGTGAGTGTTCGTCGTGGAAGGCGCATCCGTCGACTTCCCGAAGCACGGCTTCGGGGCGTCTTCCGCTGGAGGTTCAACGATGCGTGCTTCACGCGCCCTCGCGGTGGCCGCCACCGCCTGCGCGGTGGCCGGGTTCGCGGCTCCGCTCGCCCACGCCACCAAAGGCCCGACGAACGTCACGGTCTCCCCGACCCGGGTGCACCAGGGCGGCAGCCTGGCGGTCAGCGTCATGGGATGCGGCCACGGTGGCACCGTCTCGTCCAACGCGTTCCCCAAGACGGCCCTCACGGTCAATCCCTCGGGCCACTCCGCCGCCACGCCGCGGATCTACGACCACGCCACACCGGGCACCTACAACCTCGCGGTCAGGTGCAGCGACAGCCCGCGGGTCGCCACCGCGTCCTTCACCGTCGTCCGCGGCCGCGGCACCCAGGGCGGCCTGGGCGGCTCCCTGGCGCCCAGCTCCACCGAGATGGCCGTCGGGGCGTCGCTCGTGGGCACCGCGGCCCTGGGCGGGGCCGTGTTCGTCGCCCGTCGCCGCCGCCCGGACGGCGGGAGGGCCTGACCGGCCGAACCTCCCGGCCGACCGCGCCCGTCGCCCCGAACCCCGCCAGGGCTCGGGGCGACGGGCGCGGTGCCGGCGCACCCGGGGGTCAGTGGCGGCCGCCCGAGGCCCTGCGGCGCACCGCGTAGACGGTGCCCGCGGTCGCCGCGGCGGCCAGCGCCCCGCCCGCGGCCAGCTCGCCGGCGTTCCACGTGCCGACGCTGCCGCCCAGCCCGCCGCGGACGCCCGAGGGCGTGGTCGTGACGGTGGTCGTCCGGGTCACGGTCGGCACCGCGGTCGAGCCGGTGCGCGCGGACGCGATCGTCAGCCGCGCCGTGCCGGGCGACCCGCCGGCGCAGGTGAAGGACACCGTGTAGACCGCGCCCCGCCGGGCGTCCCAGTCGACGGTGGCCACGGCCGAACCGCCCGCCGGGACGGTCACGGTGTCGAAGACGTCCGACGACGCCAGGGCGGTGCCCGAGCAGCCGGGCGCGGACAGCGCCACGCGGCCACCGGGGTTGACGGTCGAGGGGGAGACGACGAACGGGTCCACCGCACCCGCGGGAGGGGCGGTGAGGACGAGAGCCGCCACTCCGAGCAGAGCGGCGGAAGCGGCACCTGTCGCACGCATGGGATGAGTCCTCCGGTCCCGAGGGGCAGTGCGGAACGGACTTCCGCGAAAGCTGTGGCATGACCCTCTACGGTCGGACGCTAGAAGCGCCCTACCACAGCCGCGACCCCGGACGGACGAATGGGGCATTCGCTCACCCGGACGGCTCACATCCGTGTCTCCCGCGCTCGCCGGGACACGGAAAGCGGTGCAGGGGCGCTCCATCGGGGCCACGCCGCCCGGGGCCGCGCCGCCCGGGACCACCCCGCCCGGGGCCGCGGACGCGCCCCCGCCGGGCCCGTCCGCGAACCGCCGGTGCCCGGGCCNGGCGGAACCGCGTCCGCGGCGACCGCCACAAGGGCGAGAACAAGCCATTCCGGTACGGGTCGTGCCCCTGTTCCCCGCGGAAGCGGCGGCAGGGCGGTGACGGGGCGGCGGAGGGGCGGCGGAGG
>NZ_CP095474.1:290463-303007 GCF_023614315.1 Streptomyces sudanensis | reverse complement strand
GGCGGGGGCCGGGCCGGCCCGGCCCCCGCCCGTCCACCGGGGGAATCCGCCCGGACTCCGGGCGCCGCCCGCGCCGGCGGACCCCCGGCGGCCACCTCCGGACGCCCGCCGGCGCGGCGCCCGCCGCCGGGGGTGGAGCCGGTGCCCGCCTCAAAGCCGCGGGGCTCCTGGGCGGCACCGGTGTGCCGCCGGGCGGCGAGGAGGCCGCCGGAGCGGCACCCGGGGCGCGGGCGGCGTCCGCACACCGCACCTCCCGGTGGAGAACCGGCCGGATCGCCCAAGTAGAGTGTCCGGCGCGTGATTTCGGCCCGGAAGCGGCCCGTTCGCCCCGCTCCTCGCGGGACTGTCGGGCCGTTTCCGGAGATGCGCACTTGTGGACAGTCTGTGACCAAGAACGGATCGCTTTTTTCCGTTTCCTCTCGCCCTCCCGGCGGGCGATCAGTAGCCTCGGCTCGAACGCAGGCCACCACAAGACCGAACGCCATGGCGACTGTTGGAGATTTGATGGACCGTCCCGCCTGGGCCCCGCCGGGCATCGACCTGTCGGTGCCGAGCGTATCCCGCATATACGACTACTACCTGGGCGGTTCCCACAACTTCGAGGTCGACCGCGAAGCCGCCCGCCGGGCGATGGAGTTCCTTCCGGGCCTGCCCAAGACCATGCAGGCCAACCGGGCGTTCATGCGCCGCGCCGTGCGCCACGCCGTCGGCGAGGGCATCACGCAGTTCCTCGACGTGGGCTCCGGCATCCCGACGTTCGGCAACGTCCACGAGGTCGCCCAGCAGGCCGACCCCGCGGCGCGCGTCGTGTACGTCGACCACGACCCGGTCGCCGTCGCCCACAGCAAGGCCGTGCTCGACGGGAACGACCGCGCCGAGATCGTCGCCGCCGACCTCCGCAGGCCGCAGGAGATCCTCCGCAGCCCCGAGGTGGACCGGCTCCTCGACCTGGACCGGCCCGTGGCGCTGCTGCTCGTCTCCGTCCTGCACTTCCTGGAGGACGCCGACCGCCCGTACGAGGCGGTCGCCCGGCTCCGCGACGCTCTGGCGCCGGGCAGCCTCCTCATCCTCACCCACGCCTCGCTCGAGTGCATCCCCGCCTCCGAGGAGCAGGCCGACGGCGCCATCGGCGTCTACCGCGACATCCGCCGCCCGCTGGTGATGCGGTCCCGCGACGAGGTCGCCCGGTTCTTCGACGGCTGCGAGATGGTCGAGCCCGGCCTCGTGGCGATGCCGTACTGGCGGCCCGACACCCCGCCCGAGCAGGAGGATCCCTACGCCTTCTCGGGCTTCGCCGGGGTGGGGCGCAAGGGGTGAGCACGCTGGCGCAGGCGTCGGGTTCCACGGCGGAACCCGACGGCCTGGAGGACAGGCTCCGGCGGTTCGCGACGATATGGGGCCGGGCCATCTTCCCGGTCACCGCCACGTCCCTGACCCGCACCGAGTTCGAGCAGTACCTGCTGCCGCTCGCCCGGCGGCTCAGCGCCGCCCTGCGCGCCAGGCCCTTCGACGTCGCCCCCGCCCAGTCGGTGGGGGCCGCCCTGGTCGCCGCCCACTGCACGGACCCGGACGCCCTGAGCCGCACGCTCGGCGTCGTCGACTCGTACCTGGTGCTGTACTGCGGCGCCGGCGCCGACACGCCCGCCGACGACCTGCGGGCCCGCTGCGCGCGCCTCCAGCACGCCCTGGCCGCCGGGTTCGCCCCGGGCGCTGCGCGAGCGGACCCTCAGCGAGCAGGAGGCCATCGCCCGGTCCGCGCTCGCCGCCCGCGCCTTCGCCGAACAGGCCCTGCACGCCACGGAGGTCCGCTTCCGCGCCGTCTTCGAGGACGCGGCCATCGGCATCGGCATCGCCGACCTCGACGGCAACGTCCTCGACGTCAACGGCGCCCTCACCCGGATGTTCGGCGGCCTGGAGCAGGACGTCCGCGGCCGCAGGGTCACCGAGTGGGTCCACCCCGAGGACGCCCCGCACGTCTGGAACCTGTACGGGGAGCTCGTGCGCGGCGAGCGCGACCACTTCCGCGTGGAGAAGCCGTTCTACCGCTCCGACGGCACCGTCCTGTGGACCAACCTGACGGTCTCCCTCCTGCGCGACGCCGAGGGCCGCCCCCAGTACCAGCTCGCCCTGCTGGAGGACACCACCGAGCGGCGGCTGCTCAACCTCCGCCTGCGCTACGAGGCCACCCACGACGCGCTGACCGGGCTGCCCAACCGCAGCCTGTTCTCCGAACGCCTGGAGAAGGCCCTCGCGGCGGGCGGGGACACCCGCTTCGGCCTGTGCTACCTCGACCTCGACGGCTTCAAGGCCATCAACGACAGCCTCGGCCACGCCGCGGGCGACCGGCTCCTCGTGGAGGTCGCCGACCGCCTGCAGTCCTGCGCGACCGCGCCCGGCGAGATGGTCGCGCGGCTCGGCGGCGACGAGTTCGTGGCGCTCACCACCGGCCCCGACGTCACCGTGCGGGAGGCCGAGGAACTCGCCTGCCGCATCCTGGGCGCCCTGTCCGTCCCGATCAGCCTGGACGGCCGCGAGATCACCGTGCGCGGCAGCATCGGCATCGTCGAGGGCCGCGCCGGCGAGCACGCCCCGGCGGACGTGCTGCGCAGCGCCGACATCACCATGTACCGGGCCAAGTCGGCGGGCGGCAACCGGTACGAGCGGGCCGACCCGGAGGCCGACGCCCGCGCCATCACCCGGCACGGGCTGACGACCGCGCTGCCCGCCGCCCTGGACCGCGGCGAGTTCTTCATCGAGTACCAGCCCCTCGTCCACCTCGGCGACGGCACCGTGCACGGCGCGGAGGCACTGGTCCGCTGGTGCCACCCGCAGCACGGCGTGCTCGGCCCCGACCGGTTCATCCCGCTCGCCGAGCACACCGGCCTGATCGTGCCGCTCGGCCGCTGGGTCCTGGAGGAGGCGGTCCGGCAGGCCAGGTTCTGGGAGCGGCGCCACACCGACGGCGGCCCGCTGCGCATCAACGTCAACCTCTCGCCCACCCAGCTCCACCACCCGGGCCTGGTCGGCGACATCACCGACGTCCTGGACCGCTCCGGCCTCCCCCCGGGCGCCCTGTGCCTGGAGGTGACCGAGTCGGCTCTGATCGGCGCCGAGGACGACCTGCTCAAACCCATGCGGCAGGTCGCCGAGATGGGCGTCGACATCGCGCTGGACGACTTCGGCACGGGTTACTCGAACCTGGCCAACCTGCGCCGCCTCCCGGTGAGCGTCCTGAAGCTCGACCGCTCCTTCACCCGCGGGATGCAGCAGCACCCGGCCGACCCGGTCGACACGAAGATCGTGGAGGGCGTCGTCTCCCTGGCCCACAGCCTGGACCTCGCCGTCACCGTCGAAGGCGTGGAGACCGCCGTCCAGGCCGAGCAGCTGCGGGCCCTGGGCTGCGACACCGCCCAGGGCTGGTACTACGCCCGCCCCGGCGCCCCGGACCGCATCCACACGCTGGTCCTCGCCGACGCGGTGTGACGGGACCGGCCGCTCAGCCCTCCGCGGTCGACCGCAGCAGCACCCGCCGCAGCTCGCGGGCCGCGCGCGGCGGCGCGACGTCGCTCCGGTGCGCCAGCGCGACGGTCCGCCGCAGCCCCGGCGGCGCGAGTGCCGTGACCCGCAGGTCCCGCCCCGCCCGCGCCGCCACCATGCCCGGCACGACCGCCACGCCCAGCCCGGCCCGCACGAACCCGAGGACCGCGTCCATCTCGCCGCCCTCCACGGCGAACGACGGCTCGAACCCCTCCGCCCGGCACGCCGCGACCGTCAGCTCCCGCAGGTCGTACCCGTGCCGGAACATCACCATCGGCCGCCCCGCCAGGTCCGCGATCCGCACCGGACCGCGCGGCGCCGGGTCCTCCGGGGAGGACACCCGGACTTCGCCGACGTCCTCGGCCGCATGGGCCGCGAGGCGGTCCGGGAGAAGAGCGGTGACCTCTTCGACACGCACCAGCGGATCACCGCGGAGAACCCGCACGAACTTCCCGTGCGGATCCACCCCGCGGCCCGCCCCGCCCTTGGCACGGGTGGGGAAACGAGCCGGCAGCGGCCCCCGCCCGGCCTGGCCCGTCAGGCTTCCGGGCCCGGAAGCCCGGCCGTGGCTGTGCGAACTCCCACGCGCGGCCCGCCGGTCCCGGCGGGTTCCACCCGGGCACCGCGCGGGACGTTCCGGCCGCCTCTGAGCAGAAACGCGCCACCGGGCCTTCGATCCCGGGAAAGCGACTGAGCGGTGCCGACACCCCTGTTAGCCTCCTGCGGCACGGATGATCCGTGAGGGGAGCGAGGGGGAGGAGAACCATGAACTCGGCAGGGAACAAGAGGAGTAGGGAGAGACGCAGGCGTCTCGTGGTGGGAGGGTTGGCCACCGCTCTGCTGGCCCTGCCCGGCACGGCCCATGCCACAGGCAACCTGCCGCCGCTCCAGCCTCTCGTCCAGAATTTGGAGACCGGCGGTCGACCGTGCGCGGTGGGCGGGGAACTGCCGTACGTCGACGGGCCGCCCACGCTCGGTGCCGTCCTCCACGACCCGGAGGAGGACGACCGGCCGGGCGAGGGCAACATGGTCGAGGGACGGTTCGAAGCCTGGTGGACGGACGCGGCCGGAACCGAGCAGCGCCGGACGCACACCACCACCTCGACCGTGTCGGGAACCCGGCACACGTGGCGGATGCCGGAGGACACCCCGGCGGACACGGTGATCTCCTGGCACGTGCGAGCCTCTGACGGCACGGCCGCCTCCGCCTGGAGCGACGAGGGCGGCGGATCCGTCTGCCAGTTCGTCCGCGACGACACCAGCCCCCGGCAGCCGGTCGTCACCTCCTCCGACCACCCGGACGAGGAACCTCGCGGCGGCGTCGGCGAGTACGTCGGCTTCACCGTGGACTCCCCGTCGGATGACGTCGTCGCCTACCGCTACGAGTTCACGGGCGGGCCGTCTCTGACCGTCGGGACCGGGGAACCCGGCGGCCCGGCCACGATCCGTCACCTGTCCCTGCGCGAAGGCCCCACCTCTCTCGACGTTCAGGCGGTCGACCGGGCCGGTCGAGTCAGCGCGGCCTCCACGTACCGCTTCACCGTCCGGCCCGGGCGCGCCCCCGTCGCCCACTGGACACTCTCGGACGCACCCGGGTCGACCGTCGCCGCCGCCCGGTCCGGGCCCGCCGCCGGTGCCGGTTCCGGCGTGGTCTTCGGCACCGATGGCCCCCGGGGCGCGTCCGTCGCCTCCGTCGCCACCCTCGACGGCAGCAGCCACGGGTTCCTCACCCCGAACGTCCCGGTCCTCGACTCGCGCAAGACCTTCGCGGTCAGCGCCTGGACGCGCCCCGCGAGCACGGACCGGAACGCGACCGTCGTGAGCCAGGACGCGGGCGGTGACGCCGGGTTCGTCCTGGGCTTGCGCGCTCAGGACGAAGGGCCCCTCTGGTCCTTCGCAGTCGGTGGCACCCGCGTCGTCGGCGGCACCCCGGAGAACGGCAGGTGGACCCATCTGCTCGGCCTGTACGACGCGGAGACGGGCCGGGCGCGGCTGTACGTCGACGGCCGCGAGGTCGGTTCCGGCGCGACAACCGTGCCCTCCGCGACGACCACGGGGGCCTTCCAGATCGGACGCGCCCGCAACGGTGACGGCTACCGTGACCGCTGGCAGGGCGAGATCGGCGACGTCCGGGTCCACGACCGGGTCGTCGTACCCGACGAGCTCACCGAACTCGCCCACCGCCGGCCGGTCCTCCTCGGACACTGGTCCCTGGAGAACGCGGCGGGCGGCACCAGCCCGGAACGGAACGGCGGGAAGCCGCTGGCCCTCGGCCCCGGCGCCGCGATCCACCGCGGACCGGACGGCTCCTGCATCCCCGGCATCGACCCGGACTGCCCCGACGTGCCCTACGCCCTCGTCGGTGACGGCCATCTGCAACTGGACGGCACGGCGGGGTACGCGACGACCGGCACTCCCCTCGTGGACACCGAGGAAAGCTTCACCGTCGGCGTGGTCGTCCGCCTCACCGACCCCGATCCGGTCCGCCCGATGACCGTGCTGTCGCAAGCCGGTGAGAACACGGACGTGTTCAAGGTCCGCTACGACCCCTCCGCGCAGGCATGGCAGCTGGTGATGCCACAGCGCGACGAGGTGGGGGCACCGGAAACGGTGGTGTCGCAGATCAGCGCCGCGGAGGGTGGCTGGGGGCCGGGCCGCCGCCTGGCGGTCGTCCAGGACCGGGCCGCCGGCCGGGTGAGCCTCTACCTCGACGGGCAGACCGGTCCGGGCGCGACCGCGTCCCTCCCGGAGGGGCTGCGGAGCTCCGGGGCACTCCAGATCGGCCGGGCGAAGGCCGGTGACGGCTGGGGCGAATACCTGCACGGCGACGTCGACGAGGTGCAGGTGTACGCCGGGGCACTGAGCGGCACCCACGTCCAGCACCTGGGCACGGGCGTCGACCTCCCACTGGGCTGATCCCTTCCCGCCCCCAGGG
The DNA here is from genome assembly GCF_023614315.1 of Streptomyces sudanensis. Lineage (NCBI taxonomy): Bacteria > Bacillati > Actinomycetota > Actinomycetes > Kitasatosporales > Streptomycetaceae > Streptomyces > Streptomyces sudanensis. Next base: position 296,535 of record NZ_CP095474.1, on the reverse strand, counting down.
GCCGCTTCCCACGCAGGTGCGGGGAGCGGCCCCCGCCGTTCGTTCCCCGTCCCCGCCCTCCAGGCGGTCCGAAAACGCCGGGGCGAACGCGCGGGGTGCCGCACGCCGGCGCAGAGGCCCGCGCCGGGTCGGCGCGTCGGGGCCGGGGGAGTGCCTACGCTGGTGGGGTGAGGAGCGACAGCAGACCCCTGGCCGTGTTCGACCTGGACAACACCCTCTCCGACGCGCGGCACCGGCAGCACTTCCTGGAGCGCGCGCCGCGCGACTGGGACGCCTTCTTCGGCGCCGCCCCGCAGGACCCGCCCCTCCCGCCCGGCGTCGCCCTGTGCCTGGAGGCGGCCCGGCGGTACGAGGTCCGCTACCTGACCGGGCGGCCCGAGCGCTGCCGGCGGGACAGCCTCGACTGGCTCGCGGCGCACGGCCTGCCCGCGGGGCGCCTCCACATGCGCCGCGACGGCGACCGGCGGCCCGCCCGGCTGACCAAGATGGAGGTGCTGCGCCGGATCAGCCGGAACCGGGAGGTGCGCATGCTCGTCGACGACGACGAGCTGGTGTGCGAGGCCGCCGAGAGCGCGGGCTTCCGCGTCGTACGCGCCGACTGGGCGCTCGGCTCCCGGGCGCTGCGGCAGGCGCAGGAGACGGAGGGCCGCACCTGACGGCGCCCGGCCCCGCCGCGGGCGGGCCGACCGCCCCGCGCCGTGCGGGGGCCGCTCAGGGCTCGTCGCCGGCGTCCGGCCCGTCGAGCCGGAAGCCCACCTTCAGCCCCACCTGGTAGTGCGCCACCTTCCCCTCCTCCAGATGCCCCCGGACCTGCGTCACCTCGAACCAGTCCAGGTTGTGGAGCGTCTGCGCGGCCCGCGCGATCCCGTTGCGGATCGCCTCGTCCAGGCCCGTCTGCGAGGTGCCCACGATCTCCGTGACGCGATACGTGTGGTGTGACATGACCGCCTCCTCGTCGCCGGTGGCGCGCGCCCGCCGGCGCACCCTTTCCACGGTGCCCCAGGCCGCCCGCGACCGCGAGGCGGGGCGGGGCGGGGACGGCCGGGCGGCGTACGGCCCCGCGCGCACGCGCCGCCCCTCCGGGCCGGGAGCCGGCCGGGAGCCGGGCGGACCGGCGGCGCGCGGCCCGGAGGGCGCCGTTCCGCCCTCCGGGTCCGCGGCCGTCCGCCGCGGGCGGCGAACCGGGCATTCAACCGCCGCACATTTCCGTTCCGCCGAACGGTCACGTCGAATCCAGGTGACGGCGGGAGAAGTAGGGGTACGGGCCACCGCACCCCCGCGGCCGCCCCCGCCGCCCGGCCAAGGAGCCACCCATGTCCCTGACGACCCCGGCCCCGGTCACCACCGTCCCGGCCACCCCGGAGCCCGCGCTCCGCTACCGGGTCTCCCTCGCCCGCGAGCAGGAGGACGTGCGGGCCGCGCAGCGACTGCGGCACCTCGTCTTCGCCGGTGAACTGGGCGCGCGCATCGACGGCCCGGAACCCGGTCTCGACAGCGACGCCTTCGACGCGTACTGCGACCACATCCTCGTGCGGGAGGGGACCACCGGCGAGGTCGTCGGCACCTACCGCCTCCTGCCGCCCGAGCGGGCCCGCGTGGCCGGACGCCTCTACTCGGACGGCGAGTTCGACCTGACCCGCCTGGCGCCCCTGCGCGACGACCTCGTCGAGGTCGGCCGCTCCTGCGTGCACCCCGCGCACCGCAACGGCGCCGTCATCTCCCTCATCTGGGCCGGGATCGCCCGGTACATGGCCCGCACCGGCCACAACTGGCTCGCCGGCTGCTGCTCCCTGCCGCTCGCCGACGGCGGCGCGCTCGCCGCCGCGACCTGGGACACCGTCAAGGCCAAGCACCTCGCCCCCGAGGAGTACTGGGTCACCCCGCGCCGCCTGTGGTCCCCCGAGGGCGTCGTCCGGCCCGCCGCCCGCACCGAACTCCCGCCGCTGCTGCGCGGCTACCTCCGCCTCGGCGCCTGGGTGTGCGGCGCCCCCGCCCACGACCCGGACTTCGGCGTCGCCGACCTGTACGTCCTGCTGTCGCTGCGCCGCACCAACCCCCGCTACCTGCGGCACTTCCTCTCCCTCGGCGCGGAGTGATGAGCGCCTGGCTGCCGTCCGCGCCCTGCACCCCCGAGGGGTGCGCCACCTCCGCTCACCCGGTGGCCGGCCCGCTGCGCGCGGCGCTGCGCCTCGCCGCCGGGCTGGCCGCCGTCCTCGCCGGGGTGGTCCTCGCCCCACTCGCCGCGCCGCTCGCCCCGGCGGCCCGCCACCGGCTGACCCGCCTGTGGTGCCGGGCCGTCCTCCGGGCCTTCGGCGTCCGGATCCGCGTCGTCGGCGCCCCGCCGCCGCCCGGGCCGCTCCTCGTCGTCGCCAACCACGTCTCCTGGCTGGACGTGCCCCTCGTCGCGGCCGTCCTGCCCGGCCGGATGGTCGCCAAGCGGGAGGTGCGGCACTGGCCGCTGCTCGGCCCGCTCGCCGCCCTCGGCGGCACCCTCTTCATCGACCGGGACCGCCTGCGCGCCCTGCCGGACGCGGTCCGCTCCCTGGCCCGCTCCCTGGCCGCCGGGCACCGCGTGGTGGTCTTCCCCGAGGGCTCCACCTGGTGCGGCCGGGCACACGGCAGGTTCCGCCCGGCCGCGTTCCAGGCCGCGCTGGACGCGGGCGCCCCCGTCCAGCCCGTGCGGATCACCTACCGGCCCCTGGGCCCCGCGGCGTTCGTCGGCGACGACCCGCTGGCCGCGTCGCTGTGGCGGATCGCGACGGCCGGGCGGATCACCGCGGAGATCCGGCTCCTCGCGCCGCTCCGGCCCGGCGCCCACCCCGACCGCGGGGTCCTCGCCCGCGCGGCGCGGACGGCGGTCGCCGGACCGGCGACCACCGTCCACGTGCCCGCGCCTACCGGCCCGTACGGTCAGACCGCCGCCAGCGACAGGGCGAACCGCCCCTCCTCGTCCGTCCACCACCGCGACAGCGCCAGCCCGGCGGCCGCGAGCTCCGCCGCCACCCCCTCCTGACGGAACTTCGCCGACACCTCCGTCCGCATCTCCTCGCCCGCCGCGAACGGCACCACCAGGTCCAGCTCCGGGAACCGCACGGTCAGCGCGCGCCGCGCCCGCAGCCGCATCTCGATCCACTCGTTGTCCCGGTCCCACACGGCGACGTGGTCGAAGTCGCCCGGATCGACGTCCGCGCCCAGCTCCCGCGCCAGCACCGACAGCACGTTCCGGTTGAACTCCGCCGTCACCCCCGCCGCGTCGTCGTACGCCGCGACCAGCGTCGCCTCGTCCTTCACCAGGTCCGTACCGAGGAGCAGCGCGTCACCCGGCTCCAGCAGCGACCGCACCGACCGCAGGAACACCGCCCGCTCGCGCGGCAGCAGATTGCCCAGCGTGCCCCCGAGGAACGCCACGAGCCGGGGCCCCGGCGTGCCCGGCAGCGCCAGCCCCCGGGTGAAGTCGGCGACCAGCGCGTGCACCCGCAGCCCGGGGAGCTCCTCGGCCAGCGCCCCGGCCGCGCCGGCCAGGGCCGACTCGCTGACGTCGACCGGCACGTAGTCCACCAGCCCCGGTCGCAGCGCACGCAGCAGGTGCCGGGTCTTCTCCGACGAGCCCGACCCCAGCTCCACCAGTGTGCGGGCGCCGGTCGCCCCGGCTATCTCCGCCGCCCGGGCGACGAGGATCTCCCGTTCGGCGCGGGTCGGGTAGTACTCCGGCAGCCGGGTGATCTCCTCGAACAGCTCGCTGCCCCGCGCGTCGTAGAACCACTTCGGCGGCAGCTCCTTCGGCGTGCGGGTCAGGCCCCCCAGCACGTCGGCGCGGAGATCGGCGCCGGTCGTGCCCTCGGGCAGGGTGCGGGTCAGCAGGAACGGGCTCACGCGGGGGACTCCTCGAACGGTTCGGCGGCGGTGTGCCGGGTGCACGGATCGGGGGAGGGGGAAGGGACCGGCCCGGCGATCGGGCGGCCGGCCGCGACGCCGTCCGCGCCAGCGGTCAGCGCCGTCCCGTCCGGCACCTCGCACCAGCCGGGATCGTCGTCGTACGGCTCCGAGGCGACGACCGTGCGGCGGCCGGGCCCGGCCAGGTACCACAGGGTGTCGCCCCACGCGGTCGCGGCGACCGCCGTGCCGTCGGTCAGCAGCAGGTTCAGCCGCGACCCGGGCGCCACCGCGGCCACGTCGCGGACCACCCCGGCCAGCGCCCCGGCCGGTTCCTCGCCGCGCCGCAGCCGGTGCAGCACCAGCGCCCACACGAACGCCGAGTCGTTGCGGGCCTCCAGCTCCAGCAGCTCGGCGGGCGGCAGCCCGGCCACGAGCGCGGCGGCCGTGCCGGGCCAGCCGGCCACCGCCCCGTTGGGGCTGAACAACCACGGCCCCGAGGCGAACGGCGCGGCGGCGGCCTCCCCGTCCGCGCCGGGCAGGGTCGCGTCCCGCACGGCGGCCAGCGCCGCGTGCGAGCGCACCACCCGGGTCAGGTCCGCGAACGACGGGTCGGCCCACACGGGCCCCGCGCGGCGGTAGCGCGCCGGCACCGGGTCGCCCGGTGCGTACCAGCCGACGCCGAAACCGTCCGCGTTGACCGTCCCGTACCGCTGGCGGCGCGGCGCCCACGACTGCCGGTACAGCCCGTGCGGCGGCGCCACCAGCAACTCCCCGAGGGGGACCTCCCCCTCACCGATCCAGGCGACGTGGCGGCACATCAGCGCCTCACCCCGCGTCCCGCGCCGTGCGGAACCCGGCGAAGATCTGCCGCCGCACCGGGAGGTCCCAGTTCCGGAACGTCCCCCGGCACGCCACCGGCGCCACCGCGAACGAACCGCCCCGCAGCACCTTGTGCGCCGGCCCGAAGAAGACCTCCGAGTACTCCCGGTACGGGAACGCCGCGAAGCCCGGGTACGGCAGGAAGTCGCTCGCCGTCCACTCCCACACGTCGCCGATCAGCTGCCGCACGCCCAACGGGGAGGCCCCCGCCGGGTACGCCCCGGCCGGCGCGGGCCGCAGGTGCCGCTGCCCCAGGTTGGCGTGGTCTGGCGTCGGGTCGGCGTCGCCCCACGGGTAGCGCCGCGACCGGCCGGTGGCCGGGTCGTGGCGGGCGGCCTTCTCCCACTCGGCCTCCGTCGGCAGCCGCCGCCCCGCCCAGCGGGCGTAGGCGTCGGCCTCGTACCAGCAGACGTGCAGCACCGGCTCGTCGTCCGGTACGGGCTCCACGACCCCGAAGCGCCGCCGCAGCCACCGGCCGCCCTCGCGCCGCCAGAACAGCGGGGCGCCGATGCCGTGCCGCCGGATCAGCTCCCAGCCCTCGGGCGCCCACCAGCGCGGGTCGCGGTAACCGCCGTCCTCGACGAACTCCCGGTACGCGCCGCAGGTCACCGGCACGGCGTCCAGGTGGAACCCGGGTACGAACCGCACGTGGCCGGGGCGTTCGTTGTCCAGCGCCCACGGCTCCTCACCGTGTGCGACGCCCATCGTGAACGCGCCGCCCGGTATCCACACCTCGGCCGGGAGCCCGGCCGCACCGCCGTCGGGACGGGGCGGGACGGGCGCCGTCAGCGCGGCCGGCCCCCGCCGGAGCTGGTGGGTGACCAGCATCGTCTCGCCGTGCTGCTGTTCGTGCTGGGCGACCATCCCGAACACGAACGCGTCGTCCACCAGCGGATCGCCCTCCAGCCGGACCCCGTCGAGGAGGTCGAGCACCCGGTCGCGCACCTCGGCCCCGTACGCCCGCGCCTCGCGCGGAGGCAGCAGCGGCAGGGACGGGCGGGTGGCGCGGGGGTGCCGGAAGGCGTCGTACAGCGGGTCGATCCCGGGCCGCAGCGCGGGCCGGCCGCCCACGCCGCGCAGCAGCCACTGCTCCTCCTGGTTCGCTATGTGCGCCAGGTCCCAGACCAGCGGCGACATCAGGGGGGAGTGCTGGGCGGTCAGCTCGGCATCGTCGACGCAGTCGGTGAGCAGGGCGGTGCGCGCGCGTGCCGCCGTCAGCGCGTCGTACGCCCGCCGCCGCGAGGTCTCGGGGGAGGTGGTGGTCATGCGGGGAAGTCCTTCCCGGAGTCGGGGCCCTGGCCGCGGGCNGGCGTACGA
>NZ_CP095474.1:273375-290409 GCF_023614315.1 Streptomyces sudanensis | reverse complement strand
ATGTGCGGATCCGGTCGTCGGCCGGGCAGCGGCGCCGCAGCACGAACCGCTCGTGGAAGGCGGCCACCGCGTCCCGCACGGCGGTGGGCGCGCCCGAACGGGACAGCGACCCGAGGGCGAGCCGGAAGCACTCCACGGCGGCCCGGTGCAGCGCGGGCGCCCCCGGGCCGTCCCGGATCGCCGCCCGCCAGTGCGCGTCCCCCGGAGCGGGAAGCGACCCGGCCGCCCCCACCGCCGGCAGCAGCGCCCGGTACGCCGCGTCGGCTGCCTCCGGTTCGTCGAACAGCGCCGCCGTCACCGCCAGGGGGACGATCCAGCCGTCGTCGCCGGACTGCGCGTCCAGCATCCGCAGTTCCAGATGGGTGCCGCGCGGGCGCACGGGCGGGAACAGCGTCGTCAGGTGGTAGTCGAGGTCGGCGCGCGTCGGCGGGCGCGGCACCCCCGAGCGCAGCCACTCGCGGAACGTCAGCCCCTCCGGCACGGCCCAGGGCCCTTCGGCCGCGCGGACGCACATCACCGGCGTGTCCAGCGCGTGCCGCGCCCACGCGCCGCGCGGCTCCGGCCCGGCGGGCGCGGCGCCCCGCAGCGGGTCGATGCCCGCCCACAGCGACTGGCGGGTGGACCGCAGGCCGGTCGGGCGGCCGTGCAGGACGGGGGAGTCGGCGAACGTGGCGACGAGCACCGGGCCCAGCAGGTGGGCCAGCCGCCACCGCCGCTCGTACCCGAGGGGGCCCGGCTCCTCGTACCCGGTGTCCAGGCACACCTGCACGGACGCCGAGTCGCGCATCATGGCCCGTCCGGCGGGCCCCCAGCGGTCGAGGTAGGTCTCCATCGCGTCGTAGCGCGGCTCGCGCAGCAGCCGTTCCCGCGCGGGCAGCCAGGGATCGGTGCCGGAGCCGGTGAGGACGAGCCCGAGGCGGGCGAGCGCGGAGCGCACGGCGGACAGGTCGGCGGAGACGGCGGCCACGCACGCGGTGAGCGAGGCGGCGGGCGGCGAGCTGAGCTCCAGCTGCCCGCCGGGTTCGAAGGTGAGGGACGAGCGCAGGTCCAGGGCGCGCAGATCGGCGAAGGCGGCGCGCAGCCGGTCGTGGGGGACGGGCAGGTGCGGACGGTGCAGGTCGTGGACGAACCACTCCAGTTCGACCCCGACCCTGCCGGGCGGGCCGGTCTTGAAGCAGATGCACCGGAGCAGGTCCTCGGCCTCGTCCTCGGGCAGTGCCGGACCGGTGTCCGGGAAGGCGCTCGGCGGCATGGGCGGCTCCTCCTGTCGGGGGCGTACCGTCCCACCTAAGCCACCGTCACCGGCCCGCACAAGACCGCCTGTACGGGCGCCGCCCGCCGGACAAACCCGTTGCGGTGCCTCCGCGCGATCACGACGATGACGGACATGAACGCACGTCTGCGCGGGATCGCGCGGGAGACCGAGGAGATCGTCTCGACGGGCCGGTACCGGGTCCCGGGCGGCGAGGTCCGCATCGCCGAGCAGGTCGCCCGGGCCCTGGCCGGCACCACCCTGCACGGCCCCGACCCCGTCCCCGCCGACCCGGACACCGGCCGGGCCACCCGCGTGGAGGTCACCGGCGAGTCCAGCACCGAGGCCGCCCGGCGACTGGCCGGCGCGGCCCCCGGCGACCCGGTAGCCGTCCTCAACTTCGCCTCCGCCCGCAACCCCGGCGGCGGCTACCTGAACGGCGCCCGGGCCCAGGAGGAGGACCTGTGCCGCGCCTCCGCCCTGTACGCCACCCTGCTGCGCGTCCCGGAGTACTACGACCACCACCGCGCCGACCGCGACCCGTTCTACACCGACCGGGTCGTCCACTCGCCGGGCGTGCCGGTCTTCCGCGACGACCGCGGCCGGCTCCTGGACCGCCCGTACACGGTGGGCTTCCTGACGTCGCCCGCCCCCAACGCGGGCGTCATCCGCGCCCGCATGCCCGAGCGGGCCGCCCGCATACCGGCCGCCCTGGCGTCACGCGCCGAACGCGTCCTGGAGACGGCCGCCGCCCACGGCTACCGGCGCCTGGTGCTGGGCGCCTGGGGCTGCGGGGTCTTCCGCAACGACCCGGCCGAGGTGGCGGGCGCCTTCCGGGCGCTGCTCACCGGGGAGGGCCGGTTCGCCGCCCACTTCGACGAGGTCGTCTTCGGCGTGCTGGACCGCACGGAGGAGGGGCGGACACGGGCCGCGTTCCGCGCGGCGTTCGCGCCGGCGCGGGACGCGCGGCGCTGACGGGGACCGCCGCCCCGGCCGGGAGGGCGCCGCGGCGGGTGCCCGCAGGCCGCTCGTGCCCGGCGCCGGGACCGCCCGTCCGGTGCGCACGCCTCGCGCCGGGCCGCGCCCGCCCCTCCGGCGCACCCCCGAGGTGCGCGGGGCGCCGCGCTTCCCCTAACGTCACGCCCATGAGCACACATCACCCGCACCCGCAGCGCATGGAGATCCTGATCGTGCCCGAGCACGCGGAGGGGCGCGACGCCGCGCACCTGGCGGACGTGGCCATCCGCTCGGCCGTGGTGGAGGTCACCGGCGAGACCGGCGCCTCCGGCTACCCCCGGTACGCCGGCGGCGGCATGGTCGCGGACATCGACCCCGAGACCCGTACCGTGGAGGCGCTCCTGGTGGACGGCTCGGAGCTGGACTACGGCCTGTCGGCGCGGGTCGCGGAGCCGCACGAGGAGTGAGGGCGGCACCGGGCGGCCGTTGACACCGGCCGCCCCCGGGCCGGAGACTCGCCCTTGTCGATGGTGAATACACGTTCACCGTACATACGCGCCCGTGCGGAACCGCACGGGCGCACCAGGCTGTGGGAGAGCCCCGATGAGCATCCGCGACGTCTACATCGTCGACGCCGTCCGCACACCGATCGGCAAGGCCGGCGGTGCCCTCTCCTCCGTACGCCCCGACGACCTCGCGGCACACGTCGTGCGGGCGCTGGTCGACCGCACGCCGGACCTCGACCCGGCGCGGATCGACGACGTCTACTTCGGCGACGCCAACGGCGCCGGCGAGGACAACCGCGACGTGGCCCGCATGGCGGTCCTGCTGGCCGGCCTGCCCGTCACGATCCCCGGCGTGACCGTCAACCGCCTGTGCGGCTCCGGCCTGGAGGCGGTCGTGCAGGCCGCCCGCGCCATCGCCCTGGGCGACGCCTCGGTCGTCCTGGCGGGCGGCGTCGAGTCGATGTCGCGCGCCCCGTGGGTGGTGCCCAAGCCCGAGCGGGCGTTCCCCGCCGGGCACCAGCAGATGTACTCGACGACGCTCGGCTGGCGCATGGTCAACCCGAGGCTGCCGGACGAGTGGACCGTGCCGCTGGGCGAGAGCGCCGAGCAGATCGCCGACAAGCACGCCATCAGCCGCGAGCAGCAGGACGCCTACGCGCTCGCCAGCCACCGCAAGGCCGCCCGGGCGTGGGCGGACGGCTTGTTCGACGGCGAGATCGCCCCGTACGAGGGCGTGGACCTGGCCCGCGACGAGTGCATCCGGGACACGACCTCCATGGAGGCCCTGGCCAAGCTGAAGCCGTCGTTCCGCAAGGACGGCCGGGTGACCGCGGGCAACTCCTCGCCGCTGAACGACGGCGCGGCGGCGCTCCTCCTCGTCGACGAGGAGGGCCTGCGCGCCTGCGGCCGCGAGCCGCTCGCCCGGATCCGCGCGTCGGCGGTGACGGGCATCGAGCCGCAGCTGTTCGGGCTCGGTCCGGTGGAGGCGGTGCAGCGGGCCCTGGGCCGGGCGGGCCGCACCTTCGCCGACCTGGCGCTCGTGGAGCTGAACGAGGCGTTCGCGGCGCAGGTGCTCGGCTGCCTGGCCGAGTGGCCGGAGCTGGACCCGGCGATCGTCAACCCGCGCGGCGGCGCCATCGCCATCGGCCACCCTCTCGGCGCGTCCGGCGCCCGCCTCGCGGGCTCGGTCGCCCACCAGCTCGCCGCGGCGGGCTCGGGCACGGGCGTGGCGGCGCTGTGCATCGGGGTGGGGCAGGGCATCGCGGTGGTCCTGGAGCGGTGAGACGCCGCGGGGTCCCGTCCGGTCACGTCACCGGACGGGACCCCGCCGCGTCCGCGCCCGCCGGTTCTCAGCGGTCGCCGCCGGGGGCGCCGCCACCCGCTTCGGCCTTCTCGATCGACTTCCGCACGGCGTCCATGTCCAGCCCCCGCGCCTGCCCGATGACGTCCTCCAGGACGGGCTCGGGAAGCGCGCCGGGCTGGGCGAACACGGCGACGTTCTCCCGGACGATCATCAGGGTCGGGATCGACTGGATGTCGAAGGCGGCGGCGAGCTCCTGCTGCGCCTCCGTGTCGACCTTGGCGAACACCAGGTCGGGGTGGCGCTCGGAGGCCTTCTCGTAGACCGGGGCGAACCGGAGGCACGGACCGCACCACGACGCCCAGAAGTCGATCAGGACGAAGTCGTTGTCCGACACCACCTGGTCGAAGTTCTCCTTGGTCAGTTCGATCGTGCTCATGCCGTCCGCCTCTCAGGGGTCCGTCGGTGCCCCGCACAACGGGGCCCGGGGTCGTGGCTATTCCCCTGCCCCCGGGGGAGGGGCGTCACGCCGCCCGGGCCGCCCGGCGGATCCCTCCGGAGACCGGACGGGCGTGCCGTACGGCGCGGGGGAGGAGTGGCGGCGCGCGGCGCGGACAGGAGCCCGTCGGCCGTCCTCAGCCCGCGGAGGCGGGGCCGGGAGGCAGGTGGACCGTCATGATCAGGTGGCACGCCCCGTCGCCCGCGCCCCGGTAGGCGTGGGGGGCGTCCCCGTCGAAGGTGGCGGTCTGCCCGGCCTCGACGGTGTGCTCGGCGCCGTCGACGGCCAGGACCATCCGGCCGGAGACGACGCTGACGGTCTCCACCACCCCGGCCTGGTGGGGGTGGCTGGGGTACTCCTCGCCCGGCTCCAGCCGCCAGCGCCACACCTCGACGGGAGCCGGCCCCGAGGTCGTCAGCACGAGCCGGGCCTCGCCGCCCCGCTCCCCGGACCACAGGGGCGCCACGGCGTCGGCGGCCACGACGCGGACGCGGCCCTCGGGCGGCCCCTGCATCAGCGCGGACACCGGGACGCCGAGGGTGTCGGCCAGCCGCACCAGGGTGGCCAGGTTGGGGTTGCCCTGGGCCTTCTCCAGCCCCACCAGGGCGCCCTTGCTGACCTGGGCGCGGCGGCTGAGCTCCTCCAGGGAGAGGCCCGCGCGGACCCGGGCCGCCCGGACGTTGCGCGCGACCGTCCGCAGGGCCGCGGCCGTCTCTGCCACCTGATCACCATCCTCACAGCGGGACCGTCCGGATGCGCCGCCAGGTCGTTCGGTTGACGACGTCCGGTCGCTCTGTTGTACGGTTCGGTCGTTCCATTGAATGTTAAGGGATGTGCCGTGATCGCTCTGCTACTGGCCCTGGGCAGCTCGCTCGCCTACGGCTGCGCCGACTTCCTCGGCGGCCTGGGCGCCCGCAGGGCCCATGTGCTGCGTACCGTGATGATCGCGGCCCCCGCCTCCCTCGCGGTCGAACTGCTGCTGTGGCCGGTCCTGGGCGCCTCGTTCAGCACCGGCGCCCTCGTCTGGGGCGCCGCCTCCGGAGTCGCCTCGGCCGCCGCGTTCGCCCTGCTCTACCGCACCCTGGCGATCGGCCCGATGAACGTGCTGTCGCCCGTCACCGCGCTGGTGTCCGCCGCGCTTCCGGTCGCGGTGGGCCTGCTGCAGGGCGAGCGCCTGAGCACCGCCGGGCTGGTCGGGCTGCCGCTGGCGCTGGCGGCGGTGGTGCTGGTCAGCGCCGGGCACGGCGCCGGAGCGGTGCGCCCCTCGCGTACGGCACTGCTGCTGGCCTTCGGCGCGGGCGCCGCCATCGCCCTCCAACTGGTCTGCCTCCACCAGACGCCGTCCGACAGCGGGGTGGCACCGCTGATCGTGGGCCGGGCGGTGTCCTCGGCCGTCACCCTGGCCGCTGCGGGCGTGATGTACCGCAGACTGGGCTCCGAGCGGCCCGCGTACGCGATGTCGGCCGCCGCGGGCGCGCTCGACTCGGTGGCGAACCTGCTGTTCCTGCTCGCCGCCCGCGGCGGGGACCTCGCCGTCGTCGCCGTGATCACCGCGCTCTACCCGGCCGGCACCGTCCTGCTCGCCCGCGCCGTGCTCGCCGAACGCATCCACCGCGGCCAGCTCGTCGGCCTGGGCACCGCCGCCGTCGCCGTCAGTCTCCTCGCCCTGAGCTGAGGACCCGGGCGGGCCCCGCCGCCCGGCCGCACACCCCCGTAAGGAGAATCCGCATGTTCATCCAGCCCTGGGACGCCGCCCTGGACGAGGCCGAGTGGCGGACCTGGATCGCCGAGGGCCACGACTTCGGGACCCTGAGCGTCAACGGCCCGCCCGGCCGCCCGCCCGTCGCCGTCCCCACGCACTTCGCCGCCGGCGAGAGCGACCTCCTGATCCACCTCGCCCGCCCCAACCCGGTGTGGGAGGCGATCGAGAACGACCCGAACGTCCTGTTCACCGTCTTCGGCGACTACGCCTTCGTCCCCGGGACCTGGCGCGCCAAGGCCGGCACCCCGCCCACCGACGGCGTCCCCACCAGCTACTACGCGGCCGTCCAGTTCACCTGCCGCGCCCACGTCGTCGACGACCCCGAGGTCAAGGCCGAGCTGCTGCGCCGGCAGATGGCCCACTTCCAGCCCGACGGCGACCACGCCCCCATAGCCGCCGACCGGCCCCCCTACGGCCGGATGCTGTCCGGCATCCGCGGCCTGCGCCTGGAGGTCACCGAGGTACGGGCCAAGTTCAAGTACGACGACCACAAGCCCGTCGAGCACCGCGCCGCCGTCGCCGACCGCCTCGCCGCCCGCGACCGCGGCCTCGACGTCCCCACCGCCCTCCAGCAGCGCCGCCGCCTCGACCGCGTCGGCGTCTGGAAGCCGAGGCCCTGACCCCACCCGGCCGCACCCCCGCAGGAAACGGAAAACCCCTCCCATGCCCGACTTCCGTCTCGCCCCCGCCGTCGCGGACGCCTTCCCCGACACCCTCGTCGTCCTGGTCACCGCCACCGGCCTGCGCGTCGGCGAGCCCTGGCCCCGGACCGCCGCCGCCGTGGCGGACCTGGAGCGGGAGCTGGCCGACGGCACCTGGCGGCCCGCCGACGAGACCGACCCCCGCATCGGGTCGTGGCACGCCGCCTACCGCTCCTTCGGCACCAACCCGCGCCGCGTCCGCCCCAGCGTCGACGCGCTCGGCCGCCGCCTCGCGAAGAAGGGCACGCTGCCGCGCGTCAACCCGGCCGTCGACTCCTACAACGCCGTCTCCGTCCGCCACGGCCTGCCCGCCGGCGCGTTCGACCTCGACCACGTCGCGGGTGACGTCGCCATCCGCCACGCGGACGGCACCGAGACCTTCACCCCGCTCGGCGAACCCGGCACCGTCGAGCACCCCGGGCCCGGCGAGATCGTCTACGCGGACACCGCCGGAGTCCTGACCCGCCACTGGAACCACCGCGACGCCCACCGCACCCGCGTCACCGAGGACTCCGTCCGCGTCGTCTTCATCCTGGAGACCCTCCACGCCGCCCGCGACGGCCGGCTCCTCGGGACCGCCGCGGACGAGCTGCGGGACCTGCTCGCCCCGCACGCGGAACGGACCGCCGTGCACCACCTCGACCCGGCGCGGCCCCTGACCGCCGTCTGAGGGCCCCTCACCCGGCTCCCCGGAGCCGGGGGTTCCCCGTGCGAGACCTTCGGCCGGGGGCGGCCGGACACCTCGGGGCGGGTCAACCGCGCCGCGCCGGGTACCCGGCGCCCCATGATGAAACGCGTCGTGTGGCAAGGACTGGTGGCCGGTGCGGTGGGCGGTGTCGTGACGACGCTGGGCGAGAAGATCGAGCAGGGCCTCACGGGCCGGCCCGACTCCCACGTCCCGGCACGCGTACTGGAACGCCTTACCGGCATGGCCGAGCGGCCCGGCAGGCAGCCGCTGCCCGTGAACTGGGCCATGCACTTCGGCCAGGCCGCGGCGCTGGGCGTCCTGCGCTCGGTGATGGCCCAGGCGGGCCTGCGCGGCCCGGTGTCCTCGGCGAAGTTCGCCGTGGTCCGCCTCACCAACGACCAGATCCTGGAGAACGCCACCGGTGTCGGCGCCCCGCCGCAGACCTGGCCCCGCAAGGAACTGGTGGTGGACCTGGTGCACAAGGCCGTCTACGCCTTCGTGACGGGGGCCGTCGCCGACGCCCTGGCGTCCGCCGACGGCCCCGGCCCCGGACAGCGCCACGCCGCCGTCCGCCCCGGGCGCCACTCCGGCGTCGGCCCGATCCCCCGCGAGGACTCCCACGCACGCGGCCGATGAGCCGCGCCCCCGGCGTTTCCCCGCCCCGCGACGGGCTACTCGCTGCGGCATGGAGCGATCACTGATGCGTTATCGCGCGGCGAGGACCGCGCGGCGGCTTCTCCCCTCGGCCGACGGGCCCGGGCACGTCCTGCGGGGCATGGACCGGCTGGAGCGGTGGTCGGGGGCGGACCGGCTGATCGACAGGATCCGGGCGGCGGTCCGGGCGCTTCCCCTGGGGGCCGGGCGGGACGCGCTGCACGGGCGCTGGCTCGGGCACCCGGTGCACCCGCTGATGGTGCAGATGCCGATCGGCATGTGGCTGTCGGCGGCCCTGCTCGACCTGCTGCCCGGCCGGCGCCGCGGAGCGCGGACCCTCGTCGGCGCCGGGCTGGCCGGGGCGGGACCGGCGGCGCTGGCCGGCTGGGTCGACTGGGCCGAGCTGCCCAAGCAGCAGCAGCGGGTGGGGCTGGTGCACGCGACGGCCAACGTCACCGGCGTCGCCCTGTACACCGCCTCGTACGCCGCGAGGCGCCGCGGACGCGACCGGCGCGGCAAGGCCCTGGGGTTCGCCGGGCTGGCCGTGGTCTTCGCCGGCGGCGCGCTGGGCGGCCACCTCGCCTACCGCCAGGCGTCCGGCGCCAACCACGCCGAACACGTCCCGCACCTGGTCGAACCCGGCTGGCACGCGGTGGGGGAGACCGGCGAGTTCCCGGTGGGGCGCCCGGTGCGGCGGCAGGTCGGCGAGGTCGCGGTCATGGTGGTCCGAGAGGAGACGGGCGCCTTCCACGTGCTCGCCGACCGGTGCAGCCACATGGCCGGGCCGCTGTCGGAGGGGGAGATCGAGGACGGCTGCGTGCGCTGCCCCTGGCACGGCAGCGTGTTCCGGCTGGCCGACGGCTGGAACGTGCGCGGGCCCGCGACGGCCCCCCAGCCGTCCTTCGACAGCCGTGTCGTCGGCGACCGCCTGGAGGTACGCCTCCGGCACCTCGCCGGAACCGGCGACGGCTCCGGCGCGGCGGCGTGAGGCCGCGCGCACCGGAGCCGCGCCCACCGAAGTGACGAAGGGAGCGGAAGCATGGTCGCCAGGACGATGTCGAGGGCGGGCGGGTCCCCGGCGCCCGAGGAACGGCGGGTGCTCAGGGAGGGGGTGCGGGACCAGATCGTCAGCCTGCTGCTGGCGCTGACGGCGGTCGCGCTGTTCGTCGCCCCCTGGGTCACCGGGGAGCCCGACACCGCCAAGGACGCCCACCGCAACGAGCTGGCCGTCGGGATGGTCGTGCTGTTCGTGGCGATGGCCCGGTTCAAGTGGCACCTGGGCAGGTGGGCGGATCTGGTGGTGCTGACCGCCGGCGCCTGGCTGGTCGCCTCCCCGTGGCTGCTGGGACTGCGCAACACGGTGGTCTTCGCCGACGGGGCCCATGTGTTCGACGTGGCCGCGGGGAGCGTCCTGATCGTGCTGTCGGTCGTCTCGCTCCTGCTGTACCGGGCCGCCGCGCGGGACGACCGCGGAAGCGGACGGCACCGCAGGGACTGAAGGAGGCCGCGGGGGCCGGGGGAGGAGCCCCGTGACGGATCCGGGGGCGGTCGCGGGGGGCGGATCCGGGGCGGTCGCACGGGATTGCGACCGCCCCGGATCCGCCGCCGTCACTCGCCGCCGGTGACCTTCTCGGTCAGGGCGCTGTAGCTCAGCTGCAGGACGTCCGCCCCGGCGAGCGCGGTGAGGGCGCCCGTGACCGT
Source organism: Streptomyces sudanensis (assembly GCF_023614315.1). Classification (NCBI taxonomy): domain Bacteria; kingdom Bacillati; phylum Actinomycetota; class Actinomycetes; order Kitasatosporales; family Streptomycetaceae; genus Streptomyces; species Streptomyces sudanensis. The sequence continues at coordinate 280,389 of NZ_CP095474.1, read as the reverse complement.
GCGCGTCGCCCGCGGCCACAGCAGCCCGGCGGCGGTCAGCGTCGTGACGGTCCACACGCTCAGGCAGAACGGGCACGACACCAGCTCGCCCACCGTGTGCGTGGCACCGCCGCGCGGCTCCTCGTGCACCTCGGCGGGCGCCTGCGGCCCCTGGTACTCGGTGAAGGGCGCCCGCAGGGGGCGCGTCACCGAGCCCTTGCTCACCAGCCGGCTCAGCCGGAAGGCCGCCACCGACGTCAGCGCCAGGTCCCAGGGCTCCGGCCGCTCGGGAAGCGGGAGCCCCCGCGACCGCACGGCCGCCGTCCACGCGGCCGTGTAACCGGCGAAGGCGGCGAGCGCCGCGGCGTGGCCGCCCATCGAGGAGGGCTCGCCCTCCCCGGAGTAGGCGTGGCGCAGCCGCCCGGCGATACGTGTGATCAGCTCCGACATCTCGTTTCCTCGCTCCTCGCGCGTCGGTGACCCGGCACGGGTGCCCCCGCGGACCCGCACGAATCCACGGCCCGCTCCCGGCCGGACGGGGCCGGCGGGACGCCCGGGGCCGCCCCGCGCGATGCGGCGGGCCGGTGGGCCACCTGGACCACCGCGCTGGTGGGCCCCGGGACGGAGCGGTAGGCATGGAAAGAAACCGGCCATATCCATGTGGATCGCGCCGTTGTGCCTCATAGAGCGCGCATCCCGGGTACACGGCCCCCGCTGTCATCCCCCACCCGCGAAGGAAGCGTCCATGACGTTCAACCCACTGGAGCAGCGCGGCATCCCGCTGGACCGCCAGGTCCGCACCTGGCGGGAACTCGACGTGCCCCCGATCGACCCGGACCACTGCGACCCGTACACCCGGTGCCGGATCATCACCATGAACGGCATCGAGGTCGAGGCGATCCTGTTCAGCCACCAGATGGCGCGCCACACGGTGGACCCCGAGGTCAAGCGGCAGCTCGCGCAGGTCCGCTACATCGAGGCGCAGCAGCAGAAGGCCGTCAACTGGCTCCTCCCGGGCGTGTCCTCGGTGCTGGAGACGACGATCGCCTACGAGCAGGTCGCCGTCGACCTGACCGCCTGGGTCGCGCGGATGGAACCGGACCCGTACCTCAAGCAGGCGTACCAGTTCGGCGTGCTGGAGGACTTCGACCACCTGTACCGGTACACGAACCTCTACGAGATGATCGAGCACCGCAAGGCGGAGGCGATCGTCGACGGGCTGACCGAGGTCATGCCCGGCCGCCCCACCCGCTTCCACCACCGTGACCCGGTCGACAACGTCCGCGACCCGTACGCCAAGGACAGGACGAACCCGCTGTCGAAGCTGCACGCGCTGACGATCATGTCGGCGGAGCAGCAGACGATGAACTTCTACATGAACACCGGCCCCACCTACATGGAGCCGATCGCCCGCCAGCTCTACCAGGAGATCGGCCTCATCGAGGAGGAGCACGTCACCCACTACGAATCCCTCGTCGACCCGGGGGAGACGTGGTGGGAGCAGCTGGTCAACCACGAGTACAACGAGTGCTACCTCTACTACTCCTTCATGGAGCAGGAGAGCGACCCCAAGGTCAAGGCCCTCTGGGAGCTGCACCTCAACATGGAGCTGGAGCACCTCCACGCCGCCTGCGACCTGATGCGCCGCCACGACGGCCGGGACCCCGCGCAGGTGCTGGCCCCCGAACTGCCGAACGTGCTCACCTTCGAACCGAACAAGGAGTACGTGCGCGAACTGCTGGCCACGCAGATCGACCTCACCACCCTGGGCGCCGGGTACGTGCGCGAGGCCCACGAGCGGTTCGAGGCGATGCAGGCGCGGCTCCACGGCGGCGAGGCGCCGCCCAGCGACCGGGTCATGGCCGACCACCGGGAGATGTTCGGCCGGGAGTACCGCCTGGAGACCGAGGGCGAGCACCCCGACCCGGCCCTGCGGGAGAAGTGAGGAGACGCCATGGAGAAGACCGCGCCCACCCCGCACGCCGGGGACGACAACGCGCCGGACGACGACGTCGTGTCGCTGCTGATGCGCCAGCACGGCGACATCCGCAACCTCTTCGACGAGGTCGAGAGCACCGCGGGCGACGAGCGGCGGGACGCGTTCCGCCGCCTGGTGCGCCTCCTGGCCGTGCACGAGACGGCGGAGGAGGAGGTCGTGCACCCCTTCGCCCGCCGCAACCTGCCGGGCGGCGACGGGGTCGTGGAGCAGCGGCTCGCCGAGGAGCGCGAGGCCAAGGAGGCCCTGTCCGCCCTGGAGGACATGGACCCCGACTCCCCGGACTTCACGGCACGGCTGCTGGAGCTGCGGACGGCGGTCCAGGAGCACGCCCGCGCCGAGGAGCGCTACGAGTTCGCCCACATTCGGCGCAGCGGCGACTCCGGGAAGCTCGCCGCGATGGCCCGCGGCGTCAAGGCGGCCGAGGCGATGGCCCCGACCCGCCCCCACCCGGGCGTGGAGTCGGGCACGGCCAACGTGCTGCTGGGGCCGGTCGCCGCGCTCATGGACCGCACGAGGGACGCCGTCCGCTCGGCGATGGGCGGCTGACCGGGAGGAGGCCGGTGCGCGCCGCGGAGACGGGGCGCGCACCGGCCCCGCCGTCTCCGGCCGGGAGCCGGAGGCGCGCGCACGTACGGCCGCGGAGAGGAGAAGAGGAGTACAGCATGGCGAACGGAGCCGCCCCGCCCCGGACCACCATCCGGCCGCAGCGCTCCCTGGCGGTCTTCGCACTGATCGGCGCCGCCCTGATGGCCGCGCTCGACGAGATCGTCTTCCACCAGATCCTGCACTGGCACCACTTCTACGACCGCTCCACTCCCGGCGTCGGCCTGCTGTCCGACGGCCTGCTGCACACCGCCGAGATATGCGCCCTGGCCGCCGGCGCGGTCCTCTACGCGGACCTGCGCCGGCTCCGCGCGCTGTCCCCGCCGCACGCCCGGGCCGGACTCCTCCTCGGCCTGGGGGGCTTCCAGGTCTTCGACGGCGTCGTCAACCACAAGCTGCTGCGCCTGCACCAGATCCGCTACGGAGTGGACGTCACCCCCTACGACTGGGCGTGGAACGCCGCCGGGATCCTGCTGCTCCTCCTGGGAGCCGCCCTGGCGCTGCGCGCCCGCCGCACCGCGGACACGCAGGACACGGACGGCCCCGGCGCGGGCGCCCGGCGGGCGGACGGATGAGCCCGGGCGCCGCCCTCCTCGTGAGCGCCGCGGGCCACGGCGCCGGAGGCCACGGCACCGCGGCCCATGGCGCCGGGGGCTTCGGCCAGGTCGCCGCGGTGGTCGCGCTGGCGGCGGCCGCCGCGTACCTCCTGGCCGCCCTCCGCCTGCGGCGGCGCGGCGACGCCTGGCCCCTGCTGCGGGACGCGTCCTTCGTCGCCGGCTGCGCGGCCTTCGCCCACGCGATGACGGTGCCGCTCCCCGGCGGGCCCTTCACCGCGCACATGGCGCACCACGTCGTCACGGCCATGGCCGCCCCCCTCCTGATGGTCCTCGGGCGGCCCGTGACGCTGCTGCTGCGCGCCCTGCCGCCCGGCCGGACCAGGCGCGGCCTCCTGACCGCGGCGCACAGCCGCCCCGTCGGATGGCTGGTCTTCCCACCCGTGGCGGCCCTCCTCGACATGGGCGGCCTGTGGCTGCTGCACCACTCGCCGCTCCTGGCCGCCACCCACCACCACCCGCTGCTGAACGCCGCCGTGCAGTTCCACCTGCCGGCCGCGGGGCTGCTCTTCGCGTTCGCCGTGTGCCGCCTCGACCCCGTGCACCGCCGGTGGGGCCTGGCCGTGCGGGGCACCACCCTGCTGGCCGCCGGCGCGGCCCACGCCGTGCTCGCCAAGACGCTGTACGCGACGCCGCCCCCCGGCACCGCCTTCGCCGCCTCCGACCTGCGCACCGGAGCCCAGCTCATGTACTACGGCGGCGACCTGGTCGAACTCGCCCTCGCCGCGGTCCTCGCGGTCGAGTGGTACACGCGAAGGGGCCGCGCCCTCAGGAGGTCCCTCCCGCGCGGCGCCGCCGCTCTCGGCCGGCTCGAACCGGCGGCCGGGGGAGCGGGGGCGTAGGACGCGGGNNNNCANNGCGCGGGACGTACTCGCCGGAGGGACCCTCCGGGCCGGGCGCGGGCCTCCCGCAGCCGGGCGCCCACCGGTGCCGGGAGGCCCGCGCCCGGCGGTGCGCCCAAGCGGCGCTCAGGCCGCGCAGAACTCGTTGCCCTCCGGGTCCCGCATGATCCACCAGTGCCCGGCCGGCCCCTTGTCCACCTCCCTGACCCGCACCGCCCCCAGGCCCTCCAGCCTGGCCACCAGGGCGTCGAGGCCGCCGGGTTCGCCGTGGACGTCGATGTGCAGGCGGTTCTTGCCGGCCTTGGCTTCCGGTACGTCCTGGAAGAGCACGCGCCGGCCGCGGCCGACACCGCTGACCTCGTCGTACGGGTCGTCGGGATGGCGGATCGCGGCGTATCCGCGGAAGATCCTGCGGCCCCGGTGCTCGGCGAGGGCCTCCTCGCCGATCCGTCCGGCGGCCAGCAGCCGCTCGATGAGCGGGGCGGGGTCCTCCACCTCGTACCCCAGGGCCGCGGCCCAGAAGTCCGCGAGGGCAGGGGCGTCCGCGCTGTCGACGACCAGCTTCCAACTCAGTGCCATGGGAACGGTTGTACGGGGAGCGCGGACCGTCCGCAACCACGGGCGGGGGGAGCGCGGACCCTCCGCGACCATGAGTACGGGAGTGCGGCCCCTCCGCGACCGCGGGCGCGGACGGGGAAGGGGCGGCCGTCCCCGCCCCCAGATTCGAACGGACCGCCCCGGTGCGCCCGGCGGCGCCCCGGGGACACGATGCCGCCGGGCCGGTCCGGAGGGACCCGGACCGGCCCGGCGGCATCCGCCCCGGCGCGCGGGGGTGACTAGAAGGTGCCCGGGGTCCTCGGAGTGCCCGGAGTGCCCGGAGCACCCGGGGTACCGGTGGTGCCTGGAGCACCGGTGGTGCCGGTGGTACCGGTGGTGCCTGGAGCACCGGTGGTGCCGGTGGTGCCCGAGCTGCCGGAACCCGGATGGCGCACCTCTTCGGCGACGTGCTGCCCGGAGTCGCGGACCTGCTCCTTCAGGTGCGAGGCCTGCTCCCGGGCCTCCTCGCCGGTGGCGCGGGCGGCTTCCGCTGCGGTGTCCTTGACCTGCGCGGCGGCCTGCCGGGCGGTCTCGGCCGCGTCGTCCTTCAGCCGGTGCGCCGACTCCGCCGCCGCGGCCTTGACCGGCTCCATCATCTCGCCCGCCCGGTCGGAGACGCGGCTCACCGCGCGCTGCTCGGACCTGGTCTCCGGCAGCAGCGAGCCGGCCAGCAGACCCGCGCCGAACGCGATGACCCCGGCCGCCAGCGGGTTGCCCTGCGTCTGCCGCATGGCCTGCTCGGGGGCCTGCTTGACGGCTTCGCCCACCTGCTCGGCGCCGCCCTGCGCGGACCGCGCCATGTGGCGCGTCCGGTCCGCCGCCGCGCTCCCGGTGTCCGAGGCGACGCCCATGACGCGGGCCCGCAGGCCCGACGCCGCCGAGCGCGCCCGGTCCGCACGCCTGCGGACCATCCGCTTGGGGCTGGTCCGGTCGGCCAGCCGGTCGACGTTCTGCGACAGCCTGTCACGGGTCGCTTCGATGTCGGCCCTCACTTGGTCGGGTGACGTGCCCACTGTGCGTCCTCCTTGAGAGTTTCGATCGTCTGCTCCGGCTTCGGCGAGACCTCCCGCATGCGGGACCGGCCGAGCACGAACAGCACGGCCGCGACCACCGCCCACACGGCGGTGACGATGAGCGCGGCCCAGCCGGCGTCCATCACGTTGGCCAGTCCGAACACGGCCGCCAGCGACAGGAACAGGGCCGTCATGTAGCCCGCGAAGCCGGCGCCGCCGAACATCCCGGCGGCCTTCCCCGCCTTCGTGGCCTCCTCCTGGATCTCCACCTTCGCCAGCTTGACCTCCTGCCGGAGCAGGTGCTGCACGTCCGCGGTCACCGCGGCGAGCAGCTCACCGGCCGAGCGTTCCTGGGAGGGTCCCGCCTCGGAGGAGAGGGGATGCGCGCCGCTCCGCGCTCGGGGGGAAATCGTCGCCATCTCACACCACCCGGGGGTATTCCTGCAGTTCCGTGCGTACCGGCTCGCCCACGGGCGGGACCGGCTCCGCGGTCTCCGGCACCTGTCGCGCGACACCGTCGTCGGAGTGCGCGGCCTTGCCGGCCTTCATGAGGCGGCCGGCCACCAGGCCCGCCAGCACCGCTCCGCCGAGGAAGGCGCCCGGACGGCGGCGCGCGAAGCCCTGGAGGTCGCCCACCAGGCCGTCCACGCCCCGCTCCTCCAGGTAGTCCGCCGCGCGGCGTCCGCGGTTCGCGGCCTGCACGACGGCGCTGCGTGCGGGGGAGTCGCCCGACGCGCTCTGCGCCATGCCCTCGAGGTCGTCCGCCCACCGGCGCACGGTGCCGGCGAGCCGCTCCGTCTGGCCCCGGCCCTCGTCCCGGACGCGGCGGCGCAGGTCGCGGACGGCGTTCTCCGCCTGGTGGCGGGCCTCGCCGACGACCGTCTTCGCCTGCTCGGCGGCACTCCCGGCCACCTCGCGGCCCGCCTGACCGGCCTGAGAGGCCGTGACCGAGGCCTGTTCCTTCGCGACCTCGCCCGATTGCCGAACCCGACCGGCATCAGTCATAAGCCACTCCTCCTTAAGCTGCGGATCCCCGTGCGACCGGGGCCCGCCGGATTGTGTGTCGGCCACGCGGGTACCACCGGTCGGCCGTACAAAACAAAGATCAGCGGGGCTTTCCGCCGTGGAACGGCCGAGCGCGGTACGGGACGGGGGCGCCCGGCCGCCGGGAAGGCACCCCCCGGGGCGGGGCCGCGTCCCCCTTGCCGCGACCGCGCGGCGACGAGTCCGGAGGGCACCGGCGGTCCGTACGGGGAGCCCCGTTCCGAGGCGGGACGCGACGGCGACGGCGACGGACCGGGACGCCCGCCGCACGGGACCGGGCGGGGCCGCGTCCCCGGGCAGGGCGCGGGGTCCTACCCACNNNT
>NZ_CP095474.1:271889-273364 GCF_023614315.1 Streptomyces sudanensis | reverse complement strand
TCCGGTGGGTGCCNAGTANGNAGCGTCAGTGTTTTATAAGCNACGGACCGGGCGGGGCGCGGGGCCGGCGGGACCTTCGCCGTTCACGCGAACGGAGCGCCACCATCACCCGGATGCCGCGCATCCAGGGGACCGGGGTTGCGTTAGGGGGGATATGGCAGCAACGCTCACCGACAGTCACCCCTCCGGTCGCGCCGGAGTCCCCGCCTGGGCGCACACCCCCGTGCCCATGGGGGATTTCGTCTTCATCCCCGCCTCGGCCTTCTCCCACGGTGTCAGCGGCAGGCTCTGGAGTTCGGAGGAGGCGGTCCCGCTCACCTGGTCAGCCCCCGCCCTGGAGGAGTTCGTCGCCGCGATGGAACGCATCGAGCGCGACTTCTCGTCCTCGTGGAGGGAGGCCGATCTGCCGCCGGGCGGTGCCGCCGGGGGAGCCGGGGAGCGGACGGGGCTCCACCGCCATGCGTGACTTCGGCCCGGGAGAGTTCTTCGGCCCCCCCTACGGCTTCCCCGACACCACCGGCTCCCCGGCGTGGCCGCACTGGCCCGAGGCGCCCGCCGTCCCGCGGGCGGAACTCCCCGGATACGGCGGCCCCGACGGCCTGCTGGACCCCTCCTGGGACCCCACGGAGGAGCTGGCCTCCCTCCTCCAGGACGCCGCCGAGGCCGAGCGAAGCGTCCTCCCGCCGGTCCACAGGCCGCCGGACGGAGTCCTCCCGCCGGGCCCGGAACCCCTTGCGGTCCCGGTGGAAGCCCCGGCCGACCGGTCACCCGCCCCCCGCGGCGCCGGCCCCGGCCACCGCGGGAACCGCCGCGCCACCGCCGGCTGGGTGCCCGCGGTCAGCTGCTCGATCGCCGCGGTGGCCGCCGTCCTCGTGTCCATGGTGAGCGTCTTCGGCGGTGTCATCGCCTACGACCCGCTGCGCCACATCGCCGCGCCCCGCACCGCCGCCCACGTCGTCGACTGGTGGCCCCTGCTCGTGTACGGGCCGTGGCTCGTGGCGTCCCTGTCCATCCTGCGGGCCGCCGTGCACCAGCGCCGTGCCGTCCACTCCTGGGTCGTCGTCCTGCTGTTCTCCCTCACCGCGATGCTGCTGTGCGTGGCCCAGGCCCCCCGCACCTTCCTCGACACCGCCGCGGCCGCCCTGCCGACGGTGGCCTCCCTGGCCTGCTTCCACCAGATGGTCCGCCTCATCACACTGACCAGACCGCCCCGCAGGCCCCTGCACGGCCGCCGGGTCCCGCGGGGCGCGGCCCGCACCGGCCGTCCGGCCGGGCTTCCCGCGGGAACCGCCCACCCGTACCGGCGACCGCTGACCGGCGACCACGGTCCGTGACGGGCGGTGCCCCTTCTCGTGGCGGTACGGACCCGTACCGCCACGAGGAAGGGCACCCTCGTACGGCCCCCCCGGGCCCGCGCGAACGCCGGCCCTCCCGNNNCNCNNCNCTGCGCNNGNCCTAGTGGGCGGCGCCGCGCG
>NZ_CP095474.1:269976-271744 GCF_023614315.1 Streptomyces sudanensis | reverse complement strand
CACCGGCCCCTCCCTCCCAGGCCCCGGCCCGCCCGCCGCGGACGCCGCGGACGCCCTGGACGGCCCCGCACCGGAACACCGGCGCCCCGCTCCGACGCGCCCGCACCCGAACCACCGCGCCCGCAAGCGGCCCAGGGGATACCCCTGGGCCGCTCCCTCTGGAAGAGTCTCCACGGGATTCGAGACCGAGGGGGCGACGGCGATGGCACGGCGGAAGCGGACGACGGAGGCCTTCCACGCCGCCGACCGGGACGCGCCGACGGCGTACGCCGCCGTCCCCCGGGGCGCCGCCGTCCGCCGGGGCGCCGCCGTCCGCCCGGGCGCCGCCGTCCGTTTCGCCGCCCCCTCGACCGCCGGCGAGGAGCCGCGCACGCCGTGCCGGTCCTCGTCCGGTGGGTCATGAGGTTCCGTGCCGCCACCGACCGGGAAAGGAGACCGACCGTGTGGAGAGGGCTGGTCCTCCTGTCGGCCGCCGCCCTCCTCGGGTGCCTGCTGTCGATACCGCTGACCGTTTCCGACCTGATGGCGGCGCAGTCGCCGCCGCAGCGCCCCGCCCCGTGGGGGCGGCTCGTCCTGGTCGCGATCCCCGTGGCGACGGCGCTGGCCGTGGTCCGGTCGGCCGGGCGCCGCCGCCCGGGCCGCGCGCCCGCCCTCGCCGCCGGCACGGCGCTGCTGCTGGGACTGTGCACGGTGGTGGCTTTGCGGGTCCGCGACCGGGTCGGCACCGGCGACTGGCTCCTCGGCGCGACCCTGGAGGCCCTCGCGGCGGGCGCCACCGCCCTGGTCTTCCGCAGGGTGGTGCTGTGGCGGGAGCGGGGCCGGCCGCTGCCGGGGGAGGTGTGGCTCGCGATGGTGCCGTACCGGGACGGCGACCGGGCGGCGCGGCACTACTGCGTCGTCCTGAGCCGCCGCCTGGGATACGCCAACGTCCTGCAGATCACCTCGCAGAACAAGGACGGCCGCCCCGGCTACGTCCCGATGCCCAACGGCGAGTGGGACACCGTCTCCGGCAAGGGCCACTGGGTGGAGACCGCCCTGCGGCCCCGCCGGGTGCCGTACCGGGACTTCCTCAAGGACCGGCCGCAGGGGCCCTGCCCCACCGCGACCTGGCGGCAGCTCCGCCGCCGCTTCGCGCTGCCCCGGCCGGCCGGGCGGGGCGGCCGGCGGACGTAGCCGCCCGCGGCCCGGGCCCGCCGGGGACCGCCGTGCGCCGGCGCCGCCGACCCGGGCACGGGACCGCCGCCCGTCGCCGGGACGGCCGCGATCCGCCGTCCGCCGGGCCGCCCGGCGGAGCGGGAACCCGGCGGGACGCGGAACCGCACGGGGTTGGAACGGCCGGTCGCGAGGAACACGGAGGCCCATGAAGCAGACGAAGCAGACGAAGCGCACACCGGAGAACACCGCGGAAGAGGTCCTGCACGAGTTCGAGGAGGCCGAACTCCGGCTCGACGACGGGGAGGCCCGCGAGGACGACGGCGAGGCGGCCGACGCCCTCAGCCCCAGCAGGTCCGCCCAGGAGTCGGCCCGCGAGCAGGGCGAGGGCGCCTCCAACCCCGGGGCCTAGCAGGGCACCGGGACACGTGCGCCGCGGGGCCGGCCCCTCCAGACTGCTCCGTACCGCCTCGTGCGGGGCGGTACGCGCTCTCCTCCGGAACCGGGACGCCCCTCACCCCCTCCCGGAAGACCCCGGCCCCGGCCCGATCCGGAACACCGCCTGCCCGGCCCGATCCGGGACGCCGCCCGCCCGGGGAACACCGCGCAGGGGCGT
>NZ_CP095474.1:245647-269893 GCF_023614315.1 Streptomyces sudanensis | reverse complement strand
CATGGGCGTCTCTCCCGGGGGAGGTCCGGCTCCCGCACGCACCCCGCCCGCCCGGGCGGAACGGCCCGGGGCGGGCGGTTTGATCGCGGGCCGCCGGGTCACCCGGGAGGGGTCCCGTCGACGCAGAACGCCGCCCCGCGCACCGCGGGGCGGCCCGGCCGCGGAGGAACCGGCATGGCCGTAAGGCACCACCTCGTCAAGAGCCCGCCGTCAGCGGTGTGGGAAGTCCTCAGCGACCCCGACAGGTACGCCGAATGGGTCGTGGGCACCGAGGACACCCGCCCCCTGTACGGCACCTGGCCCGAGGTCGGCGCCGCCCTCCAGTACACCGTCGCGATCGGGCCGGTCCGGCTCAGCGGCTCGACCGTGGTCCGGCTCCTGGAACCGCCCAACCGGCTGGAGCTGGAGGTCAAGAGCGGGCCGGCCGGCACCGTCCGCGTCGCCATCGAGGTCGTCCCGTGGGGGGAGGACACCCTCGTCGTCATCGACGAGCACCCCCTGCGGGGCCTGAGCGCACGGCTCCACAACACGCTCTTCGAAGCGGCCATCCAGCTCCGCCACCGCCGCATGCTGCGCCGCCTCGCGGAAGTCGTCGAGGGCACGCGCACCGCCGCCACCGCCTGACCCACCGACGCCGAACGCGGGAGGAATCCGCCATGCCCGACGCCGTCGTCGTGGGGGCCGGGCCCAACGGGCTGGTCGCCGCCAACCTGCTCGCCGACCGGGGGTGGACGGTGGAGGTCCTGGAGGCCCAGGACGAACCGGGCGGCGCCGTGCGCAGCGACCGCGGCGTCGACCCCGGCCACGTCAGCGACCTGTTCAGCTCGTTCTACCCGCTCACCGCGGCCTCCCCGGTCATCCGCGGCCTGCGCCTCCACCAGTGGGGCCTGCGCTGGAGCCACGCCCCGGCCGTCGTCGCCCATCCGCTGCTCGACGGCCGCTGCGCCGTCCTCGAACGCGATCCGGAGCGCACCGCCGCCGGGCTGGAGTCCCTCGCCCCCGGCGACGGCGCCGCCTGGCAGGAGCTGTACGCCCTCTGGGAACGGGTCGGCCCCGACGCGCTGCGCGCCCTGTTCACGCCGTTCCCCCCGGTACGCCCCGGACTGAGGATCGCCGCCCGGCTGGGCGCCGCCGAGGGGCTGCACCTCGCCCGCCTGGCCCTGCTGCCCGCGCGGCGGCTGGGCGAGGAGACCTTCACCGGGGAGGGCGGGCGGGTCCTGCTCGCCGGGAACGCGCTGCACGCCGACCTGTCGCCCGAGACGGCGCTCGGCGGCGGCTTCGGCTGGCTGATGTGCATGCTCGCCCAGAGCTTCGGCTTCCCCGTGCCGGTCGGCGGCGCGGGCGCCCTCACCGGCGCGCTGGTACGCCGCCTCGCGGACCGGGGCGGCACTGTGCGCTGCGGGCGGCGCGTCACCGAGGTGGTGGTGCGCGACGGCCGGGCGCGCGGCGTGCGCACCGCCGACGGGGAGACCGTCACCGCGCGCCGCGCCGTCCTCGCCGACGTGTCGGCACCCGCCCTGTACGGCGGGCTCGTCGCCTGGGAGCACCTGCCCGCCCGGCTCCGCGACGACATGCGCCGCTTCCAGTGGGACTTCGCCACGGTGAAGGTCGACTGGGCCCTGGAGCGGCCCGTCCCCTGGGCCGCCGAGGGGCCGGCCCGCGCCGGCACCGTCCACCTCGCGGACGGCGTCGACGAACTCACCCGCTTCTCCGCGCAGATCGCCAGGCGCCTCGTCCCCGACCGGCCGTTCCTGGTGCTGGGTCAGATGACCACCGCCGACCCGTCCCGCTCGCCCGCCGGAACCGAGTCGGCGTGGGCGTACACCCACGTGCCGCGCACGATCGCGGGCGACGCGGGCCCGGACGGCATCACCGGCGCCTGGACGCCGGACGACCAGCAGCGGATGGCGGACCGGATGGAGGCGGTCGTCGAGCGGTACGCGCCCGGCTTCCGCGCGGCGGTGCGGGCCCGCCGGGTCCTGGGCCCGCCCGTGCTGGAGGCCATGGACGCCAACCTCAGCGGCGGCGCCATCAACGGCGGGACGTCCGCGCTCCACCAGCAGTTGGTGTTCCGCCCCGCACCGGGCGCCGGGCGCCCCGAGACGCCGGTGCGGGGCCTGTACCTGGCGTCCGCGTCCGCCCACCCGGGCGGCGGCGTGCACGGCGCGCCCGGCGCCAACGCGGCGCGGGCGGCGCTGCGGACCAGCGGGGCGTCGATGTCGGCGCTGCTCTCCGCGGGGCAGCGGTTCCTGGCCCGTCGCTGACGTCCCGGCACCCCCGCTTCCGCGTCCCGGCACCCCCGCTTCCGCGTCCCGGCACCCCCGCTTCCGCGTCCCGGCCCCCCCGCTTCCGCGTCCCGTACGACGCCCGTTCCCGCGCCCCGGACGAACCGGCCGCTCCGCTCCCGGACACGTCGGCCGGTTCCGGGCCCCCGGGCGCTCCTGCGCGCCCGCACCCCTCCGGCACACCGCGCGCGGCACCCGCCTCCGGCTCCCGGCCGCCGGATCTCCCGGCCCCGGCCCACCGCCCGGCTCCAGCTCCCGCCGCCCGGTCTCCCGGCCGCAGGCGGCCCNCACGCCCNNGGCGCCGCCTCCCGGTCAGCGGCGGCGCCCGGGCCGCCGTACCGCCCCCGCGGCGGCCGCCGCGGGGGCGGGATTGGTGGCACGGCGCGCCGCCCCGCCGTGCGGGCCGCGCCGTGCCAGCCGCCGCCCACGCTGCCCGGCCCCGGCGGCGGCGCGAAGAGGGTCCCCGCGTCGTACGGCGCGCTCTCGCCCGGTACGAAGAAGCCGCGGTCGACCTTCCTCGCCCCCAGCCTCTCCAGCGTGCCCGGGAAGGACGCGGTGAACAGCCGCAGCGACCGCGCGGACACGCCCACGAAGACCTCGCGCCGCGGCCTGCGCACGGCGCCCACGACCGCCCGGGCCACCCGGTGCGCCGTGTACACCGGCGGCATGGCCCGCACCCGGCGGCCGGTGCGGTTGGACAGGTGCTGGAAGAACGGCGTGTCGACGGTCGCCGGGAGCACCGTGCACACGCGGACGCCCCGCTCCCCGGCCAGCCGCAGCTCCTGCCGCAGCGAGGCGTCGAACGCCAGCAGCGCGTGCTTCGACATCGTGTAGGCGCTGTTGTACGGCGAGGAGATCAGGCCCAGCACCGACGACACGTCGACCAGCACGCCCGCGCCCTGCCGCCGCATCACCGGCAGCGCCGCCCGCGCCCCGTTGACGCACCCCATGACGTTCACGTCGAGCACCCGGCGCACCTCGTCGGCCGGTACGTCCTGAACGGATCCGGCCACGGCGACCGCCGCCGCGTTCACCCACGCGTCGACGCGCCCGTACTCCCGCAGCGCGCGCCGGGCGAGGTCCCCGACGGCCGTCTCGTCCGACACGTCGGTCGGCTGGACGACCGCCCGGGCGCCCCGGTGGGCGCGGCACTCGCGGGCGACCGCCTCCAGCGCCTCGGTCCCGCGCGCGGCGAGCACCAGCGAGGCACCGCGGCGCGCGAACTCCAGCGCGGCCGCCCTGCCGATCCCGCTGGACGCCCCGGTGACGACCACGACCAGGCCCTTGATGCGCACGGTTGCCTCCGGCACGCTCCTCGACGTTCGTACGGACGCTGGACGGAGTACCCGCGTGCGTCCGCCCCACTCCCGCCCGCGCGCCGGGCCGCGGCGCCCGGCGGGGAGTCCGCACCCGGCCGGAGGAATCCCGCCGGGCCGTCCGGGTACTCGCCGCCCGACGCACAGGAACCGACGCACGAAGGAGGCACCGAGGTGACCGTGCCCGAGGAGAACCGGCCGAAGACCACCACCACGGACGACGTCATCGAGTCCACCGGGACCGACGACCAGCAGGAGCAGGGGCACGGCGCCACCGGCCGCTCCCTGCGCGAGGCGATGGAGGAGGCGGGCGTCAGGCCCGAGGACTACGAGGAGTAGCCGGCGGATCGCGTTTCCCGGCCCGCGCCCGCCCCGGCACCGCCCCCGGCGCCAAGCGCCNNNGGGCCCGTTCCGCCCCCGGACACTCGCTCGGAGTGCCGGGGGCGGAACGGGCCCGGGGGAGAGGGGACGTGCGGGGGACGGACTAGAAGGTGAGGTTCCAGGCGTCGATCCGGCCGGAGTCCTGCGTCGCGATGTCCTGGACGCGGAGCTTCCACGTTCCGGCCGCGAGTTCCGAGGCGGCGTTGACGGTGTACGTCTTCACCACGTCGTCGCCGCTGTCGCTGTTGGCGAAGTCCTCCAGCAGGTAGACCGAGCCGTCGGGGGCCACCAGCGACACCACGAGGTCACCGCGGTAGGTGTGCTTGATGTTCACGCCCACCTTCAGGGTGGCCGGCGCGTAGCCGCTCACACCGGTGACGGAGATGGGGCTCTCCACCGTCGTGTTGTCGGGGACGGTCACGTCGGTGAGGTTCTCGAAGTACTTGCCCGGCGTGGTGACGCTTCCGACCGCCTTCAGCGCGTCGGTCTGGCCCTCGCCGAAGAAGCCGTTGTTCGCGGTCGTGCCGGTGCAGCGGCCGTCCGCGGGGCAGGCGGTGTCGGTGGCCTGCGACGCCAGGCGGGCCCGCAGGTCCGCCGGGGTGAGGGAGGGGTTGACGCTCGCCATCAGCGCCGCGACGCCCGCCACGTGCGGGGACGCCATGGACGTGCCGTTCATGTTGCCGTACTTGCCGCCCGGCAGGGTCGAGTAGATGCCGTACGAGCCGTCGCCGCCCGGCGCGGCGATGTCGACGATGCCCTGGCCGAAGTTGGAGTACGAGGCCTTCACGTTGCCGCGGCCCATGGAGGAGACCGTCACGACGCCCGGCAGCTCGGTCGGGATGTCCAGGCAGGCGTTGGTGATGCGGCGGGTCACCGCGGTCGAGTCGTTGGGGCTCGACGTGTCGGTGGTCTTGTTCGCCAGGTCGTAGTCGGAGTTGCCCGCCGCGGCGACCTGGAGGGAGCCCTTGCTCTCGGCGTACGCCTGGGCCCGCCGGACGCCCTCGATGATGGCGGCCTGGTCGGGGTCGTCCGGGCAGTTGAACATCCACGGGTCGGTGTAGTAGCTGTTGTTGGTGACCTTGAAGCCGCGGTCGCCGGCCCACATGAACCCGCAGATGGTGTTCTCCGCGTAGAACAGCCCGGTGCCCGGCTCGGCGACGCGGACCGAGGAGATCTTCACGCCGGGGGCGACGCCTATGACGCCCTTGCCGTTCTTCGCCGCGGCGATCGTCCCGGCGACGTGCGTGCCGTGGGTGTCCACGTCGCGCCAGGCGCCGAAGCGCGTGTCCGGCTTGCCGTAGGCGCAGGAGACCGAGTCGGCGGCGTTGAAGTTGGGCGCGATGTCCTGGTGGAGGTCGTCGACGCCGGTGTCCAGGACGCCGACCTTGACGGTGGCGGAGCCGGTGGTGACCGCCCACGCCTGGTCCGCCTTGATCTGGGTCATGTCCCAGCGGTTGGACTCGGTGAGCGTCGTCGGCGTCTGCGCCGGGGTGGCCGGCAGGGCCGGGGAGTACGCGTCGGCCGGCACGTCGGAGGTGCGGGTCGCGCCGACGTGCTGCACGCCGGTGACGCCGCGCATCGCGGTGGCGAAGGTGCTGGACGAGGAGTGGGCGACGACGACGCCGATCGCGTCGTAGTGCGCGAAGACCGTGCCGCCCTTGCCGGTGACGGCGGTGCGTACGGCCGAGGTGTCCCCGGGCGAGGTGATCACCAGGTACGCGCGGGTCCCCGCGGCCCAGGTGCCGGACGGGGCCGCCGCGGCGGCCGGCATCGCCGCCGGCGCCGCTGCCGGGATCTGCGGGGCCGCCGCGACGGGGGCCGCGGGGACCGCGAGGGCGACGGCCGCGCCGAGTGCGGCGACGGCGGCCGAGCGCCTGAGTCCGGCGGATATGTGGGGAAGCATGTGTCCTCCGAAGGCCCGGGACGGCGTGGGTGGCGCCGGCCGGGCCGGGTGAAGAAGTGGTAGACGCGAAAGATCTCATCCGGCGGTGCGTCAAGGGAAGTACCGTTTCGCCGGAAGTTGTTGACCCCCCGTCATCCGGCCGTTTCCCGAAGGCCGGAAAGGGTCTTGCCGTCGGCCCGGGGCGTCAGCGGGCCGTTTCGGCGAGCTGACGGGCCAGGGCGGCCCGCAGCCAGTCGTCCACGGCGCCGGGCGTCGGCTCCGGTGAGGCGGAGGCCTCGGCGGTGAGCCGCCAGAAGCGGTCGACGCGGGGATGGGCGACCTCGTCGAGGAAACGGCTCAACCGCCGCCGGAACTCCGGGGTGTCGCGGGCGCCGCGCATCCCGGCGTGGGCGGCCACGAAGCAGTCGAGCGCCTCCCCGTCGGACGGGGCGCGCCCTTCCCGCACACCGGGTGCCGCCAGCGCGAACGCCTCGGTGAGCCCGTCGTACAGCACCGCCGGACGGCATTGCCCGCCCGGGTCGCCCGCCACCGGACGGCACACGGCGATCGAGCCGTCCGCCTCCGCCGCGAGGGCGTTCAGCCGGGCGAAGGCCAGGACCTGAGCGGGGGTCGGGTCCTCGGGCGGCGACGGGACCGCCGCGTCCGTGATCGACGAGAGCAGCCGGGCCGGCAGCCGCGGCGGCAGCACCCGCCGCAGGAACCGGACCACCGGAGCCGTGCTGGGCGGCACGTCCAGCGCCCCGATCAGGTGCAGCCGGTCGGCGCGCTCCCCGGGCGGGCAGTCGCGCAGCAGCCGCAGGGCCGCCTCGCGCCAGCGCAGTTCCGTCATCCGGGAGCCCACTTCGCGCAGCCGGCCCGCGACGACGTCCTCCAGGGCGTCCTCCCGGTCCAGGACCCGGCCGACCTCCGCGACGGGGAGGCCGAGACCGCGCAGCGACCGGATCAGCCGGAGCCGGTCGAGCGAGTCCGGACCGTACCGGCGGTGGCCGCCGGCGCTGCGCGAGACCTCGGGCAGCAGCCCCAGGTCCGAGTAGAACCGCACCGTCTTCACGGTGGTGCCCGCGTGCCCGGCGAGCTCCCCGATGCTCCACGTGCCCTCGGTGGACACCCTGTCACCTCCCCCGACGGGGCCCACGGTACCGGGACGCCCGTGCGCCCCGGTACCGCGGGAGAGGTGAGGCGAACCGTTACTTCACGTTGACCGCGGTCCAGGCGCGGGCGACGGCCTGGTACTCGGCGCTGCCCGCGCCGTACAGGTCGGTCGCCGCCCGGAGGGTCGCCGCGCGGGCGCCCGCGTAGCTGGTGGTGGACGTCATGTACGCGGTCAGGGCCTTGTACCAGACCTGGTACGCCTTGACGCGGCCGATGCCGGTGACGGGGGCGCCGTCGTAGGTGGGCGAGCTGTAGGAGACGCCGTTGATCGTCTTGGCGCCGCTGCCCTCGGAGAGCAGGTAGAAGAAGTGGTTGCCCACGCCGGAGGAGTTGTGGACGTTGAGGCTGCCCACCGCGGAGGACCAGTAGTCGGCGGACTTGCCGTCCTTGCTGGGCTTGTCCATGTAGCGCAGCGGGGTGCCGTTGCCGCGGATGTCGACCTTCTCGCCGACCAGGTAGTCGCCCGGGTCCTTGGCGTTGTTGGCGTGGAACTCCACGGCGGCGCCGAGGATGTCGGAGGTCGCCTCGTTCAGGCCGCCGGACTCGCCGCTGTAGCGCAGGCCCGCGGTGCGGGAGGTCAGGCCGTGGGTCATCTCGTGGGCGGCGACGTCGATGGAGGTGAGCGGCTTGGCGTTGTTCGCGCCGTCGCCGTAGGTCATGCAGAAGCAGCTGTCGGACCAGAAGGCGTTGGCGTAGTTGTTGCCGTAGTGGACGCGCGAGTACGCGGCCCTGCCGTCGCCGGCGATGCCGTTGCGGCCCAGCTGGGTCTTGTAGAAGTCCCAGGTGAGCGCCGCGCCGTAGTGGGCGTCGACGGCGGCGGTCTGGCGGCTGGTCGTCAGGCCGTTGCCCCAGAGGTCGTCGGCGTCGGTGAACAGGGTGCCGGTGCCGGACGTCCCGCCGTTCAGGTCGTACGTCCGGTGGCCGCCGCGGGCGCCGTCGGTGAGGCTGAACCCGGAGGTGGTGGGGGTGGTGCCCAGGGGGACGGTGCCGCTGTACTGGCTGGTGCCGGTGCCCGTCTCAATCGCCTGGTACGCGTACAGCTCCTTGCCGGACGCGGCGTCCGTGACGACGTGCAGCTCGCTCGGGGTGCCGTCGTGCTGGAGGCCGTGGACGACCGTCTCGTAGGCGAGGACCGGCTTGCCGCCGCCCGCCCAGATCACCTTGCGGGACGCCGCGGCGGACGGCGTGCCGGTGGTGTCCTCCTCGGCGGCGGCCGCGGACAGGGCGGCCTTGCGCGCCGTGGCGGGGGCGACGGCGGCTTCGGTGGTCGCGACGGCGATCTTCGCCCGGACCGCCTTGGTGACGCCCTTGCTCCGGCCGTCCTCGGCGGTGTGGACCACGAGGTCGCCGCCGAGGACCGGGAGACCCGCGTAGGTGCGCTCGTAGCGCGTGTGCACGGTGCCGTCGGCGTCCTTCACCACGTCGCGGACGAGCAGCTTCTCCCGGGCGGTGTCGAGCCCGATCCGCTCGGCGGTCGCGGCGGCTCCGGCCTGCGCCGAGCGGAGGGCGGCGACCCGGTCGCCGGCGGAGAACGGGACGGCCGGCGCGGCCCCGGCGGTCTGGGCCGGGGCGGAACCGGCGCCGGTGGCCGTGGCGGTGCCGGACTGCACGCCCACGACGACCATGGCGGCGGTGGCGGCGAGTGCGGCGGCGCGCAGGGAGGTGCGTCGCGACGTGCGGGAGTACGGGGACACGGGGTCTCCTTCTCTCGTTCCGTGGGGGATGGAGGTGGGGATGCGGAAGAGAGTGACAGGAGATGACCTTGTTCTGACAGGGACTGGTCAACTTCTTGACCAGTTCTTGTCCTGAAGACGCGATCCGATGTTCGCTATCCGGGCAATGGTTGGTGGTTCGCAGGGATATGTCCCTTGAATCCGGGTGCCGGACCCCCGTACGGCCCACGATGCCGGGCGCACGGCTCCGTGGCCCGGCCGCCCGCCGGAGGGGCCGGACCCACGACCGCCGGTGGAACAGGAGGACGAGAGCCGCCTCCCGGAAGCGTTCTGACGCCCCGTCGCCGGACTCGCAGGCTGCGGCGGACGAGCCCGGACCGCGTTGACACCGCCGATCACCGCGGGGGTTAATGGCCGTGAACGGCTTGACAACGCGGCCCGGCCTCCCCGCCCACTGGGAGACGGCCCGCTGCGCGGCGAGACGGCCGGGCGAGCCACGACGAGGCGGCCCCGCGGCCGAGGGCTCGAACCGGCCGCCCGGCGCGGAGCGGGCGGCACGGGGGAGCGGGCCGGGACTTCCCGGAGAGAGAGCGATGCCCCGTCCCGACACCTTCACCGTCCCGGAGTTCCACCTGCCCTTCGAGGACCGCACGGCACCGGGGGGCGGGCACGCCAACGCCGGGGCGACCGCCTGGGCCGTCGACCGCGGCCTGATCGAGGCGGAGGCGGCCGAGCAGTTCGCGGGCATCGGCTTCGGCCACCTCGCCGCCCGCGTCGGCCACGGCGCCTCCCCGGACGAACTGCTCCTGCTGGCCCGGTGGATGGCCTGGTCCTTCGTCCTCGACGACCAGCACGACCTCCTCATCAGGACCGGCCGCCTCGACGACTGGCGGCCACTGTCCGACGCCATGGCGCATCACCTCGCCGGCGGGCCGGCCGACGTGCCGGCGGCCGTCCGCGACAACCCGCTGGTGTCGTCCTTCACCGAACTGTGCGACCGCGCCCTGGCCGGGATGACGCCGCCGCTCCGAAGCCGCTACCGCCGCCACGTCCCGCGCATGCTGCGCTCCCTCGACGAGGAGGCCGCCAACCGGCGCCCCGGACACCGGCCCACCGTCGAGGAGTACGTCCTGACCCGCCGGCACAGCTCCCAACTCCTGCCCATGATGGACATGGTGGAGGCCGCCCGGGGCGTCGAGGTCCCCGACGAGGCCGACGCGAGCCCCGCCCTGCGGGAACTCGCCTGGAGCGCCGTCGACGTCATCTCCTGGGGCAACGACGTCTTCTCGTTCCCCAAGGAGCACTCCTGCGGCGACACCAACAACCTCGTCGCCCTCCTGGTCCTGTGGCACGGCCTCACCCCGGCCGAGGCGGTGCGGGCCGTCGCGGAACGCGTCCGCGCCCGCGTGGAGGACTTCCTCGCCGCCGCCCGCGACCTGCCCCGCGCCCTGGACGCCCTCGGCGTCACCGACCCCGCCGCCCGCACCGCGGTGGAACACCGCGTCCGCGGCTACCAGGACTGGATGATCGGCACCGACCTGTGGCAGCGCCACGACTGCACGCGGTACCGGGACGAGCGGTTCGCCGCGGGCCTCGACGCCGCGTACACACGCCCGGACCTGGTCCCGGTGACGTAGGGCGCGTACGAGCGCCGGCTGCGCGTGCCGCCGATGGCGGGGGTGGCGGCGGTCCGGGGCGAGGCAGGAGCGGCCCGTACCGGGCGCGGTGCCATCCGACCGCCGGTGCGCGGCCCGTCGGCGAGGCGACACCCGGCCGGGCCGCGGAGCTCCTGTTCACCAGTCGGTGAGGTCCACCACGCGTGCGCAGTGCGGGTCCGCGCTGTCCACCGTCATGCGTTCCTCTTCGGCAACCAGTGACGGCAGGGCCGCGAGCAGGGCCGTGATCGCGCCGGACGGCCGTACGTCTGCCGCGATCACCCCGGGGGCGTCTTGCGTGTCGAGGTAGAGGCGCAGCCGGTCCTTGTCCAGGAACAAGAACCCGCACAGGCGCGGGTCCGGCTGGTCCTCGGTGAAGGGGTTGGTGAGGGAACGCAGGATGATCAGGGCGTTGTCGTCCGGGGTGGAAGGCGCCATCCCCACGGTGCCGGGATCCACATGGACAAGGGTCATGCCCATGACTGTGCCGACGCGGTCACTCGGATAGATCTGGGTGCCGGAGTTCAGGAGGGCGCGCAGAGTGTGGATGATCTCGTAACCGGTGATGAGATCGCCGCCCGTGCGGAGGGGGATCTCATAGGCCACCAGGTGGTCCGGCGTGTACGCGCCTTCCGGGCCAATGGCGATCCGGACGGCTTCGGCGGACTCCGGGGCCGGAAGGACGCCTCGAACGCACTGGTCCCCGGAGAGCGGTGCCTGGATGTGGTGGAGCAGCAGGCAGGTGATGTCCGCCTGCTGCTCCGCGATCTCTTCGTGCACGGATCTCACTCGTTAATCCAGTTAGGACACTTGTTCATGCCCTGGCAGCAGGCAGTGATGGCGCCGATCTTCCGGCCCGCGCCGGCACTGTACCGACGGTCGGCGGTCCGTTGCGCGTACTGCACGACGGCAACGATCTTTACCTGGCGTCCGCCGTTGACGGCATGGCCCCGGTATTCCAGGCGAGCGCCACTCACCTTGTCGGGCTTCCCGTTGAGGGGGCCGTTGACCACCTTGCACTTCTTGATGTTGTGCTTTCCCGAGAAATGGTTCCATCCGAGTTCGCCATTGCCGAACCGCGTGGGTACGGCCCTGCCGTCCCCGTCCTTCTGCTCGCACTTCTTGCTGTTGTTCCCGTAGGGGTCGGCATGCGCGGTGGGGGCGGGACCCACGAGAAGGGAAGCCGTCCCGACGGCTGCTCCGGCGAGTGTCGCGATTTTCCCCTGTCGGCACCATGACACCGTGATGGCTGCCTGCCTCGTGCATTCGGCATTCGGTGCCTCTTTCCGGCCACCGGGAGGCGGCGAAATGATGTGCGGCGCGGAACGCCCCCGCCCGCGTCCCGCGGCGCGCGCGGACCCGCCCCGTCCGCCGCGGGAGGCGGACGCGACGGCGAAGGGTACGGCACCGTCCCCACCCGGGGGCGGCGTTCCGGAAGAAACGGTTCTTCACCGGGTCCGGACGTCCCTCCGCGCCTAGACTCGGCGCACGTGACGAAGGGGGAGCGGGCCATGGCGGCGGCCGGGGGACACCGGGGGCGTGACGCGCCCCCGCTGCTGGAACGGGAGTCCGAACTCCTCACCATCGAGCGTGCGCTCGACGACCTGTGCGGCACGCCCTCCGGCGACGGGCACGCGTCCCGGCAGGGAGGGGTGGTCGGATTCGCCGGGGCCGCGGGCATGGGGAAGACCGCGCTCCTCGGTCTCCTGCGCAGGTCCGCCGCCGACCGGGGCTGCACCGTGCTCTCCGCACGCGGCGGCGAGCAGGAGCGCCAGGTCCCGTTCCACGTGATGCGCCGGCTCGTCCAGCCGGTCTTCGCCGCCATGCCGGAGGACGAGCGCCGCGAGATCCTCGGCGACTGGTACGACATCGTCGCCCCGGCCACCGGCCTGTCCGCGCCCGGGCCCGGCGCCAGCCCCGACCCGCAGGGGGTCCGCGACGGCCTGGACTGGGTCGTCACCAACCTCTCCGTACGCCGCGGCCCCCTCGTCCTCGTCGTCGACGACATCCACTGGGCCGACCCCGAGTCCCTGGCCTGGCTCGTCGCCTTCGCCCCCCGCGCCGGCGAGATCGGCATGCTGATCGGTCTCGCCTGCCGCCCCGACGAACTCCCGCCGGAGGCCCTCCCCCTGCACCACCTCGCCGGGCGCGACCGGTTCCGCGCCCACGAGCTGGCCCCGCTCACCACCGCCGCCGTCGGACGCCTCGTCCGCGAGGCCCTCGGGGAGGACGCCGACGAACCGTTCTGCCGCGAATGCTGGGCCGTCACCGGCGGCAACCCCTTCGAGGTCGTCGAGCTCGCCGCGAAGGGCGGCGACCGCGGCCTCGTCCCGCGCGAGGAGAGCATCCCGCACCTCCGCGACCTGGCCTCCGCCGTCAAGGGCAGCGGCCTCACCGACCGCCTCGAACAGCTCGGTCCCTCCGCCGTCCGCCTCGCCTGGGCCGCCGCGGTCGTCGGTGACGGCGGCCCCGCCGGCATCGTCGGCGCCGTCGCCGCGCTCGGCGGCGCCCAGTTCGACGACACCGCCGAACGACTGGACGCCGCCCGCATCCTGACGGCCCCGCACGACCCGGAGGGCGAGCGGACCGTGGAGTTCCACCACCCGCTGATCGCCACCGCCGTGTACCGGTCGATCCCGCACGGCGTACGCGTCGGCATGCACGGCATGGCGGCCCAGGTCCTCGTCGACGAGGGCCACGGCGCCGCGGCCGCCGCCCGGCACCTGCTGGAGATGCATCCCGAGGGCGACCCCTGGGTCGTCCGGCAGCTCCGCCGGGCCGCCCGCGACAGTTTCTCCGCCGGCGCGCCCGAGGCCGCCCGCCGCTACCTCGCCCGCGCCCTGCGCGAACCCCCGCCCCCCGAGGACCGCGCGCAGGTCCTGTTCGAACTCGGCTCCGCCAACCTGCCCCACGACCCCGCCACCACCGTCAACCAGTTGCGCGCCGCCCTGGAGGAGCCCGCCATCGGGCGGGAACTCCGGGAGGCCGTCACCTACCGGCTCGCCCAGGCACTCGCCCACACCGGCCGGATGGACCAGGCCACCGCACTCCTCGCCGAGGAGGGCCGCCGCACCGCCAGCGCCCGCACCCGCCTGCGCATGCGGGCCGAGCAGTTCAAGTGGAACGCGGTCGACGCCGCCGAGCACGACGCGCGGGGCCGATCCCGGCTGCTGTCCCGGTTCGCCGAGCGGCTCACCGGTCGCGACCTCGCCGAACGGCACATCCTCGGCCTGCGCGCCTGGGACGTCGCCCTGCGCGGCGGACCCGTCGCCGAGTGCCTCCACCACGCCGAGCGGGCCCTGTGCGGCGGGATGAGCTGGACCGACCAGGACTTCGGCTTCGAGGTGCCGGCCGTCGTCGCCCTCACCCTGATGTACTGCGACCAGCCCGGCCGCGCCGAGGAACTGTTCCGCGACGGCATCGCCGAGTTCGAGGCGAAGGGCTGGCGCGGCGCCCACCTGTCCTTCGCGTACACCCTCCTGGGCTACATCCGCTTCCGCCGCGGACGGCTCGCGGAGGCCGAGGACTTCGTGCGCGGCGGGCTGCGGATCGTCGACCGGGTCGGCCGCGGCGTCCCCGCCCAGCTCTACGCGGTGGGCACCCTGATCGAGACGCTCCTCGCCCGGGGCCGCGTCGAGGAGGCCCGGCTCCTCGCCGACGACTACCGGTTCGGCGAGGAACCGCCCAGGACCGTCGTCTCCCCCGACCCGCAGGCCGTCCGGGGCAAACTCCTGCTGGCCCGCGGCAGGACCGACGAGGCCGTCCAGCAGCTGACGGCGGCAGGCGACCGGCTCCGGCAGCGCGGCACCTCCAACCCCGCCTGGAGCCCCTGGCAGCTGGACCTCGCCCTCGCCCTGGCCGGGCACCGGCCCGAGGAGGCCAGGCGCCACGCCGACGAGGCCGTCGCCCGGGCCCGCATGTTCGGCACGGCCGGCGCGATCGGCCAGGCCCTGCGGGTCGCCGCGGCGGTCTCCGGACCGGCCCGCGCGCTCCCGCTGCTCGCCGAGGCCGTCGGCCGCCTGGAGCAGTCGCCCGCCGCGTACGAGCTGGCGCACGCGCTGGTCGACCACGGCACGGCGCTGCGCTCCGCCGGCGACCTCGACGGGGCCGCGCAGCAGCTCCACCGCGGCATGGAGACCGCCGTCGCCTGCGGCGCCGACACCCTCGCCGCCCGGGCCCGCGGGCAGCTCGCCGCCGCCGGCCTGCGCCCCCGGCCGCTGCCGGCCGGCGAGCGGAGCACCCTCACCGCCCGGGAGGAGACGGCCGCCCTGCTCGCCGCGAAGGGCCTCGACAACGCGGCCGTCGCCGGCCGCCTGGGGAGCGACGAGCAGACCGTCTCGGAGCTGATGTCGGCGGTGTTCACCAAGCTCGGCACCGACCGCCTCGGCCTGCGCCGCGCCCTGGGGCTGTGACCCCGCCCGGCGGGTGGCGCGGCGCGCCCGCGGCGGCTACGCCGCCCAGTGCCCCGGGCGGCGCAGCGCGGCCGGCAGCAGCGTCGCGCCGTCGCCCCGGGCGGAGGTCAGCTGGGGCTGCGTCAGGAACAGCGCCCCCGTCAGGTCCGCTCCCGACAGGTCGGCGTCCCGCAGGTCCGCGCCGGTCAGGTCGGCCCCGCGCAGGTCCGCGCCCGACAGGTCGGCGGCGATCAGGCGGGCGCCGCGCAGGCTCGCGCCCCGCAGTTTCGCGCCGCGCAGCCGCGCCCCCGCCAGGTCCGCGCCCCGGTGGTCCCGGCGGCGTCCCGGCACCCCCGACCTGGCCAGCTCACTGGCGCGCAGCAGCAGGGCGTTCACCTCCGCCCGCAGCGCCGGCACGTCCAGCTCCAGCAGGGTCCGCGCGTCGCCGCGGGTGAGGGCGTCGATCTCGTCGTGGCGGCGGCGCAGCTCCCGGTGGACGGGCCGGGCCGCCGGGAGGTCCAGGGCCTCCGCCGCGTACCGCAGCAGCTCGTGCAGCTGCCGTACGACGGGGAACACCGCGAACATCGTGCGCGCCGAGTCCGGATCGGTCCGCCAGTCACGGCCGCCGAACGTCACCCGGGACACCTTCTGGCCGGCCCCGAAGCAGTCGAAGACGGTGCAGCCCGGGTAGCCGCTGTCGCGCAGCCGCGCGTGGACGCCGCAGCGGAAGTCGTCGCCGAGGTTGCCGCAGGGCGTCCCGGCGGGCTTGTCGGCGGCGAAGTCGGCGGACCGGGCGAAGGGCAGCGCCACGCAGCAGAGCCCGAAGCAGCCGGCGCAGTCGGCCCGGAGGTCGGCCCGCTCGGTGTGCGGGGGGAGGACGGACACGGCGGGCGGTCTCCTACGGGGTGTACGGGGCGCCCGGCGGGGCGCGCGGGCAGGCCCATTGTCACCCGCCCGGAGGCGGGCGCCGCCACGGCCCCGGCCCGGCGGACTCCCGTCGCGGCGGGCGGGGTCGGCCGCCGGGCCGGTGATGCCCGGCGGAGGGGCCCGGTGTCCGGCCCTGCGCCGGTTCCGGCCCGGGGCGGCGCCGTTTCCGTGCCGGGCCCGCGTCCGCCCGCGCCTCCGGGTGCCCCCGCCGCGGCCTCCACGGGGCGGTGCGGCCCGGCCGGTCGTATCCTGCGCGCATGAGGGACCAGGAGAGCCCGCCGCCGGACCGCCGGGCGGACGCCCCGCTGCGGCCGATGCCCGAGGACTGGGGGAGGGCGCTCGCCGTCGTCGCCCATCCCGACGACCTGGAGTACGGCTGCTCCGCCGCCGTCGCCCACTGGACCGACACCGGGCGCGAGGTGGTGTACGTGCTCGCCACGCGCGGCGAGGCGGGGATCGACGGCCTGGCGCCCGCCGACTGCGCGCCGCTGCGCGAACGGGAGCAGCGGGCCGGCGCGGCGGCCGTCGGGGTCGGCACGGTGGAGTTCCTCGACCACCGGGACGGCGTCGTCGAGTACGGCGTCGGCCTGCGCCGGGACGTCGCCGCCGCGATCCGCCGCCACCGCCCCGACCTGGTGGTCACTCTCAACCACCGCGACACCTGGGGCGGCGGCTTCTGGAACACCCCCGACCACGTCGCCGTGGGCCGCGCGGTGCTCGACGCGGCCGCCGACGCGGGCAACCGCTGGATCTTCCCCGAGCTGGCCGAGCAGGGCCTCGAACCGTGGGACGGGGTCCGCTGGGTCGCCGTCGCCGGCTCCCCCCGGCCCACCCACGCCGTCGACGCGCGGCCCGGTCTGGAGCGCGCCGTGCGCTCCCTGCTGGAGCACCGCACGTACGTCGAGGCGCTGACGGACGAGGAGCCAGAGGCGTACTGCCGCAACCTCCTCACCGGCGCCGCCCGGTCGGCCGCCGAGCGGTTCGGCGGCGTGCCCGCCGTCCCCTTCGAACTGTTCCCGCGCTGAGGCCCGCCCCGCCCCACGTCACATCACCCGCTCCACGCCGCCCCGCCCGTCCGGCCCGCCCGGAAGGACCCGGTCCGTGCGCCGGGCAGCGGCCACCCGGCGCCGTCTTCGACGGGGAGCCCCACCCGCCGCACCACCGCCCGGCCGTGCCGCTCCCCGCGGTACGGCCGGCCCGCCTGACTTTGTCCTCAACACCCCCNCNCCCCTGGCCCCATCCGTAAGGGGTCCATGGCGACACGCCCCTGTACGTGCGGTTTAATTGCGAGTCGTTTGCAACAACAGTCGATCTTCGACAAGGGGAGTGGAGCATGACCGCCCGAACCGCCCGGCCGATACGCGGCGCGGTCGCCGCCGCCCTGGCCGCGACCCTGGCCCTCACCGCCGCGGCCTGCTCGAAGCCGGGCGGGTCCGCCGCCTCCGCCGCACGGGACGGCGTCGTCGTCGGCATCGCCTACGAACCCGACACGCTCAGCCCCCTCCTCGGCTACGGCAAGGACGGCAACTCCAAGGTGTTCGACGGCCTCCTCGCCTTCGACGCCGACATGAGGCTGCGACCCGCCCTCGCCGCCGCGCTGCCCGAGGTCAGCGCCGACGGCCTGACGTACACGTACAGGCTCCGCAAGGGCGTCACCTTCAGCGACGGCGAGCCGTTCGGCGCGGACGACGTCGTCTTCACGTACCGCACCATCCTCGACGAGCGGACCAACAACCCGTCCAAGGCGGAGCTCGACGCCCTGAAGGACGTCCGGGCGGTCGGCGACGACACGGTCGTCTTCACCCTCAAGTACCCTTACGCGCCCTTCGCCCGGCGCACCGTCCACGCCATCGCCCCCCGGCACGTCGCCGCCCGCCAGGACGTCAACTCCGGCCCCTTCACCACCCGGCCCGTCGGCACCGGCCCGTACGTCCTCACCGGCTGGTCCAAGGGGGAGAAGCTCACCTTCAGGGCCAACCCCCGCCACTGGGGCGGCGAGCCGAAGGTGAAG
Organism: Streptomyces sudanensis; assembly: GCF_023614315.1. Lineage (NCBI taxonomy): Bacteria > Bacillati > Actinomycetota > Actinomycetes > Kitasatosporales > Streptomycetaceae > Streptomyces > Streptomyces sudanensis. The sequence goes on along the minus strand of NZ_CP095474.1, from coordinate 252,199 downwards.
AAGCTGACCATGGCGATCGTCAAGGACGACGACGTCCGCGCCACCCGGCTCCGCTCCGGTGACCTCGACGGCGCCGTCCTGCCCCCCGCCCTCGCCGAGGGCTTCGCGAAGGACCCCGGCAGGAAGACGTACGCCGCCACCAGCTACGACTACCGGACCGTCACCCTGCCCACCCACCACAAGGTCACCGGCGACCTCGCCGTCCGCCGCGCCCTGGACGTCGCCGTCGACCGCCGGGCCATGGTCGAGGAGATCCTCCGGGGCGCCGGCAGGCCCGCGTACGGTCCCGTCCCCACGGGGAGCGAGTGGTTCACCGAGGGCACCGAGCGCCGCCACGACCCGGCGGGGGCGAGGAGGATCCTCGACGCCGCCGGCTGGAAGCCGGGACCCGACGGCGTCCGCGTCCGGAACGGCGTGCGCGCCTCCTTCCCGCTCTGGTACGTCTCCGGCGACAAGCTCCGCCAGGACCACGCCCTCGCGTACGCCTCCGACGCCAAGAAGATCGGCATCGAGGTCACCACCCAGGCCGGCACCTGGGAGGTCATCGAACCGCGCATGAAGCACGACGCGGTCCTCGCCGGGGGCGGCTCGCCCGGCGACCCCGACTTCGACCAGTACCTCCTGCTGAAGTCCACCTTCGCCGGCGACGGCTTCAACAACATGGCCCGGTACGACAACCCGGCCGTCGACAAGGCCCTCGAAGAGGGCCGCAGGACCGCCGACCCGGCCGCCCGGAAGGCCGCCTACGACACGGTCCAGCGGGAACTCGTGAAGAACCCCGGCTACACCTTCCTCACCCACATCGACCACCTCTACGTCCTCGCGGACCGCTGGGACGGCCCGTCCACCCAGGTCGAGCCGCACGACCACGGCCTCGCCGCCGGCCCCTGGTGGAACGTCGAGGACTGGACCCCCAGGAGCGCCGCGAAGTGACCCGGCGTCTCCCCTGGGGGCCCATGGCCCGGATGGCGGGACGCCGGGCGCTGTCCGCCGTCCCGGTCCTCCTCCTCGTCACGTTCGGCGTGTTCGCCGTCGCCGCCGCCTCCCCCTTCGACCCCGTCAAGGCGTACGCGGGCACCGCCGGCCTGACCGCCTCGCAGGAGAACCTCGACCAGCTCCGCGCCAACCTCGGCGCCGACCGGCCGCTGGTGCCCCGGTGGTGGGAGTGGCTCACCTCCGCCCTCGCCGGCGACCTCGGCGACTCCAGCACCATGCGGCAGCCGGTCGCCGACGTCATCGCCGAACGCGTCGGCTGGTCGGTGCTGCTCGCCGCCACCGCGTTCGCCGTCGCCGTCCTGCTGGGCACCGTCCTCGGCGTCCTGGCGGCGCGGCGCCCGGGCGGCGCCCTCGACCGGACCGCCACGGCCTGCGCCTACACCCTGGAGGCGGCCCCGGCGTTCTGGCTGGGGCTGCTCGCCGTCTGGCTGTTCGCGCTGAAGCTCGGCGTCCTGCCGGCCGGCGGCCTCACCGACACGGCCAGCGACACCGTCACGTTCGGGCAGGTCGCCTCCCACCTGGTCCTCCCCGCCCTGGTCCTCGGCGCCTCCCAGCTGCCCTGGTTCCTGCTGTACGTCAGGCAGGGCGTCGCCGACGCGCTCGACGAGGACCCGGTGCGCGGCGCCCGCGCCCGCGGCCTGCGCGAGAGCACGGTCCTGGTCGGGCACGCGCTGCGGTCGGGGATGCTGCCGGTGCTCACCCTCGTCGGCACCCGCGTGCCCGAGCTGATCACCGGCGCGCTGCTCGTCGAGACCGTCTTCAGCTGGCCCGGCATCGCCGCGGCGACCGTCCAGGCCGCCACGTCCGTGGACTTCCCGCTGCTGGCCGCCCTCACCGTCCTCGCCACGGCCGCCGTCCTCCTCGGCAACCTCCTGTCCGACCTGCTGTACGGACTGGCCGACCCGAGAGTGGGCTTCGATGGCTGAACCCGCCCGCACGACCGCCGGACCCGCCCCCGAAACCGCCGGACCCGCCCGCACGACCGCCGGACCGGCTCCCGGGGCCGCCGCCCGGACCGTCTGGAGGTCCCACGGCCGCACGCGGCGCTCCACCCGGACCGTCCGCGTCGCCACCTCCGCCGCGGTCGCCGGCGCCGCGCTGCTCGCCGTGCTGCTCGTACCGCCGCTGGTCCAGCTCGACCAGCAGGCCGTCGACCTGTCGCTGAGGCTCCGGCCGCCCTCGGCCGCGCACCCCTTCGGCACCGACGACATGGGCCGGGACCTGCTGCTGCGCTGCGTCTACGGGCTGCGCGTCTCGCTTCTCGTCGGGTTCGTCGCCGCGCTCGCCGCCACCGTCGTCGGCACGGCCGTCGGCGCCCTGGCGGGGGCCTTCGGCGGCCGGACCGACCGGCTCGTCATGCGGGCCGTGGACGCCTTCGCGTCCGTGCCGCACCTGCTGCTCGGTATCTTCGTCGTGGCGATGTTCCGCCCCGGGGTGTGGCCCGTCATCGCCTCCGTCGCGGTCACCCACTGGCTGTCCACCGCCCGTATCGTCCGCTCCGAGGTGCTGTCGCTGAGGTCCCGCCCGTACGTCGACGCCGCCGTCTCCGGCGGCGCGTCCCGCCTGCGCGTCACCGTGCGCCACCTGCTGCCCGCCGTCCTGCCGCAGGCGGGCCTCGCGGCGGTGCTGATGGTGCCGCACGCCATGTGGCACGAGTCGGCGCTCTCCTTCCTCGGCCTCGGACTCCCCGCCCACCAGGCGAGCCTCGGCAACCTGGTGCAGACCGCGCGCGGCTCGCTGCTCGCCGGCGCCTGGTGGCCGACCCTCTTCCCCGGCCTGCTCCTCATCGTCCCCACCCTCGCCATCGCCGGCCTGGCCGGGGCCTGGCGGGAACGGCTCGACCCCCGCCGCCGATCGGAGCTGATGCTGTGAACCCGGTGCTGTCCGTCAGGGACCTGTCCGTCCGCTTCCGGATGCGCGGCGGCCGCCATGTCGCCGCGGTCGACGGCGTGGGCTTCGACCTCGCCGCGGGGGAGTGCCTCGCCCTCGTCGGCGAGAGCGGCTGCGGCAAGTCCGTCCTCGCCTCCGCGCTGCTCGGCCTCCTCCCCGGCAACGCCCGGACCGCCGGCACCGCCGTGCTCGCCGGACCGGACGACGGCCCCGGCGGGGGCGTCGACCTGCTCGCCGCCGATGAGCGCACCCTCGCCCGCACCGTGCGGGGACGGCGCGTCGGCCTCGTACCGCAGTCCCCGGCCGCCCACCTGACGCCCGTGCGGACCGTGCGCGCCCACCTGGAGGAGACGCTGCGCGAACTGGCCGGTACCCCGCGGGCGGAGCTGCGCGAGGCGGTCGCCGCGGCGGCCCGGCGGGCCTCGTTCCCCACCGAGCTCCTCGACCGCCACCCGCACGAGCTGTCCGGCGGCCAGGCGCAGCGGGCCGTCACCGCCCTCGCCCTCGTCGGGGACGCGCCGCTGCTGCTCGCGGACGAACCGACCACCGGCCTCGACCGCGACCTCGTCGAGCGGACCGCCGACGAACTGCGGCGCCACGCCGACGAGGGCCGGGCGCTGCTGCTGATCACGCACGACCTGGCGGCGGCCGAGCGGATCGCGGACCGGGTCGCCGTCATGTACGCGGGCCGGATCGTCGAAGTGGCGGACGCCGGCCGCTTCTTCGGCGCGGCCGGACCCCGCCACCCGTACGCCCGGGGCCTCCTGGCCGCCCTGCCGGAACGGGACTTCACCCCCGTCCCCGGCATGCCCCCGGAACTGGACGCCCTGCCGGAGGGCTGCGCCTTCGCCGCCCGCTGCGACCGCCGCACCGACGCCTGCCGGGTGCGGCCGCACCTCACCGGCGGCGTCGCCTGCCACCACGCGGCACCGGACGGCGGCCGGCCCGGCGCCGCCCNCGNGCCCGACGCGTCCGCCCCCGNGCCCGACGCGTCCGCCCCCGCGCCCGGAACCCCCGCGTCCGGCACCACCGTGCCCGGAACCGTCGCCGCGCCCGGGACCGCCGCGCCCGAAGCCGCCCCCGAGGAGGCCACCCGTGCTTGAACTCTCCTCCCTCACCGCCGGGTACGACCGCCGCGCCCCCGTCTTCCGGGACGTCTCGCTGACCGTCGCCCCCGGCGAGGCGGTCGGCCTGCTCGGCCCCAGCGGCTGCGGCAAGTCCACCCTCGCCCGCGTCGCCGCCCTGCTGCACCGCCCCGACGCGGGCCGTGTCATCGTCGACGGCCGGACGGTGCCCGGCTGGCGCCACCGGGCGCCGCGCGAACTGCGCACCGCGATCGGCGTCGTCTTCCAGCAGCCCCGCTCCGCCGCCGACCCCCGGCTGCGCCTGCGCGACCTGATCGCCGAACCCCTGCGCGCCACCGGGCGCCGCGCCGAGGCCGCCGGGCGCACCGCCGAACTCGCCCGCCGCGTCGGCCTCACCGGCGACCTCCTGTCCCGCCGCCCCCACGAGGTCAGCGACGGCCAGCTCCAGCGCGCCTGCCTCGCCCGGGCCCTGGCGCTGCGCCCGCGCTGGCTGGTGTGCGACGAGATGACCGCCATGCTCGACGCGTCCACCACGGCCGCGCTGGTCGCCGCCGTCGAGGAGTACCGCCGCGAACACGGCGCCGGGCTCCTCGCGGTGGGCCACGACCGGGTCCTGCTGGACCGCTGGTGCGACCGGACCGTGCACTGGGCCTCACTCGCCCCCGCCCCGGAGACCGCGGCGGACGCGACCGTACGACCCGTTACGTGACGGTTGCCCGATTAGTACCCGTTCGGCCCACATGCCGTACGGCCGTCCGGCGCTCCCGCTGGGCCAGACTGGCCGCCGAACGCCGTACGCCCCGTACGGCACCTGGCCGAGGAGGACGACACATGGCCGTCACCATCTCCGTCGTGTTGCTTCTGTTGATCCTGGCGGTCGTCTTCCTGCGCAGCGGCGGCCTCAAGCTCTCCCACGCCATCGTCTGCGGCCTGCTGGGCTTCTTCCTCGCCGGCACGAGCCTCGCCCCGACCATCTACGACGGGGTCTCCGCCACCGCCGACGTCGTCGGCAACGTCAGGCCGTAGCACGCCGCCGGCCCGTCCGCACGCCGCCGGCCCCGCGCCCGGGGCCGGTCTCACGGGCGGACGAACACGCCGATCCCGTTGGGCACCGGCCGCTCGACGCCGCCGGCGGGACGGTTCAGCACCCGTACCGCGGCGGCGCCGTCCGCACGGGCCACCAGCGTCGACGACCCGCCGCCGTCCAGGTTGACCCCGTCCGAAGCGCCCAGGTCCCTCAGCAGGGAAGCCAGTTCGACGACGGTCAGCCCGGGGCGGAACTCCGGCCCGCCGTCCAGCGCGAGGAGCAGCAGCCGCCGCCCGCCGTCCGCGACCCCCGCCGCCGAGCGCACCGCGGCGGTCACCGCGTCCATCCCCGCCAGCGGCCGCCCGCCGAGCAGGACCGGGTACCCGCCCACCGCGAACCGGAAGGACACCCCCGGCTCCGCGCCGACCGGCACCAGCCGGTGATGGACCGTCACCACGTCGCCCACGGCCAGCCCCCGCAGCCACCGCGCGCCCGCCTCCCGGCCCACCAGGACCTGGGTGCCCGCCGCGATCGCCCCCGCTCCCGGCGCGCCCGCCACCGCGGCGACCCGGCCGCCGCGCAGCCTCACCTCGTACGTCTCCGGGCTGCACGGCGCCCCCCGGTCGGTGTCCGTGCCGCAGGTGGCCCGCAGCCGCGACACGCTGCCCCAGTCGCGGGTGAACACGCCGACGGAACCGACGGGCAGGGCGTACTGGTTGAGCCCGCCCAGCGGGAGCCGCCCCCCGGGCGCCCGCACCTCGCCGTCGAGAGCCAGCTCGCCGAGGCGCGCCCGCCCCTCGCCGTCGACGCCCAGCACCATGCGGGTGTTCGTACCGGGCGGCAGCGCCGGGCCGAACCGCTGGCCGCGCGGCACCGCCGCCTTCAGCGCCCGCCCCCCGGCCACCGCCGGGCCGACCGGGGCGCCCGTCGCGGGCACCCCGGGGTGCTGGGCCTCCGACAGGTTGAAGAAGTCGCCGTTCACCCCCGCGACCGCGCCCGCGCCGTCCGCGAGCGCCGACAGCGGGGCGCGCGCGGCGACCGCCCCGGGGTACAGCAGCCCCACGGACGCGCGGGGTTCGCGCAGGTCCACCGAGAGCAGGTGCACCCGGGCGGTGCCGCGAGGCGACGGCACGTCCACCGTCCGGTACCCGACGCCCGGCGCGACCGCCCGCGCCTCCGGCGCGGCGGCCGCGACCGCCGTCCGTCCGGCCGCCCCGGCGGCGGGCGGCGTCGCCAGCCCGGCCCCGGCCAACGCGCTCCCCAGCAGAACGGCGAGCACGCCGCCCCGTCGCCACAGACCCCTCACGGCCACGAACCTCCACGCGTCGGGACCACCCGCACCGGTCGCGGGAAGGCTGCCCCACCGCCCGCCCCGGCGAACCGGCGCGCCGACGGAACGTCAGAAAACGCCCTCCACCGGCCGATCCGCAGCCATTCGCGACCGGGTCGGCCGCCTCCCCCNTCCCNNCGCCTCCTCCCGTTCTTTTCTCCGTCCCGGACCCCTCCCGCCGCACAGGTACGCCTCCTGTGCAAATCCCGATGACATCAGAATGT
>NZ_CP095474.1:239584-245593 GCF_023614315.1 Streptomyces sudanensis | reverse complement strand
GGGCCGCGCCCGCCCGGTGGCGACCCGCGCACCGCGNCCGGCCGCGCCCCGCCCGGCGGCGACCCGCACACCGCGCCCNGCCACCCGCCCGGTGGCGACCCGTCCTGCCCCCAGGCACACCCGGCGGGACCCTCCGCCCCGCACCCCGGCGCCGCGACCGGCCGCTCCCGCGGGGCCCGGACGGGCGGCCCCGGCCCCGCGAGAGNGNCCCCGGGACCGNCCTCCGCNGCGCCGCCGCGGAACCGTTCGGCGGCGGCGCGGCGCACACCGCCCCGGCCCCCGGGAGGACCCCGGGTAACCGCTGGTGAACGCGTCGGAACCGGGCTTCACCCAGGTGTGTACCGAGGTTCGGACGGGGTTCTGTTCTGCGAGGGGCACTGGCTGCATACTGTTCCTCCTCGCCCCGGTGCCGAAGCGGTCCGTCCGCCCGTGCGCCTCCCGTGACGCGGACGGCCCCGGCAAGGCGAGCACTCCTCCATCACTCGCGCGCCGCCCCGCCGGCGCGGGAGACCCCCTGCTCCTGGAAGACCCGAGGATCCGTGCCAGTACCTGTTGTCCTTGCCGGGCGCACCGTGCGCCTGGAGCCGCTGGCCATGCGCCACGCGGAGGGCCTCGCCCTGGCCGGCGCGCAGGACCGCGCCGCGTACGCCTACACCCCGGTGCCCGACGGCCTGGAGGCGGCACACGACTACGTCGCCCGCGCGCTGACCGATCAGGCGGCCGGACGGGCGCTCCCGTTCGCCCTGGTCACCACCGCCGACGGGCGGGTGGTCGGCTCGACCAGGTTCCTGGAGCTGGACTACTGGCGGGGCCCCGTGGTGTGGCCCCCGGTGACCGGGGTCCCGTACGGCGACCCGCTCACCGCCGTGCCCGACGCCGCCGAGATCGGCAACACCTGGATCGCCGGCTGCGCGCGGGGCACCGGGATCAACGCGGAGGCGAAGCTGCTCATGTTCCACCACGCCTTCGACACCTGGGGCGTCCGCCGGGTCGCGCTGCGCGCCGACGCCCGCAACGTCCGCTCCCGCGCGGCGATCGAGCGCCTCGGCGCCACCTGCGAGGGCGTCCGCCGCGCCCACTCGCGGGGCCTGGACGGGGTGGTCCGCGACACCGCCTTCTACTCGGTGCTCCACGAGGAGTGGCCCGCGGTCCGCTCCCTCATCGAGCTGCGCCTGGCCGCCGCCGTCCGCCCGCCGGTGCCCCTTCCCCGCGCCCGCCGCGACCGCCGCGACCAGGACGACGCGGCGGGGCGGCTGCTCCTGACCTGACCCGCGGGCCCGCGTGTCACCGGGGGGGAAGCCGGGTACACGCACGTCCCCTGGCCGTACGAAAGGAGCCATGTCGTGCTGATGGCCCACCCCGCCGTCCTGACGAAGCTGATCGAGGAGTACACGGCGCTCAGCAAGCTCGACGCCCACAACGGCGGACCGGAGGTGCGGCAGCGTCTGGAGGACGTCGCCTACACCCTGTGCGTCTCCACCGGCACGCGGGACGTCGACGCGGCGCTCATAGCGGCCCGCCACCGGCTGCCCGGTGCCCGGCCCGAGGACGACTCCCTGCTGGCCGGGACCGCCGCCCCCGCGGCCCCGGCCTCAGCCGCCGCCGGGCAGCGCGAGGTGCAGCAGGCAGACGTCGTCGCGCCGTGCGGGTGACATCGCCCCCACCAGTCGCACGGTGAGGCGCTCCGCCCCGGCCGCGGCGCGCACCGCGCCGCCCGCCAGCCGGGCGAGCCGGGCGAGGCCCTCGGCGAGGTCCTCGCCCGGGCGCTCGACCAGCCCGTCGGTGTAGAGGAGCAGGTGGTCGCCGGGGAGCACCGCGAACCGCCGCTCCTCGTACGAGGAGTCCGGGCCGGCTCCCAGCACGACCCCGGCGGGCCGCGTCAGGTACCCGGCCCTGCCGGCGCGCACCAGGAGCGGTGGCAGGTGCCCGGCCTGTGCCCAGGTCAGGGTGCGGTCCCACGGCCGGTACCGTGCCAGGACCAGCGTCGCCGTGGGGCGGCGCCCCTCCGGGGCGTGCAGCAGCAGCGCGTTCAGCCGGGCCAGGGCGTCCGGCAGCGGCGAACCGGTGACCACCATGCCCTTGGCGGTGAACCGCAGCTGCGCCATGGTCGCGACGGCGTCGACGCCGTGCCCGGCGATGTCCCCGACCGCGAACAGCCCGCTGCCGTCGGGCAGACCGACGGCGCTGTACCAGTCGCCGCCGACGCTCAGCCCGGCCTGAGCGGGCAGGTAGGACGCCTCCGTCCGCAGCCCGGCGACGGTGAGGGGCCCCTCCTGCCGGGGCAGCAGCGCCTGCTGGAGGCGCGCCGCCAGCTCCCGCTCCGACTCCAGCAGCCCCCGCTGGGCGAGGAGTTCCCGTTCCGACTCCAGCAGCGCCCGCTCGGCCCGCCGCCGCGCCGTGAGGTCCTGGCACAGGGCGTGGACCTCCGCGGTGGTGCCGTCCGCCCCGGGCACGGGCTCCGCTACCAGCCGCAGGTGCCGCGTCCCGGCCGGCGTCGTAACCCGCAGCGTCCGGTCCAGGGGGCGCCCCTCCCGCAGCAGCCGCCGGGCGGCTGCCGCGAGGCCCGCCGCGTCCTCCGGCACGACGCACCCGGGCAGTTCCTCCCAGGCCGGGGGTGCCTCGGCCGGGTCGAGGCCGAAGATCCGGTACGCCTGCCCGGACCACGCCGCCCGGCCGGTGCGCACCTCCCACTCCATCCGGCCCAGGCCGGCGAGGTCCTCCAGCCGCCGCCGGCGCGCCTCGCGGTCCGCCCCGCCGTGCCGCGTCCAGCAGACCACGAGCCGGTCGCCCAGCCGCGCGGCACGCACCGTCCCGGCGTCCACGGCTCCGCACCGGGGGAGCGGCCCGCTCTCGTAGGGCACGCCCGTGGCCAGCGCGTCCGCGCAACCGCGCCACGGGCCGGTGCCGGCGACGCCCGGATACGCCTCCAGGACGCGCCGGCCGACCAGCTCCCCGCCCCGCCGGCCCGCGGGGTCCGCGGACCCCGGGGCGGCCGCGTCGATCCGGTAGTCCTCCACCTCGCCCGACACCGGTGACCGCAGCGGGGTCAGCAGCAGCGCGGAGCCCGGCAGGGCGTCGAACACGGCCCGTACGGCGTCGGCGTCCGGCCCGGCCCCGGGCGCCGGGACCGCGGGGAGGGGCGGACCGGGCGCGGCGCGCCCGCGGGCGGCGCCCAGGACCGCCCGGCACTCCTCCGCCACGGTGCGGCCCCGCTCCCGGGCCCGCCGCGCCAGCGCGGCGCCCGCGGCCGGCGCGGACAGGCCCTCCCGCGCCATGAGGACGCCCTTGGCCCGCTCCCTGAGCGCGGCCGTCGCGAGCCTCTCCTCCAGCTCCCCGACCCGGGCCCGCAGCCTCGCGGCGGTCCGGGCGAGCGCCGCCACGTCCGAGGCTGCGCCGTCCGCCGGGACACGCGGTTCGTCCACCTTTCGAGCATGGCACAGCCGCCCGGCACCCGCCCGGGCCTCCGGACGGCGCCGGTGGAAGCGGGGGAGGGGTGCCGCGGGCGCCCGTACCGCCTCGGCACCCGGCCCGGACGGCGCCCGCGCCCGCGGGTCAGACGCGCTCGTGGGCGAACAGCTCCAGGTGCCCGCAGCGGGGGCAGCGGCCGGCGTCGATCTGCCAGCGGGGGCGGCCCATGCGCTTGGCGCCGCCCAGCATGCCGCGCTCCAGTGGTCCGGCGATCCAGCGGGCGTAGCCGCGGGAGTGCTCGCCGTCGTCCTCGACGAATCCGGGTTCCAGGCCGACGGTCCCGCACTGGGTGCACTTCGAGGTCTCCACCCGCCGAGCATAGGACCGCGCCCCCGCCCGCGGCCCGGCTTGCCCCGGCCCTCGGCGCGGCGCACGACCGGAGGGGCTCCGCCCCGCGGGCGGCCGGCGGGAGGTCAGGCCCGGTCCGCCCCCTCCCGGGCCGCCGTCGCCACGACGGTGGTGTACCGCACCGTGAAGGTGCCGCCCACCGCGTCCACGGCGGCACCGACCTCCGCCGAGAGCCGGTCCAGTACGGCCGGCGGGAGGTCGGCGTGGCCGCCCGTCGTGGGCAACTGGTCCAGCCACTCCTCCCGCGTGTACGGCCGCTCCCAGGCGAACCGCCACACCTCGGGTTCCCCGAACGCCCCCGCCGCCCGCATTCCGTCGGCGGCCCGGGCGAGGAGCTCCGCGTACCCCGGGTGTCCCTTCCCGGCGGCGGCCCTCCAGAAGCGGGCGGCCGGCGCGTCCGGCGCGAGCCGCCCGTACACCTCGGCGAAGGCCCCGGCGAGGTCGCGCGGCGGTCGGCCGTCGTTCCAGAACACGGCGAGCCGCCCTCCGGGCCGCAGGGCCTGCGCGGCCTTCGCCGCACCGGTGACCGGGTCCACCCAGTGCCAGGCCTGACCGGAGACCACGGCGTCGACCGACCGGCCCTTCGGGTCCCACGCCTCGAACGGGGCGATCTCGACCTCGTGGCCGTCACGCCGCGCCCGGTCGGCCATCCGGGCGTCGGGGTCCACGCCCAGCACCGTGCAGCCGGCCGCCCGGAACAGGCGGGCGACGATGCCGGTACCGGTGCCGACGTCGAGGACGCTCCGGCCCGGAGCGGCGGCGAGGACCGCTTCGACCAGGGCCCCGGGGTAGTGCGGCCGGGCCCGGTCGTAGCGTTCGGCGTCGGCGCCGAACGACTCGGCGACGCGGCGTGCGCGGAGCGGATCGTCGGATCGGGGGAGGGCCGGTTCCCCCGGCGGTAAAATGGGCATGTGCCCACTATGAGTGGGCGCGCGCCCACTCGTCAACGAGTGAGGGCCGCCGAGTACGGGGAGGGCCGTGCGGTGCCGACGGGAGTGGCGATCAGGCAGGTGCGGCGGCAGCTGTTCGACGCCGCCGAACGCGTTCTGCTGCGGGCCGGTCCGAGCGGCCTGACCAGCAGGGCGGTCACCGCGGAGGCCGGGTGCGCCAAGGGCGTCCTGCACCGGCACTTCGCCGACTTCGACGACTTCCTGGCCGGCCTGGTGGAGGACCGGGCCGCGGAAATCGGGGCCCGCGCGTCCGCGCTGCGCGGCCGGGCCGGCACCGGCACGGTCACCGGGAACCTCGCGGACGCGCTGGCGGACCTGTTCGGCACGGTCGCCGTGGCGGTCGTCGGGCTCGTGGCCGCGCGGGACGAACTGCGGGCGCGGCTGCGCCGGACGTGGCCGACGGGCGTGCCGCTCCTGACGGAGGCCGCGGCGGCGCTGGCCGCGTACCTCGCCGCCGAACGGGATCTCGGCCGCCTCCCGCCGGACGCCGACGTGGACGTGCTCGCCCCCGCGCTGGTCGGCGCCGGCCACCTGCTGTACGCCGACCGCACGGGCCCCGCACCCGCCCCCGGGGAACCGGAGAGGCTGGTCGCCGCGGTCCTCGCCCCGGCGGCCCGGTACGGCCGGTCCGGTTCGGCGGCACGGCCGCAGGAGTGAAACGCGCGGGGGTGGAGAGGCGGTTCGGGCAGAGTCAACGAGTACACCGAGGACGGAGGCACCCCATGGAGAGCATCGACCCCCGACCGCTGGACCCGGTCAGCGCCGCGTGGAACACGGTCGGCAGCTACGACTCCTACGAGGAGGCGCAGGCCGCCGTCGACCGCCTCTCCGACGAGGGGTTCCCGGTCGAGAACATCGACATCGTGGGGTCGGGCCTGAAGCTGGTGGAGCACGTCACCGGCCGGATCACCAAGGGCAGGGCCGCTGCCGCCGGTGCCGCCAGCGGCGCGTGGTTCGGCCTGTTCATCGGCATCCTGCTCGGCCTGTTCACCCCGGGGCGGGCCTGGCTGGGCCTGCTGCTCAGCGGTGTCGTCCTGGGCGCCGTGTGGGGTGCCGTGTGGGGCTTCGCCGGGCACGCCACCACGGGCGGCCGCCGCGACTTCTCGTCCGTCCGCACCCTCGCCGCGTCGAAGTACGACGTGATCGCCCGGGGCGGGCAGGCCGAGCGGGCGCGGACGATCCTGCACGGCTCCGGCCCGGCCGCCTGACGGTCCGCACCCCGGCCCGCCCGGCCCNCCCGGCC
>NZ_CP095474.1:237246-239559 GCF_023614315.1 Streptomyces sudanensis | reverse complement strand
ACAGCGCCCGGCNGNTTCGCCCCGCGCGGCGGGGCGAACCGCCGGGCGGGGGCGCGGGGACGGACGGGGCCGCCCCCGGATCACAGGGAGGACGGCTCCGGGCGGGCCGACGGGGCTCTGAGCAGCGCGCTGTGCCGCTCCGACCAGTTCTCCAGCGCCGTGCGGCAGGCGTGGTCGAGGTGGTGGAGGCCCGACAGGTCCAGCTCCACCGGGCGGTCGTGGGGAAGCCCCTCCAGGGTGTCCAGGATCTTCGGCAGCCGCAGGAAGGTCGCGTTGCCCGACAGGTGGGCCTGGACCGGGCCGGCGCCCTTGTCGACGACGGTCAGCCGGATGTGCGACGCGTCCCACGCGGCCTTCGCGACCGACAGGGCGAGCCCGATCAGCACCCCCTCGAACATGTTCACCGCGACGATCGCCACCGCCGTCACCACCAGGATCAGCGCCTCCCCCCGGTGCGCGCGCCACAGGGACAGCACCGCCCGGAACGGGATCAGCTTCCACCCCGCGTGGACGAGGACGCCCGCGAGCGCCGCCAGCGGGATGAGGCCCAGCGCGGCCGGCAGCAGCGCCGCGAACAGCAGCAGCCAGACGCCGTGCAGCACCCGGGACGCCTTCGTGCGGGCGCCCGCCTGCACGTTGGCCGAACTGCGGACGATCACCGCGGTCATCGGCAGCGCGCCGAGCACCCCGCAGACCGCGTTGCCGGTGCCCTGGGCGATCAGTTCCCGGTCGTAGTGGGTGCGCGGACCGTCGTGCAGCCGGTCCACGGCCGCCGCGCTGAACAGCGACTCCGCCGACGCGATCAGCGCGAACGCCAGGGCGGTGCCGAGCAGGGCGACGTCGCCCAGCTCCCCGAGGGAGTCGAGGCCGGGCGGCCGGACCGCGTCCAGCAGCCCGTCCACCTCCACGGTCGCCACCGGCAGCGCGAACGCCCAGGTGGCCGCCGTGGCCAGCACGACCGCGGCGAGCGCCCCCGGTACCGCGCGGCCCCGCTCCGGCAGGCGCCGCCACAGCACGAGCACGGCGACGGTGCCCGCGCCCACGGCCAGCGAGACCAGCGCCGATCGGTTGCCGACGGCCTCCACGACCGCGCCGGGCAGGCCGGCGATCTTGTCCAGTCCGGAGGCCGGGGCCTTCATCCCGGCCGCCGCGTACAACTGGCCGGCGATGATGACGAGGCCGATGCCGGCGAGCATCCCCTCCACCACCGACACGGAGATCGCCCGGAACCAGCGCCCCCACCGCAGGGCGCCGAGGACGATCTGCACGAGGCCCGCCAGCAGCACGATCACGCCGAGGGCGGGCAGGCCGAACTCGTGGACGGCCTCGAAGACGAGCACGGTCATGCCCGCGGCCGGCCCGGACACCTGGATGCTGCTGCCGCGCATCAGACCGGTGACGACACCGCCCACGATGCCGGTGATCAGGCCCAGTTCGGCGGGCACACCGGAGGCGACGGCGACGCCCAGGCACAGCGGGACGGCGACGAGGAACACGACGAGCGAGGCGGCGAGGTCCTGCTTCAGATGCGGGAATCGGGACACCATGGTGGTCGCCCGCCTCACAGGGACTCGAAGGCGTCCGTCGCCGCGCGGTGTTCCCGCACGGCCCCGGTGTGCACCTCGTAGTACCAGCCGCGCAGCGTGAGCCGCCCGTCCTCCAAGCGCCGCCCGACGCACGGGTAGGAGCGCAGCCGCAGCAGCTGGGCGAGCACGTGGTGCTGCACGGCCTCGGCGACGGCCGGGTCGTCGGCCCGCCCCGGCGCCGGTTCGGGCGCGGCGTGCGCCAGCCACTCGCGCACCGCGGGCACGGAGCTGAGGTCGTCGCCCCGCACCAGCGCGCCCACGGCGCCGCAGTGGGAGTGGCCGCAGACCACCACGTCGCGCACGCCGAGGACCTCGACGGCGTACTCGATGGTGGCCGCCTCCCCGGTGGGGCGGCCCGAGGTGTACGGGGGGACGATGTTGCCCGCCGTGCGCAGTTCGAACAACTGGCCGGGCCGGGCGCCCGTGATCAGGGCGGGGACGACCCGCGAGTCGGAACAGGTGATGAAGAGGACCTCGGGCGACTGGCCCTGGGCCAGTGGGGCGAACTCCTCGGGGCGCTGTCCGAACGCACGGGCGTTGTCGATGAGGGGTTGCACAGGTGATTCCTCCTGGCGCGCCGCGACGGCGCGTCGGGCCGATGAGACAGGACCGGGTGAACGGTGCCGCTCAGCAGCGGAGGACCTGGAGGTCGGCGAGGGTGGGCGCGGTGCGCGGCGCCCCCCGGCCCGGGGGCGGGACCGGGCCGGTCCGCGCCCGGGCTNGTGNG
>NZ_CP095474.1:226075-237239 GCF_023614315.1 Streptomyces sudanensis | reverse complement strand
GCGACCGGCACCGTACCGGCGGGNGGCCGCCGGGGGGAACGGCGTCCGGGCGCCGGTACGGTGCCGGTCGCGCCGGCGCGGTGCCCCGCCGGCGGCTTCGTTCTGCTCGCCCTCCGCCGTCCCGGTGCTCGCCCGCTGTCCCGCGGTGGCCGGGGCGTGGGCGCGGGGCGGTTCGACGCCGGCGTACGGACCCGCGACGCGGCCCTCGACCGCGGGCGCCGGCGTCCGTAAGACGGCGAGGGAGAGGGCCACCAGGGGCATGACGAGGAGGACCAGGACCGCGGGCGGGAGTGCCCGGGCCGACTTCGGCGACCGCATGCGCAGCCCTCCCTCCTGGGATCACGGAGCCCGACTCCACCAAGACCACCTAAAGGCCGGGTCAATGAATCGTAATGTCGAGGGAGGGGCGGGGTCGCGAAAACACGGTGAACGGAGGGATTTTTCAGCCGGAAGGGCCCCGGGCGGCGGGGGAGGGGACCGGACCGCGCACGGGCCGGTGTGCCTCGACATCCGGGACCGGCTGCACCACGTCGGAGGACCGGACCGCGCACGGGCCGGTTGTACCGGTGCGGGAGGCGGCGCGGAGGGGCGAGCGCTCCCGTGGACGGTGGCCGCCGCCGTGTGACACGGCCGGTTCCGCCCGCCGCGACCTCATCGGTGGGCCGCTGGGACGGCCCGTGCCCGCGGGGAGGGGCGCGTGGGCGCCGTACGACGGCGAGACCGGAAGCGTCCGGCGCGGAAGACGTCCGGCACCGGAGGGCGACACCACCCGGACGGGTGCCCCCGAAACGGCCTCACCCGCACGGACGCGGTCGTCCGTGCGGGTGAGGGGAGCGGGGGCGGGGACTCAGCGGCGGCCGCCGCGCAGCTTGCCGAGCAGACGGAGGGCCTGCTCCCGCTTGCGCGGGTCGGCGGCGGCCTGCCGCGCCTGCTCCGTCAGCCTCCGCCCCTGCGGGCTGCGGCCGAACTCCTTGAGCCGATTCATCAGACCTGACATGTCGTCTCCTCCTCTTGCGGATGGCGGGCGGACGCTCAGCGGAAGAACGCCAGGTAGTAGTCCGCGAACTCCATGCGGTGCCCGCCGTCGTGGTCGTGCCTGTCCGGAACGTACTCCGGAGCGTTCTTGATCTCTTCCTTGGTGCGGGAGACGTGAACCACCCGCTCCGCCGTGTCCACGGAGGTGATGACCCCGGCGGGGAGAAGGACCTGCCTGCCGAAGATCCACGGTCCCGTGTCCACGACGAGGTAGCACGCGCCGACCTCGGCGGAGTGCTTGTCGACCTTGCCGACGGTGCCGTCCGTGGCCTCGACCCCGTAGCCGGTCAGGTCGGTGCCGGGAACGTAGTTCGCCGCCTCGGGACAGGCCCAGATGTCCGTGTGCACGTCGCGCTCCTCCTTACGCCCCGCAGGGGGGCCGATGGGTGACATCCGCCTGCCCCGTGAACCGGTCCCCATGCCTGCCGGGCGCGTCCGCCGGAAGAGGGAAGAGCCGCCAAGGCCCGCGGCACGGAAGGGAGTTGACACCCTGCGGGGCCCGACTCCGGCACGTCCGGACGGGCGAACGGACGGACGGGCGGACAGGCGTGCGGACGGTACGCGTACCCCGTCTCCCGGCCGGAAGACCGCGGGCCTTCGGAGGGCTTCGGGAGGAAGCGGGGGTTCCGGGGGCCGTGGGGATCCGGAGGCCGGGCCTCCGGCCGGACGCGGTGGTCCCCTCCCGCGCGTCGAGCCGTCCGGCGGTTCCCCGCAGGCCGCGGGAGGTGCGACGGGACCGCCCGGCGGGTGCGCCGGGGCGCGCCGGGGTGACGTCCGGGCGTCCCCCGCCCGCTCCGGGGTACGCGGAACCACGACCGGCGTCTGCCCCCGCCCCGCCGGCGGCCGGACGGGCCGGACGGGCGGGGTGCGCCCGACGCGGCGGGCGGGAGGCGCCCGGTACCGGAGGAGGTGGTTCCATGGCGGCGCGGACGAGTCCGCTGCACGGCCGCACGGCCGTCGTGACCGGCGCGGCGCGGGGCATCGGGGAGGCGATCGCCCTCCGGCTGGCCGAGCGGGGCGCCGCGGTGGCCCTGGTGGGGCACGAGGGGGACGCCCTCGCCCGGCTGCGGGAGCGGCTGCCGACCCGGGCGGAGTGCTGGGAGGCCGATGTCACCGACGACGCGCGCATGGCGCGGGTCGCCGCCGAGGTGGCCGCGCGGCTCGGCCCGCCCTCCGTGGTCGTCGCCAACGCGGGCGTGGCGGAGGGCGGGCCCTTCGCGGAGTCCGACCCCGCCGTGTGGCGCAGGATCGTCGAGGTGAACCTGGTGGGCAGCGCCACCACGGCCCGCTCGTACCTCCCGGCCCTCTTCGCGACCCGCGGCTACTTCCTCCAGGTCGCGTCCCTGGCGTCGATCGGCGCCGTACCGATGATGAGCGCGTACTGCGCTTCCAAGGCCGGCGTCGAGGCGTTCGCGCACTCCCTGCGCGCCGAGGTCGCCCACCGCGGCGTCGGCGTGGGCCTCGCCTACGTCAACTGGACCGACACCGACATGATCCGCGACGCCGGCACCCGCCCGGTGCTGCGCGAACTGCGCGGCCACCTGCCGCCGCCCGCCCGCGGCGTGCTCCCCGCCCCCCACGTCGCCGCGCGGCTGGTGCGGGCGGTCGAACACCGCCGGCCCGCCGTCTACGTCCCGCCGTGGCTCCGCGCGGTCCAGCCCGTCCGGGCGGCCCTGCCGGCCGTGGTCACGGCCTTCTCCCGCCACCGGCTGCCGCGCCTCGCCGCCGAGCGGCGGTTCGAGCCGACGGGCCTCCTCGGCGCGGGCGGCCGCGCCGACACCCAGGCCCCGCCGCTCCCGGGCACTGAGCGCGGGGCCGCCCGGGTGCCCCCGCCTGTGGGCCGTACCGGTGAGCCGCCCTCCGCCGGGCCCGGTACGGGGCAGGGATAAGCGCATCCGTGCCGGGGGCCGAGACGGAAGCACGGACGACAGGGACCGGAGAACGAAGGGGACGGGCATGCCCGGTACGCGGACGGACACGGCCTGCGGCGGCGGCCGGATCGGGCGGGGCGACGCGCCGTGCACGGCGCGCGACGCCGTCGCGGCCGTCGAGGCGGTCCTCGCCGAACACCTCGACGCCCGGGTGCGCGAGGCGCGCGAGGTGGACCGGGTCTACGCCCGCGACGTCGCCGACCGCGTCGCCGCGTTCACCCTGCGGCGAGGGAAGCGCCTGCGCGCCGCCTTCGCGTGGTGCGGCTGGCGCGCGGCCGGCGGGACCGGCGACCCGCGGACCGTACTGCGGGTGGGCGCCGCCCTCGAACTCGTCCAGGCGTGCGCCCTCATACACGACGACGTCATGGACAGGTCGCCGACGCGCCGGGGGGCGCCGTCCGTCCAGGCGGACTTCGCCCTCCTGCACCATGCGGGCCGCATGAGGGGCACACCGGAGCACTTCTCCACCGCCGCCGCCGTCCTCGCCGGCGACCTGGCCCTGGCCTGGGCGGACGACCTGCTCGCCGAGACGGCGCTGGGCACCCCCCACGCGGCGGCCCTCCTGGCCGAGTGGCGGGCCATGCGCGGCGAGATGGTCGCGGGGCAGTACCGCGACGTCCACGCCCAGGCGACCGCCGCGTCCGACGCGGACGAGGCCCTCGCCATCGCCACGCTCAAGAGCGCGCTCTACACCGTCGAACGCCCCCTCGCCCTGGGAGCGGCCCTGGCCGGCGGCGACACGGACACCCTGGACGCGCTCCACTCCGCCGGACGGTGCGCGGGGCTCGCCTTCCAGCTCCGCGACGACCTCCTCGGGGCCTTCGGGCAGCCCGCCGCCACGGGCAAACCGGCCGGCGAGGACCTGCGCGGACGCCGGCCGACCTACCTCTTCGCCGTGGCCTCCTCCCTCGCGGAGTCGTCCGGCGACGAGGAGGCGATCGAGGTCCTGCGACCCGAGGGGCCACCACCCACCGACGAGGAGGTCGCCCGGATGCGCGCCGCGATGGAGCGGACCGGGGCCCGCACGGCGGTCGAGGCGAAGATCGCCGAGCTGGCGGACGCGAGCGTCCGCCACTTCGCCCGGACCGGCGCGGACCGCTCCCTCCGGGAGGAGTTCGCCGCCTCGGTGGAGGTCGCGGCGGGCACCGCCCCGGGACGCGCCGGGGAGGACGCGTGAGGACCGTGTCCGGACCGACCGACCACGTCGTCGTGGTCGGGGCGGGGCTCTCCGGCCTCGCCGCCGCCCTCCACCTGCTCGGCGCGGGCCGGCGGGTGACCGTGGTCGAACGGGACCCCGGACCGGGCGGCCGGGCGGGCCGGGCGGAGTTCGGCGGGTACCGCGCCGACACCGGCCCCACCGTGTTCACCATGCCGGAACTGGCCGACGAGGCGTTCGCCGCCGTCGGCGACAGCCTGCACCGCCGGGTGGAGCTGGTGCCGCTGCACCCGGCGTACCGGGCGCGCTTCGCGGACGGCTCCGCCCTCGACGTCCACACCGACGCCGACGCCATGGAGGCGGAGGTGCGGCGGTTCGCCGGGCCCGCCGACGCCGAGGGCTACCGCAGACTCAGGAGCTGGCTGGAACGCCTGTACCGGGTGCAGATGGGCCGGTTCATCGACGCGAACTTCGACTCCCCCTTCCAACTGCTCCACCCGGACCTCGCGCGGCTCGCGGCGATGGGCGGCTTCGGCCGGCTGGCGCCGCGCATCGGCGCCTTCCTGACCGACCGGCGCCTGCGGAGGGTCTTCTCCTTCCAGGCCCTGTACGCCGGGGTGGCCCCCGCGCGGGCCCTCGCCGCGTACGCGGTCATCGCCTACATGGACACCGTGGCCGGCGTGTACTTCCCGCGCGGCGGCGTCCACGCCCTCCCGCGGGCCATGGCCGACGCGGCGGGCGAGGCGGGGGCGCGGCTGTGCTGGTCGGCGGAGGTGACGCGGCTGGAGCGCGGGGCGGGCCGGGTCCGCGCGGTCCACCTGTCGACGGGGGAGCGGATCGCCTGCGACGCGGTCGTCCTCACCCCCGACCTGCCCGTGGCCCACCGGCTGCTGGGCCGGGCGCCCCGCAGGCCGGTGCGGCTGCGGCACTCCCCGTCCGCCGTCGTCCTCCACGCCGGCACCCGCCGCACCTGGCCGTCGCTCGCCCACCACACGATCTCCTTCGGCGAGGCGTGGGAGGACACCTTCGACGAGCTGACGCGCCGGGGGAGCCTGATGAGCGACCCGTCGCTGCTGATCACCCGGCCCACGACCCACGACCCGTCCCTCGCCCCCGAGGGGCGCCACCTCCACTACGTCCTGGCGCCCTGCCCCAACACGGCGACCGGCCCGGCGCCCGCCTCCTGGCGCGACCTCGGCCCCCGCTACCGGGACGACCTCGTGGCCGAACTGGAACGCCGGGGACTGGACGGGTTCGCCGCCTCCGTCGAGCGGGAACTGCTCGTCACCCCGATGGACTGGGCGGCGCAGGGCCACGCGGCGGGCACCCCGTTCTCCGTGTCCCACACCTTCGCGCAGACGGGCCCGTTCCGGCCGCGCAACCTGGTGCGCGACTGGGAGAACGTCGTCCTCGCCGGCTGCGGGACGACCCCCGGCGTGGGCGTCCCCACGGTCCTCGTCAGCGGCAAGCTCGCCGCCGCCCGGATCACCGGCGCCGCCCGGCCCGCCCGCGCCGCCGCGTCCGCCCGGCGAGGAGGCGCCCGGTGACCCGCCGCGAACTGGACGCCGCGGGGGTCGCCGACCCCCGCCTGCGCGCCGCGTACACCTGGTGCCGCCGCCTCAACGCCCGGCACGGCCGGACGTACTTCCTCGCCACCCGGCTGCTCCCCGTCGAGCGCCGGCCCGCCGTGCACGCGCTCTACGGCTTCGCCCGCTGGGCGGACGACATCGTCGACGACCTGGCCCGCAGGCTGGCACCGGAGGAACGCGACCGGCGGCTGCGCGCCCTGGAGGACGACCTGGCGGACGGACTGCGCGGCACCGGCGGCGGCGACCCGGTGGTGCGGGCGGTGGCGGACACCGCCGACCGGTACGCGATCGACCACCGGCTGTTCGCCGACTTCATGGCCTCCATGCGCAGCGACCTCAGCGTCACGGACTACCCCACGTACGCGGACCTGCGCGCCTACATGCACGGCTCGGCGGCCGTGATCGGGCTGCAGATGCTGCCGGTGCTCGGCACGGTCGTCCCCCGCGAGGAGGCCGCGCCGCACGCGGCGGCCCTCGGCGTGGCGTTCCAGCTCACCAACTTCCTGCGCGACGTGGGCGAGGACCTGGACCGCGGCCGGGTCTACCTCCCGGCCGACCTGCTCGCCGCGCACGGCGTGGACCGCCCCCTGCTGGAGTGGAGCCGCCGCACCGGGCGCCGTGACCCCCGCATCCGCGCCGCGCTCGTCGCCGCGGAACACCTCGCCCGGGACGCGTACCGGGAGGCGGAGCCGGGCATCGCCATGCTCGACCCCCGGGTGAGGCCCTGCATCGGCGTGGCCCGCACCCTGTACGGCGGCATCCTCGACGCGGTCGCCGACGACGGCTACGCCGTGCTGCACCACCGCTCGGCGGTGCCGCGGCGGCGCCGGGCCGCCGTCGCGGCAGTGGGGCTCGCGCACGTCCTGGGCGCCCGGGTGCGCGCCCGCGCGGTACGGCCCGCGCCCGCCGGAACGACGGAGCGGAAGGAACACGTCCGATGAGAGCGACCGGGGGCGGCAGCGGCTGGACCCCTCCGCTGAGGATCCGCCGGGCCCCCTGCTGGGACCGGCAGCCCCCCACCTGGCGGGAGGCGAGGCCCGCCCTGATCGCCGACGCGCTGCGGCGGGCGTCCGCGAGGCCGTCGGGCAACTGGTTCGTCGTCGGCGCCTCGCGGGACGTGGCCGCCGGCCGCCCGTACGGCAGGACGGTGGCCGGCACGGAGGTCGTCCTGTGGCGGGCGCGGGACGGCGCGCTGCGGGCGGGGCCGGGCGCCTGCCCGCACCTGGGCGCCCCGCTGCGCGACAGCCGGGTCGTCTGCGGGACGCTGCGCTGCCACTGGCACGGGCTGGCCCTGGACGGCGGGCCCTTCGCCGGGTGGGAGCCGTTCCCCGCGTACGACGACGGGGTGCTGGTGTGGGTCCGCCTGGACGCGGCGGGCGGGGAGGAACCGCTGGAGCGCCCCGCGGTCCCGGAGCGCCCCGAGCCGGGCGGCGCGGTCGACGCCGTGTTCACGGCGGTGGGGCGGTGCGAACCGCAGGACGTGGTCGCCAACCGGCTGGACCCGTGGCACGGCTCGTGGTTCCACCCGTACTCGTTCGTCGGCCTGCGCGTCCTGGGCGAGCCGGACGGGGGCGCGCGGGACGCGTTCGCGGTGGAGGTGGCGTTCCGCGTGGCGGGACGGCTCGTCGTCCCCGTGCGCGCGGAGTTCACCGCGCCCGGGCCGCGCACCGTCGTCATGCGCATCACCGAGGGGNGAGGGGGCGGGCTCGGTGGTGGAGACGCACGCCACCCCGCTCACCGCCCCCGGCTCGCCCCGCCCGACGACCGCCGTCGTGGAGGCGGTCGTCGCCGCGTCCGACCGGCGCGGCTTCGCGATGGCCCGGGCCGCCGCCCCGCTGCTGCGCCCGCTGATGCGCCGGGCGGCCGGCCGGCTGTGGCGCGACGACCTCGCCTACGCCGAGCGGCGCCGGGAGCTGCGCGCCGACGGCCGCTTCCCCGGCTGACCGGCGGTCAGCCGTCCCCCACCAGTGCGGCGAGGGCCCGCAGCGCGGCGGTCCGGCCCGTGCGGGGCACGGTCCACAGGACCTGGCCCCGCACGCCCCAACCGGCCAGGAGCGCGTTGGCGGCGAGGAAACCCGTCGTCGCGGCACGCTCCATCAGGGCGACCGGCAGGTCGCAGCGGACCGCGTCGCCCGCCGCCACGACCCGCGGGTCGCCCGTGCGGACGGCCGGACGCCGGTGGTGGGAGCCGACGGGGAACATCGGGCAGTCCGCCCGCCACTCGTGCCGCGCGTCGACGGCCCGCGCGTCCCGCGTCTCCGGGTACACCTCGTGCAACTGCTCCACCAGCCGGTCCTGCACGTCCTTCCGCTCGGCACCCGGGTCGACGGCGTACGCGTGCAGCTCCACCACCGACCCACCGGTCCGCGCGGCCCAGCGCGCCGCCTCCCCCTCCCAGCGCTCCAGGACGCTGACGTTGTCCAGGCCGCCGTAGCCGCTGGTGCCGAGGAACCCCGGCCGGTCCCGCCGCACCGGCCGGTCCAGCCACAGCCGCGACACGAGGAACGGCGGCGCCTCCCGCAGCGACCCCACGTCCTCGCGCCACGCGCCGCCGCCGAGCCCCGGGGACGCCGCGACCAGGGAGCGCAGGGCCCCGGAGTCCAGGGCGAGCACCACCGCCCGGTGCCGGCCGCTCCCCCCGTCCGCCTCCACCACCAGGTGCTCGCCGTCCGGGCGCACGGCGAGCACCGGCGTCCCGGTGCGCACGTCGGCGCCGAGCCCCTCCAGGTACCCGCCCAGCGGCTCCCACAGCGCCTGCGGGTACGGCTCGCCCGGCACGTCGAACAGCAGCCCCTCGGAGGACCCCAGGAAGTAGATGTGGAACATCACCATCAGCTCGGCGGCCGACAGGCCGCGCGGGTCGGCGAAGAAACTGCGGGAGAAGACCTCGAACGCCAGGTGGCGGGCGGCCTCGGGGAACCGGATCCGCTCCAGGAGGTCCGCCGCGCTCACCCGGTCGAACCGCTCGTACACCTCCGGCACCCGCACGTCGAACAGCGGCAGCGCCGCGCGCGGGGCCATCCCGGCGAGATCCCGCCAGCCGAAGGTCGGGCTGAGCGCGGCGAACCCGAGCGCGCTCCACGGCGGCGTGCGCGGGACCCGCGCGAACCCGTCGGTCAGGCCCCGGCGGTGCCGCAGCGGGTAGTCGGGCAGCGGCACGAGCCGGTCCAGGCCCGGATCCGTCCGCCGCAGCAGCCCGCGGAGGTTGTAGTACTGGCGGAAGAAGGCGTGGAAGCCGCGGCTCATGGTCGCCTCCGAGCCGTCCGCCAGGCGGGTGCGCCACCCCCTGACGCGCCCGCCGAGCGTCTCCTCGCGCTCGTACAGGGTGACGCGCACGCCGCGTTCGGCGAGCGCCGTCGCCGCGGCGAGCCCGGCGATGCCGCCGCCGACCACGGCGACGTCCGGCCGGTCCCCGGTCAGGCGCTCCCGCCCGGGCGCGGGCAGGAGCACCTCCGCCCGCCGGTCCCGGCCCCTGCGTGCGGCCGCCCGCCGCCGCGCCGCCGCGCTCATCGGCCGCCCTCCCGGTCGTCGCGGCGCCCGTCGCGGGCGAGGAACGTGTGCACCACGCCCGTCTGCCAGCCGGCGACCGGCAGCGTGCGCACGCCGTCGAACCCCGCACGCGCCAGCCGGGCCGCGAAGGCGGGCGCGGAGTCGAAGGCGAGGACGCTGCCCCACAGGTGGCGGTAGAGGGCCCGGTCCCCGGTGAGCGTCCCCGCCGGGACGATCACCCCCCGGCAGACCGCGTTCCACAGCGCGCGGTGCCGTGCCGCCCCCCCGAGGCTGTACTCGTGGACCGCCAGGCGCCCGCCGGGCCGCAGCACGCCGCGCACCGAGGCGAGGACGCCGTCGGGGTCGGAGACGTTGCGGAAGAGGTACGCGGCGAACACCGCGTCGTACGGCTCCCCGGCACGGTCCGGGGCCAGCTCCTCGGCGCGCAGGTGCCGGAAGCGCACGTTCCCCGGCCACCGCTTGGCCAGGGCGCGGCGCAGCATGCCGGCCGACGCGTCGACGGCCGTGATCTCCGCCCGGGGGGCGGCCTCCAGCAGCGCCCGCGTCGAGGCGCCGGTGCCGCACCCCAGGTCCAGCAGGCGCAGCCCCGCCCCCTCGTCCGGGAGCCGCAGGCGCCGCGCCGAGCGCCGCAGGCCGGCGCGGTGCCCGGGGTCGGCCGCCGTCAGCAGGTCGTAGGAGCGGGCGGCGTGGTCGAAGGCGGCGGTCAGGTCGTGGTCCCGCAGGAGCGTCACAGGGGGTCCTCTCCGGATCCGGTGGGGGTGCGGCGCCGCAGGAAGGGCAGTTCGGCGGCGGTGCGGAGCATGGGGCCGACGGGGGTGCGCAGGCCGATGCCGAACTCCTCCCACGGGGAGGTCGCCCCGTCGAGGAAGCGCAGCAGGCGCTCGGCCGGGACGCGGCGGAACAGGCCGGTGAAGAACTCCGGCCCGTCCACCCGGCCGGTGTCCAGCGCGCGCAGCAGCACCGCGTCCACGGCGAGCGCCCGCCGGCCGTGCGGGGGCGGCACGATCTCGCCCCCCTCGGCCAGCGCGCGGGCCGTCCGCCGGCTCTGCCGCTGCACGGCGGCGAAGGTGTAGCCGGTCGACGGCCGGGTCGCGCCGCCCGCCGCGCCGATGCGGTACACGGCCCGCCCGACGCGGCGGGGGAAACGCGCGTCGGTCATGGGGATGACCCCCTGCTCGGCCGACTCCACCGACAGGGCGCCCAGCCGCAGGACCTCGCCGGTGTAGTGGCGCAGCGCCGCCTCGTACGCGGCGGTGGCGAGCGGGGCGCGGGAGAACTCCGTGTACTCGACGAGCGCCCGGTCGGGCGCCAGCGGCAGCACGTAGCCGAACGCGAGGCCGTGGCGCGGCTGCGGGACGCGGAAGTCCATCAGGTCCGCCACGCCCGGGTCGAAGCACGGGGCGGCGGTGCGCACGAACCAGCCGCGGAAGTGCTGCAGGAGCGTGGTGCGGGCGGGCGGCAGCCGGCGCGGCGGCCGGGAGTCGAAGGCGTACCGCGCCCGCAGGACCAGCGGACGGCCGCCGGGCGCGGTGCAGCGCACCTCCGCCCCGCCCGCCCCGTCCCGCACCTCGTGCGCCGTCGCGCGGACGAGGCGCGTCCCCGGCCGGCGGGCCAGGCCGGAGCGCACCAGCGCCTCGAAGGGCCCCGAGCGCAGCATCCGGTAGCGCAGCGGCGCCGGGTCCACGGTGACCGCGCCGCCGTCCGGGCCGTGCACCCGCAGCCGGGACCAGGAGGCGACGACCGCGTCGCCGAACTCGCCCGGCCCCTCCTCCCAGTAGCACCAGGTGCGTTCCGCGGGGCGCAGCGGGCCGTCCGGCGCCTCCACCACGGTGACCGCGACGCCCCCGGCGCGGGCCAGGTGGTGCGCCAGGCTCAGCCCGGAGGCCCCGCCGCCCACGATCACGTCCCTTCTACACCACTGACGCTGCCGACGACNCCCGCCG
>NZ_CP095474.1:217310-226070 GCF_023614315.1 Streptomyces sudanensis | reverse complement strand
GCGCCCCCGCCGGCCGGCCCGGGCGCCCCGTCGATGTCCATGCCCCACTCCTTGCCGCGGTTCCCCCGACACACGCACTTCGGCCGCCCTCCCACCCGCGGATGCGGTGGGCGGGGTCCAGCCGACCACGTCGCGGCCGACGGCGCCAGGCGCCGCCGGTGCCCCTGGTCCCATCGGGCGACCCGGGCGGCCGGCCGTCGCGCGGACGACTGCCCCGGACGGCGGAGGGCGGGCTCCGGCCGGGGGCGGGGCGCGGCCCGGCCGGAGCGGCGGCCCGGTGGGACACGCGGCCGGAGCGCCGGCCCGGCCCGCGGCCCGCGGGTCAGCCGATGATGGCGACCGGGGCGTCCCAGGCGTTGCGGTCGACGGTGAGGGTGTGACCGCGGCGGGTCTCCCTGCTCTCGGCCTTGTACTGGTGGCCGCGGCTGTGGCCGGTGTACAGCTTGGGGTCCCAGGGCCAGTCCGCGGTGGTGGTCTCCCGGCCGTTCCACAGCGCGTACCAGAGGTTCCCCGGCAGGTCCGTGCGGTCCTTGGCGGTGGCGATCGCCTTGGCGCTGGAGCTGCTGAAGCCGTAGAGGCCGGCGCGGTAGGTCTTGGCGCGCAGGGTCTTGGTGAAGGACCGCACGTAGGCGAGGGTGGCGTCGTTGCACGCCTTGTCGGTGATGTCGTACGACTCCATGTTGAGGTAGATCGGGCTGCCGGGCCGCATGCCGAGCGCCGACGCCTTGGCGACCGCGTCGTTGGCGTTGCTCACCCCGACCGAGGCCGCGGTGGCCGCGGTGAACCTCTCCTTGTTCCTGCTCTTCTGGCAGGGCGGCTGGGCGCCGACGTACAGGGGGATGACCCGCCAGCCGAGCGTGTGGACCGACTTCACCCACGACCTGGTCAGGTTCGGCTGGGCGCAGCCGCGGTTCTTGCCGCCGACGTAGACCGCGACGCCGCCGTAGTAGGCGTTCTGCTTCCACGCCTTCATCGCGGTGAGCGAGGGCGCCGTGCAGGTGTCGAACGCGCGGCCCGTGTAGGTCTTCTGCGCCGGCCACGCCGGGGCGGCCATCGAGGTCTGCGCCGCGACCCCGGCGCCGACCACGACGGCGACACCCGTCGCCGCCAGCGCGATGTAACGGTTCTTCCTGGACAACCTGTGCTTCGGCATTTCCCCACCCCATACGACGTGTCGAACCGGGCTCCGGCGATCCGGAGCCCGCCCACCCTACCGGGGAGGCGGAGCCCCCCACGGGCGGCCGAGCCGGCCGCGCGGGGCACATGAGGCGCACGGGCACCGGCGCGCCGGCCGCCGCGCCCCGGGCGCGGGGCGGGGCGCGCGTGTGCACGTGTCACGGCAGGGCACACGGGGGGTGGAGGCTGATAACCATGGTTCCCCTTCTTCTCGTCCTTCTTCTGATCCTGCTCCTGTTCGGCGCGGGGTTCGCGCTCGAAGCGCTGTGGTGGGTCGCGGTCGTCGTGCTGGTGGTGTGGCTGCTGGGCTTCGTCATGCGGTCGGCGGGGGCCGGCGGCAGGCGCGGCCGCTGGTACCGCTGGTAGGCCGGCCCCGAAAGCCGGCACCGTGGCCCGTCCCGGACCCCCGGGGCGGGCCACGGTGCTCTCCCCGGTACCGGCCCCGACCGCGGGCGGCCGGCACGGGACGCGCCGCACCCGCCCCGGCCGCCGTGTCGCGGACCGCCGCCTCACGGGGTCACAGGGGCTTCCTCAGGCTCGTGGCGCCCTCGGACCAGGAGCGCAGCAGGCGCTCGCCCAGGAGGTCCTCCAGGTGGACGGTGGCGGCGATGCCGAAGGCCACGTCGGGGGCGAGCCCGGGCTCGTCGGCCAGCAGCCCGCCGATGACGTCCCGGCGGACGATCTGCTCGTGCACCGCGTCGGCCGTCACGTGCTCGGCGTAGAAGTGCTCCGCCGCCGGGCCCGCCCCGGTGCGGCGCATGGCCTCGGCGAGCCGGCGGGACCCGGGCGACGAGGTCACCTCGACGGTGGCGAAGTGCCCCACCAGGGCGCCCCGGTGGGCGCGGTGCAGGCCGAGGAGGGACATGAGGGTGACGTTCGCCAGCATCTCCGCGGGGGCGTGGTCGAGGTAGCGGCCGTACCGGGTGTCGAGCCCCAGGTCGGTCATCAGGTCGGCGAAGAGCCGCGCGTGCATCCGCTCGGGCCGGCCCCCTCCGAACTCGTCGTACTCGACGGCCACGAACGCCGCCTTGGCCCTCCCGTGCAGCCGGGGGATGACCCACGCGTGCGGATCGGCCTCCTTGAGGTGGTACAGGGAGCGCTGGGCGGCGTACTCCCGCAGGTGCCACAGCTCGCCCTTGTCCCGCAGGAAGTGCGAGACGCCCTCGCCGTCGACGGGCTCCACGAGCAGTTCGTCGAGCGCGTCGTACACGTCCGGCCGGCCCTCCGTCCGGGCGCGCAGCTCGCCGAGGAAGCGCTCCTCCACCGCCCGGCGCAGCGCGAGCAGCCCCGGGTCCCACTCCCATTCCGGGGCGACGCCGTGGAAGCCCTGGTAGTGCAGCTCGTAGCAGAGGTAGAGGGCCAGCTGGAGGTCGTCGCCCAGGGGGTCGGCGCCGCGCACGGCCGCGGGGCCGGGCACCGGACCGCCCACCGGGCCGCGCAGGGCGGTCAGCACCCCCTCGGACACCTCTCCGCGCGCGGGCGGCAGCTCGCCCCGGAGGGCGTCGTCCACCGGGGGGATCCGGTCCTGCATGCTTCACCTCTTCGTACGTCGGCGGTGGCTGGTGTCGCACCAGGGGTAGGCGCGGCTGCGGCGGCAGGTGCACAGCGCCACGGTGAACCGGTCGGACCGCACGACGGTCCCGTCGTCCAGGGCGACCTCGACCGGGCCGTCGAGCAGCAGCGGCCCCTCCTTGGTCACCGTGACGCGGCAGGGGCCGGCGCCCGGGCGCTCCTCAGGGTCGGTGGGCACGGATGATCACCAGCTCTTCCTTCTCCTGGCCGGGGGCGATCAGACCCCGGCGCTCCAGCCAGTCGGAGCGCGAGCGCAGTACGGGGCCGAAGGGCACGGAGCTGCGCTCGACGACGGCGGCCGCCAGCCCCGCCCGCTCCAGCCGCTCGATGGTGGGCGCGACACCGCTCAGCGCCGAGTGCACCAGCAGCAGGGCGCCCGAGGGCCGCAGCAGGTCGGCCGCGCCGTCGCAGACCCGGTCGAGCACCGCCCGGCCGTCGTGGCCCGCGTCCCAGGCGACGGCGGCGCCCCGCCGGGGCGGCCGCCCGTGCGGCGAGGGGACGTACGGCGGATTGCACACGATCAGGTCGAAGCGGCGGTCCGAGGCGGGCTCCAGCAGGTCGCCGTGGAGGACGCGGACCCGCTGCCGGGCGACCGCCGCGTGCAGCCGGGCCGTGATCACGGCGCGCCACGAGCGGTCGACCGCGGTCACCCGGGCGCCGCGCCGCGCCGCGGCGAGTGCGAGGGCCCCGCTCCCGGTGCCCACGTCGAGGACCTCCGCGCCGGGCGGCAGGTCCTCCCGTTCGATGGCGTCCCGGAGGAGGAACGTGTCGGACTGCGGCGCGTAGACCCCCGGGGCGAGGAGCAGTGCTCCGGCGCTCCGACCGGTGTCCAGCAGGCTCGGCATACCGGCTCCCTGGAAAGGTCGTGCCGGCGGCCCGGTGCCGCCTGGCGTTCTCGCCATGCCGGGTGCCCGCCGGTGCCGTTTTCATCCGCCGAGGCGCAGGTGGAGCCGCAGGTCCGCGCGGCGGAGGGAGCCCCCGGGCGGGCGCGGGCCGCCGCGCCGCGACGTGCGGGAGCGGACGTTCCGTACGTGCCCGCCCCCGGATGGCCTCCGGTGCCCGCCCCCGGATGGCCNCNTCNGCNCNNCCNCGGATGGCCTCCGGTGCCCGCCCCCGGAGGGCGTGCGCGGCGCGGGCGCGGGGCAGAAGGGGGCCATGACGGTATCGAAGAGAAGCGTCCTGGTCCTCGACTGCTCCGAGCCCGAGGCGCTGGCGGAGTTCTACGCCGGCCTGCTCGGCGCCGACGTGCGGCGCGGCGCCGACCCCGACTTCGTGGAGGTCGTCGGCCACGACGGCGTGGAACTGGCGATCCGGCGGGACCACGGGTACGCCCCGCCGAGCTGGCCGCGTCCGGACGACTCGCAGCAGGCGCACCTCCACATCCTGCTCGCCGAGGCCGACATGGACGAGGCGGAGCGGGAGGCGGTCGCCCTGGGGGCGCGGCCGGTGGACACGAAGGAGAACTCGGGGCCCCGCGACGTGCGCCTGTACGCCGATCCGGCGGGCCACTCCTTCGCCCTCGTGGCACGGGAGGGCCGCTCCGCCACCTGACCGGCCCGCCCGGCGGGGCGGCGGCGCCCGGGCGGCGCGCACCACCCCGCCCGGGCGCAGGNCCCNGGCCCGCCGCCGTCCGCGTACCGGACCGCGGGCGCGCCGCACCGCTCCGGAAGGCGCCGCCGGGAGAAGAGCACGGGCCCGGGTGGAGGACGGCCCGGTATGCGGGTACACGCAGGGCAGTCCTCCGCCCGGGCGGGCCGCCGCACCGAGGCCCCGCCCATCCCGCCGGAGCAGCTCGCGTCACGGAGGTCGGGTTGCGTTTCCACCACAGTCGTCCCGTCGACCCCGGTTACACCCGCGTCCGCCACGGGCGCGGCTTCCGCTACCTCGACGCCCAGGGCCGGCCCCTGCGCGACCCCGCCGAGCTGGACCGCGTCCGCGCCCTGGTCATCCCGCCCGCCTGGCGCGACGTGTGGATCTGCGCCCGCCCCAACGGGCACCTCCAGGCCGTCGGCACCGACACGGCCGGCCGCCGCCAGTACCTGTACCACCCCCGGTTCCGCGCCGAGCAGGAGCAGGCCAAGCACGAGCACGTCCTCGACGTCGCCGAGGTCCTGCCCGCCGTGCGGGAGGCCGTCGAGGGCCACCTGAGCGGCCGCGGCCTGACCCGGGAACGGGTCCTGGCCACCGCCGTGCGCCTGCTCGACCTGGGCTTCTTCCGCATCGGCAGCGACCGCTACACGGAACTCAACAGCAGCTACGGCCTCACCACGCTGCTGCGCGAGCACTCCCGCTGCCAGAGCGGCGCCGTCCTCTTCACGTACACCGGCAAGCACGGCAAGGAGATCGTCCAGACCGTCGCCGACCCCGCCGTCTGCCGCAACCTCACCGCGCTGCTCCGCCGCCGGGGCGGCGGCGACCGGCTCCTCGCCTACTGGGAGCGGCCCTCCTGGCACGACGTGACCGGCGCCGACGTCAACGCGTACCTGAAGGAGATCGCCGGCCTGGAGATCACCGCCAAGGACTTCCGCACCTGGCACGCCACGGTCATGGCCGCCGTGGCGCTGGCCGTCTCGCAGCCCGTCGCCCGCAGCGAGAGCGCCCGGCGCCGCGCCATCGCCCGCGCGTGCCGCGAGGTCTCCGGGTACCTCGGCAACACCCCGGCGGTCTGCCGGGCCTCCTACATCAACCCGCGGGTGATCGAACTGTACGAGGAGGGCGTCACGGTCGCCGCCGCCCTGCCGCGCCTGGGCGCCGAGGGCGCGTTCGGCGTCCCCGCCACGCAGGGCCCCGTCGAGCGGGCGGTGCTGCGGATGCTGCGGACCGGACGCCCCCCGCGGGCCGACTGACCGTACGCGCGGGGCCGGCGGCGGGGACGGCCGCCCGCCCGCACCGGGTTCCGGCTTCCGGCCCGGGCACCGGCCGGCTTCCGCGCCCCGCGCCCGGCCCCTTTCCGCCACCGGCCCGCGCACCGGCGGCGGGGACGCGGTCCGCGGGTGCGGGAGGAGCCCGGAAGGCCCCCTTGCGCCCGGGGGACAGTAGGCTGTGGGGGAGTGCGTCGGGGCGGTCGGGGTGGTCCGGTGTGTTTCCATGGAAGGCAGGCCGGAGCGGACGGGACGAGGGGAGCGGCATGGTGATGGCTCCCGGAGCGGCCGTTCTCCCCGCGCGGGCGCCGGCGACGGGACACCACTCCAGCGTGGTCTTCTCCGACGACCGGCAGTGGGCGGAGCACCTCTGCGGCTTCGTCCGCAGCGGCCTGGACCAGGGCGAGCAGGTGCGGTACTTCGCGGACACCACCGAGCCCGGGCGGGTCCTGCGCACGCTCACCGACGCCGGGATCGACGCCGCGGCCGCCGTCACCCGCGGGCAGCTCTCCGTGTCGATCGCCGTGCAGACCTACCTCACCGGCGCCGTGTTCGACCCGGACGCGATGATCGGCCTGTGGCACGACGCGATCGAGGCGGCCTCCGCGCAGGGCCACCGGGGGTTGCGGGCGATCGGCGAGATGTCCTGGGGCGGGCGGGACGTGGCCGGCGCCGACCGGCTCCTGGAGTACGAACTGCGGGTCCACCACGAGGTCTTCGAGCAGTGGCCGCTGACGGCCTGGTGCTTCTACGACCGCCGCCTGCTGCCCGACGCCCACGTGGCCCTCCTGGCGGGCGCCCACACGGCCCACCGGGGCGACCTTCTCGCCGAGCCGACGCTCAGGGTGACCCCGCTGACCGACCGCCCCGGCTTCCTGATGTCCGGCTCGGCCGGGTATGACACGAGGAGCGCCGTGGCCGCCGCGGCCGCGGCCGTCAGGGGCGCGTCGGCGCACCGGGTGGAGCTGGACCTCGCCGCCCTGCGCCACCTGGACGCGGCCTCCCTCGCCACCCTGGCCGGCGCCGCCGCGGGGCAGCCCGGCGGTCCGGCGCTGCGCGTCCGGCAGCCGCCCCCGGCCCTGCGGCGGCTGCTGGAACTGTTCCCCGCACTCGACTCCGTGGTGGAGGTCGTGGACCGATGACGACCTCGACGCGACCGGCCGGCGAAGTCGGCCGGCAGGACGCCTTCTTCCACCCGGCGCTGTTCTACGGGACGCCGCAGGAGTACCTCGACGGCCTCGGGGCCTTCGTGCGGGACGCCCTCGACGACGGGCAGCCCGTGCTGGTCGCCGTGCCCAGGTGGCGGCTCCCGATGCTGCGGGACGCCCTCGGCGACGGCCGCGAGCACGTCACCTGGGTGGACATGACCGAGGCGGGGCGCAACCCGGGGCGGATCCTGTCGATGCTGCAGGAGTTCGCCGACCGCCGGGGCCCGTCCACGCCGGTGTCCATCGTGGGGGAGCCGATCTGGGTCGGCCGCACACCGGGGGAGACGTGGGAGGCGACCCGTCACGAGGCGCTCATCAACCTCGCCTTCCAGGGGCGCCGGGCCAGCATCCTGTGCCCCTACGACACGGCGCTGCCCGGGGACGTGCTGGCGCAGGCGTACCGCACCCACCCGGTCGTCGGCTCCCCGGGGGCCTACCGCGCCAGCTCCCGCTACACCGACCCGCACGACGTCTGCCGCGACTGCGACGTCCCGCTGCCCGAACCGGCCGACGCCGTCGTCGTCCCGTTCGGCGAGCGGGACCTGGCGGCCACGCGTGACGAGGCCGGCGACTGGGCGGCGGCGGCCGGCCTGTCGCCGGCGCGCCGCACGGACTGGCTCCTCGCCGTCAGCGAGGCGGTCAGCAACTCGGTGCGCCACGGCGGCGGCGAGGGCACCCTGCGCATGTGGAGGGCGAACGGCGGGCTCGTCGCGGAGATCAGCGACCGGGGCCGCCTGGACAACCCCCTCACGGGTCGCCGCCGCCCCGACCCCTGCGCCCCGACCGGCGGCCGGGGAGTGTGGATCATGCACCAGCTGTGCGATCTGGTGGAGGTCCGCGCGACGGACCGGCGACTCGTCCTGCGCCTGCACATGGGCCTGGAGTGAGGCGGGGCGGCGGCCCGCCCGCCTGACCGCCCGCGGCCCGGTCTCCCGGACGCACCGCATACCGCCCGCCCGGACGATCGGGCCGGGCCGGCACCCTGCCGCCTGCCGAGGGTCCGCCTTCCCGAGCCGGTGGGGCCCGGGTGCGGAGACCCCGGCCGCGCGGGTACGGAACCGCGCGGCGCCGCCCGGCGTTCCCCCTGTAGCCGACCTGGAAGGGGACGCACATGTCGACGAGGACGAAGATCGTGATCGGGGGAGTGGCCGTCGGGCTGCTGCTGGTGCCGCTGATCGGCTTCTGGATGTCCCTGCTGGTCGTGGTGGGCGTGCCCGCCCTGGCGTACCTGGCCCTCGACCCCGGTCAGCGGCGCCGGCTGCGGCGGGTGGCCGGGCGGCGCGAGATCGGCCGCTGAACCCGGGCGCAGCCCCCGCGCCGGGCGGCGTACGGCGCGGGGCCTACGCCCGTGACCCCTCGCCCCGTACGCGGTACGGCCCGATGCCTACGCCCGTCGCCCGACGCGCCGACGCCCCCGACTCCGTAGGTTCGGGGCATGCACCCACACGCCACCGCGCACATCCGCATCGCACGCCCCTCCGCCGACCTGGACGCGGCGGAGCGCTTCTGGGTCCTGGGCCTGGGACTCGGTGAACTCTGGCGCAGCCGGGGCGGCGCCGCGCCGGGCGGCCACGATCTGCTGATGGTCGGCTGGCCGGGAGCCGGCTGGCACCTGGAGCTGGTGCGCGACCCCGCGGCGGCCGTCGCCCCGCGGCCGACCCCGGAGGACCTGCTGGTCGTCTACCTCGGCGGGCCGGTCCCCGACGCCCTCCCGGCCCGCCTCGAACAGCACGGCGGACGGCGCGTCGCGTCGCGCAATCCCTACGGGGACCGCTGGGGCGTCACCGTCGAGGACCCGGACGGCTACCGCCTGGTGCTGTCCACCCGGAACTGGCCCGGCACGTCGGACGCCCCGCTCGGCGTCCGCACGGAGAGCCGGGGGCACCGGGAGCCCCCGGGCGGCCGTGGCGGGGGCCGCACGGGCTGAGCGGTACGGGGGNGGC
>NZ_CP095474.1:217121-217221 GCF_023614315.1 Streptomyces sudanensis | reverse complement strand
CCGGTCGTCCACCCGGCCGCGGCGGCACCCCGCCGCCCGGCCGTGACGGCCCGGGGGCGCGTCCGCAGGGCGCCGTACGGGCCGGTCGGCACCCCTCGGC
>NZ_CP095474.1:216047-217110 GCF_023614315.1 Streptomyces sudanensis | reverse complement strand
TTTCAGTTTGGGGNTNGGGTGGCGCTCAGGCGGGCGGCAGCCCGAGCAGGTCGCGGGCCACCGTCTCCGGCGGCCCGCCGCGTTCCCGCGCGAGGGCCGTGACGGCGCGGCGGGCCAGTTCCCGCACGCCGAACGACAGCGCCTCCGGCGACACCCACCCCGCCGCCTCCTCCATGGCGTCCTCGTCGTCGTCCACGCAGGCGGCGACGTGGACGGCCGCGGCCTCGAAGAGGTTGGGCCGCCGCCCGGGGGCGCCGTCCCGGCCGCCCGTCCCGGTCCCGCGGGCCTCCGCCTGCCGGTGTGCCCGCCGGGGGAGCGGGAGGAGCGCACGCACTCTGCTGAACATGGGGTCCACCTTCCCGTACGGCGGGCGGCGGGCCCGCCGTACGCCGTCCCGTCACGTCCGACGTGGGCCGGGTGCCCCGGTGGCGGGAGGATCCCCACGGATTCCCGGCGCCGGCCCGTGCCGCCGCCCGATGACCGGGGAAGTGCTTGCTCCGCCCACCTTGGTGGGTAAGGCTTACGCGGACACGGGGGAAACGGGGACATACGAGGAGGGGGAGGACCAAGCATGGCACTCGACAAGGAACTCGACTGGCTCCTGGACGATCTGACCAAGCGCATCGCCCGCATACGTCACGCCCTGGTGCTGTCGAACGACGGACTCGTCACCGCCGCCAGCAGCGACCTCGACCGGGAGGACGCCGAACGCCTCGCCGCTGTCGCGTCGGGTCTGCACAGCCTCGCCCGGGGTGCCGGGCGCCACTTCCGCGCGGGGGAGGCGCGCCAGACCATGGTGGAGTTCGACGACGCGCTGCTCTTCGTCACCGCCGCCGGCGACGGCAGCTGCCTGTGCGTGTTCAGCGCCGCCGAGGCGGACGTCGGCCAGGTCGCGTACGAGATGACGCTGCTGGTCAACCGCGTCGGGGAGCACCTGGCGGTGGCCTCGCGCCGTCCGGGTACCCGGGGACCGGCCTAGCGACCGCCCGGACGACCCGGCCGCGGGACGTCGGCGGGGAGGCGCGCCGGGAACGGCGCGACCCCCCCCCNCCCGCCGACGTCC
>NZ_CP095474.1:215295-215884 GCF_023614315.1 Streptomyces sudanensis | reverse complement strand
GGCGGGAGGGCCGTGGAGAGCGGGAGGGCCGTGGAGAGCGGGAGGGCCGTGGAGCACACACTGGACTTCTGGCGCGCGGGGCTCACGGAGGTGCCCGACCCGGTCTGGCGGCGGACCGACCTGCGGGTGCTGATCCTCGCGGGCAACGCGCTCACCTCCCTCCCGCCGGAGGTCGGGCGGCTGCGCCGGCTGACCACCCTGGACCTCGGGCACAACCGGCTCACCACGCTCCCTGACTCGCTCGGCCACCTTTGCCACCTGCGGGAACTCCGGCTCCGGGGGAACGCGATCACGCACCTGCCGCCGTCCGCCGCCGAACTGCGCGAACTCCGCCACCTCGACCTGCGCGAGAACGCCCTGACCGAGGTGCCGCGGCCGCTGGCCCGCCTCCCGCTGCTCCGCCGGATCGACCTGCGGGGCAACCGCCTCGGCGGCCTTCCGGACTGGCTCGCCCGCCTGCCCTCACTGGAGAGGCTGGACCTGCGGTGGAACGGGATCGACCCCTCCCTGCCGCTAGTGGCCGAACTCGAACGCCGGGGATGCTTCGTCCTGGTGTGAGGCCCCGGCCCGGACTCCCCGCCCGGACTCA
>NZ_CP095474.1:193156-215256 GCF_023614315.1 Streptomyces sudanensis | reverse complement strand
TTGTACCTGTAGGGGAGCGCCCGGACTCCCGGCGCGAACGAGGCGGCACGCGCCCCCGGTCCGCCGGCTGCCGGACCACCCGTCGGGAGCCGCTCCGCGTGTGGGGGGCGCCGGCCGCGGGCACGATGGCCGCATGCTCCTGGCCCGACTCGCAGACGTGTCCGAGCAGGTCGCCGCCACTCCGGCGCGCTCCCGCAAGACCGCCGCACTGGCGGAGCTGTTCTCCGCGACCCCGCCGGCGGAGGTCCCCCTCGTCATCGCCTACCTCGCGGGCCGGATCCCCCAGGGCCGCATCGGTGTCGGCTGGAGCACCCTGCGGGAACCGGTCGCGCCCGCGGACCGCGCCACCCTCACCGTCGCCGACGCGGACGCCGCGCTGACCGCGCTCGCCGATGTCGCGGGGCCCGGCTCCCAGGCGGAGCGGCGGCGCCTGGTCCACGGCCTCATGGCCGCCGCCACCGCCCCCGAGCAGCGGTTCCTCCTGCGGCTCCTCACCGGCGAGATCCGGCAGGGGGCGCTGGACGCCGTGGCCCTGGAGGGCGTCGCCGCCGCGGCCCGGGCCCCGGCCGCCGACGTACGCCGCGCGGTGATGCTCGACGGGTCCCTGCCGAGGGTCGCCGCCGCCCTCCTCGCCGAGGGCCCGGCCGCACTGGAGCGGTTCCGGCTCCGCGTCGGCACGCCCGTCCAGCCGATGCTCGCCCACACCGCGGCGAGCGTCGCCGACGCGCTCGCCGCGCTCGGGCCGTGCGCCGTGGAGGAGAAGCTCGACGGCGTCCGCGTCCAGGTGCACCGCACCGGCGACGAGGTGCGGATCTACACCCGTTCCCTCGACGACATCACCGACCGGCTGCCGGAGGTCCGCGCCGCCGCCCGCGACGTCCCCGGCGACGAGTTCGTCCTGGACGGCGAGGTGATCGCGCTGGACGCCTCGGGCCGGCCCGCCCCGTTCCAGGAGACCGCCTCCCGCGTGGGCTCGCGCACCGACGTGACCGCGGCCGCGGCGGCCCGCCCCGTGTCACCGGTGTTCTTCGACGTCCTCGCCGCGGACGGCGCCGTCCTGCTGGACCTGCCGGGCCGGGAGCGGCACGCCCGCCTCGCCCGCCTCCTCCCCGAGGAGCTGCGCGTCCGGCGGACCGTGGTCACCGACCCCGCCGACCCGGGGCAGCGCCGCGCCGCCGAGGCGTTCTTCGCCGACACCCTCGACCGGGGCCACGAAGGCGTCCTCGTCAAGGCGCTCGACGCGCCCTACGGCGCGGGACGGCGGGGACGCTCCTGGCTGAAGGTGAAACCGGTCCACACCCTCGACCTGGTCGTCCTCGCCGCCGAGTGGGGGCACGGCCGGCGCACCGGGCTGCTGTCCAACCTCCACCTCGGGGCCCGGACCGCCGACGGCGGCTTCGCGATGCTCGGCAAGACCTTCAAGGGCCTCACGGACACGATGCTGCGCTGGCAGACCGACCGGCTGCGCGAACTGGCCGTCTCCGACGACGGGTCCACCGTCCGGGTACGGCCCGAACTGGTCGTCGAGATCGCCTACGACGGCCTCCAGCGCTCCCCGCGCTACCCGGCCGGGGTCACCCTCCGGTTCGCCCGCGTCGTACGGCACCGCCCGGACAAGCCCGCCGCCCAGGCCGACACCGTCGACCGGGTCCTGGCGGGCCCTCAGTCACGCGTCGTGTAGCGGTGCCGGGCCCACAGCGGCAGCACGAACCACCACAGCAGGTACCACAGCGCCACTCCCGACACCAGCCACGGCACGTAGCCGTCGTGCGTCGCCACCCGCAGGATCAGGAACAGCGACGACACCATCGTCGCCAGCAGCAGCACCAGCCCCGTGAACGTCATCCGCGACGCCCACACCACCGTCTGTGGCTTGATGCTGCGGCCCGACACCAGGCGGTGGAGCGACACGGGGCCTATCAGGGCGCCCGTCGCCGTCGCGCCCAGGACGACCGTCGTGATGTAGATCGTGCGGTTCACGTCCGACAGGTCGGCGAAGCGGGGCGCGAAGACCACCGTCAGCAGGAAGCCGAACAGGATCTGCACCCCCGTCTGCGCGACCCGGATCTCCTGGAGCAGCTCGGTCCACCGGCGGTCCGCCTGCTCCTTCGGCGTCTCGTACCGGTCCCCTCTCTGCTCCACCGCTGACCCCCCGACTGCCGGCGAGCCGGGCACACCGCCCGTGTTCTCCGCGCTCTCACGCTCCTGGCCAGGCATCTTCCTCACCCTCCCGTCGTCCGTCCGACCCGTCCCTGGTACCCGCTCCGGCGTCCTCCAGCCGCCCGGGCGCACCGCCCTCCGGGCCGCTGCGCCCCACGCCTCCGGTACGGCAGCGGAAGGAAGCCCACCGGGTGTCGCGCCGTGGAGGCGTGACCGGCCGCCGCCGCGCCCCCATGCTCGTACCCGCACCTCCGGGAGGGTCCCGCGAGGCCGGGCACCGAGAGGAGCGGATCCCCGTGCGCCGTCTCCCCGCCGTCCTCGCGCTCCTCGTCCCGTCCGCCGCCCTCACCGGCTGCTCCGCCCCCGAGGCCGAACGCACCGCCGTCGCCGCGGTCGCCGTCCGCTTCGCCGGCCACACCGCGGGCGCCGGCCGCGCCGCCGCCTGCGGCCTCCTGGCCCCGGCGACCCGCGAGGCACTGGCCCGGGACCCCGGCCCGTCCTGCGAGGCCGGGCTCCGCGACGCGGCCCTGCCCGCCCCCGGCCGGATCCGCACCACCGACGTGTACGGCCACCAGGCCCGCGTCGTCCTGGAACGCGACACCTACTTCGCCACCCGGTTCCCGGGCGGCTGGAAGATCAGGGCGGCGGGCTGCGCCCCGCGCCCCGACCGCCCCTACGACTGCCGGGTGAAAGGGGACTGACCCGCCGTGCGCACCATGTTCACGCTGTACGCCCTCGTCCTCGTCTGCGGCCTCGCCTACTTCGGCGCGCTCGGGGCGGCCCACCGGTGAACCGCCTCCTCCGCTTCGCCCGGGACAGCGGCCTCTCCCTCGCCTTCGGGACGGGGTTCCTGATCACCCTCTGCTGCCAGGCGGTCGCCGGGCGGGCGCGGTACGACGAGGAGATGCGCGCCCTCGGCGCCGAACCCGTCGGCCTCGCCCGCTACCTCGCGTCGGCCGACTTCGCCGTCGCCGTCACCGAGAACTGGCAGTCCGAGTACCTGCAGTTCTTCCTCTACCTCTTCGGCACGGTGTGGCTGCTCCAGCGCGGCTCCCCGGAGTCCAAGGAGATGCACAAGGCCGGGACCGAGTCCGACGAGGAGCAGCGCACGGGCCGCCACGCCACCCCCGACTCCCCGCGCTGGGCGGGCGCGGACGGCCTGCGCCGGGCCCTGTACTCGCGCTCCCTCGGCATCTGGATGTGCGCCGTCTTCCTCGGCTCCTGGTACGTCCAGTCCCTGAGCGGCGCCGCCGCCCACGGCGAGGAGAGGCTGCGCGAACTGCGGGACCCGCTGCCCTGGTCCGCGTACCTCGCCTCCTCCGACTTCTGGGGCCGCACCCTGCAGAACTGGCAGTCGGAACTCCTCGCCATCGGCTCCATGGCGATCTTCTCCGTCTACCTGCGGCAGCGCGGCTCCCCGGAGTCGAAGCCGGTCGGCGCCCCCCACGGCGCGACGGGCGTCGAGGGCTGACGGGCGTGAAGCGGGGAAGCAGGAGCACCGCGGGCGCCGACCGCGCCCGACGTACGGCCACAGAGAGGACCTTCATGAACCGCGCTGCCGTGTTCGACGTGGACGGCACCCTCGCCGACACCAACCACCTCCACGTCGTCACCTGGTGGGAGGCGTTCCGGCAGGCCGGCCACCGGGTGCCGATGCACGCCGTGCACCGGGCCGTCGGACTGGGCGCCGAGGACCTCGTGGAGCACCTCCTCGACCCCGGCCGGGACCGCGGCGGGGACGCCGCGATCAGCGCCGCCCACAAGACCCTGTACGGCACCTACGCCGACCGCCTGCCCGCGTTCCCCGAGGCGGGCAGGTTGCTGAGGACCCTCGCCGGGCGGGGGTGGACCGTCGTCCTGGCCACGTCCGCCGGGGGCGCCGAACTCGCCGCGCTGCGCCGCGCCATCGACGCGGACGACGCCGTCACCGCCGTCGCCAGTGCCGGCGACACCGAGCACGGCAAGCCCGCCCCGGACCCGGTGCGGCACGCGCTGGAACTGGCCGGCGCGCCGGCCGACCGGTCCGTGTTCGTCGGGGACACCGTCTGGGACATGGAGGCCGGGAGCCGCGCCGGAGTGACCTGCGTGGGCCTCCTGTGCGGCGGCATCCCCCGCGCGGACCTCACCGACGCGGGGGCGGCCGCCCTGTACGACGACCCCGCCGACCTGCTCGCCCGCCTGGAGAGCAGTCCCTTCGGCGGGGGCCCCGCCTGACCCGGCCGGCGGCGGCCGGGTCACCTGCCGAGCTTGCGCTGCAGCTCCGCCTTGTTCATCGAGGACCGGCCGGGGATGTCGCGCTTCTTGGCCTCGGCGTACAGCTCGTCGTACGTGGCGCCACCGGAACCGCTCCGCGCGCCACCGGAACCGCCCCGCGACTGCTGCCCGCCGCGCTTCGACGAGGAGGTGTCCCGCGCCGACGTCCTGCCGGAGGACCCGCCCGACGACTTCGCCTCGCCGCTGCGCGCCCGCTCCTTGTTGACCGTGCGCGCGGCGATCTCCTCGGCGCGCTTCTCGCTCTCGCCGCGGTCGCGGGCGCTGTCCTTGATGTGCTCGTACTGCCGCTCGCGCTTGGAGTCGGATCCTGCGGGCATGGCTGTT
This sequence comes from Streptomyces sudanensis, assembly GCF_023614315.1. Lineage (NCBI taxonomy): Bacteria > Bacillati > Actinomycetota > Actinomycetes > Kitasatosporales > Streptomycetaceae > Streptomyces > Streptomyces sudanensis. Next base: position 210,498 of record NZ_CP095474.1, on the reverse strand, counting down.
CCTCTCGTCGATGCCTTGGGGGCGGCCCCGGCCTGCCCGGTCCCGGTACCAGGCATGTGTCCCCGCAAACACGCACCGCGTCCGTCCGCCGACGGAGTGGCACACGGGTGCCGTCCGTGGAGGTACGGGGGTACGGGGGAGACGGGTGCCCGTCGCGCGGCCCCCGGCACCCGGGCAGGGCCCGGCCACCGGGCCTCAGACGCCGTAGTGCACGAAGGAGACCCAGGCGCTGGGGTGGTCGGGGCGGCGGGAGCGTTCCGCGACGAGGGCGTCGCGAAGGGCGGCGGCGCTCTTGGTGGGGTCGAACGGGGACGGGCCGGGGCCGCCGGACAGCCGGCCGTAGACGTCCTGGGCAATGCGTGAGGTGGGACCGTCGGGAACGGGCCACAGGGTGCCGATGACGGTCTGGAACTCGGAGTGCATCAGGGCGGCGGTGAGGTGGATCCACTCGTCGAGGACGAGGGTGCCGCCGGCGGCGGTGGCACACGCGGCGAGGAAGCCGAACTCCGCCCGCGCCGTGGGGAGGTCCGCCAGCTCGGAGACGGTCAGCGGGCGGTCGTGGAGGGAGAGATGGCTGCGGAGGGGGTCGCCGGGGTCCTGTACGGCGTGGCAGTCGAAATGAACCCAGGCGTGCTCCTGGAGCGCGGCACCGACCCGGCCGTGGCATGCCTCGGGGCCGGAGAGGACGGTGAGGGCGTACGGGGGGAAGAGGCGCCGCAGCCGTGCGTGGGTGCGGGCGGTGGCCGGAAGGTGTCCGGTGTCCGGGGTGACGAGGAGGAGGCGGCGGTGGTGGACGGGAGTGCCACGTGGATCGTCGCGGGACTGCCGGGCCGTGACGAGGCGGTACATGGTCGGTACGTAGGAGGAGACGGCCAGGCCGAGCAGGGAGGCGCCGTCCGACGCGTCCCGGGGCGCGGCGGCGTGCAGCGGCAGGGTGGTGAGGGGGCCGGTGGGCACCCACCAGACGCGTGAGGAGCCGGACGGCAGGTCCAGGGCGGCCAGTACGGGTTCCGCGACGGTGCGCCAGAGCCAGTCCAGCACGTCCCGGACGGCCTCTTCCCGTTCGGTGCCGGTGAGTTCGTTCATCGCGGCCGTGTAGCGCTCGGCCCGGTCGCGGCAGGCGTCGGCGGTCAGGTCGGGGAGCGGGAGGCGCACGGGCTTGCGGTGCTCCCGGCGGATGATCACCGCATCGCAGTGCCACGGGCTGACGTTGAGGTAGACGATGGGACCCTCGTCCGCGGCGGGCTTGAGGTGGGCGTCGTAGTCCGGTTCCGTGAAGGCGGGGTCGTTGGACCAGGCCTCCCGGGACAGTCGCTCCCACTGCTGCTCGAAGCGGCTGAGCGGGGGGTCGCCCGCGGCCCCGCCGCGCAGGCCGGAGCTCAGCAGGTGGTACGCGCGGACGAGCGGGTTGCCGTCGCCGGCCAGCCCCTCCATCCGCACGTCCTGCGAGACGACGCGCGAGTCCGCGGAGCCCGCGGGGACGTGGATCCGCGGCTCCAGCATGACGTGCAACCGGTCCAGCAGCCGGGCCGACCGGGGCCGCCTCTCCCACAGTTCCTCGCGGGGCGACCGGGCCTGTGTGTGCTGCTTCCACAGGATGGCGCGCCCGTGCTCCAGGAGCTGCACGGCGCGGACGGTGTCCCCCGCGTCGAGGGCGCACGCCGCCGCCTCCGAGGCCAGCCCGGGATGGTCGGCGAGCACCTCCAGCATCTCCTCGCGCGCGCCCCACAGCGCCCTGGGCAGCAGGGTGACGGCGGTGGCCAGATCCCGGTAGCCGGCTGCCGGCCCCCGCGTGTCGGCTGCCGAACGCCCGCTCTCGTAAGCCGCCCGCAGCCGTACCTGAACGGCGACACCCGGGGTGCGCCCCACCTCCCGGCGCAGCGACCTGAAGGAGGGCAGGCGGCGTTCCAGATCACCGGGCAGGGGCTCGGACCGGGCCAGGCGGGCCTCGTAGGCGTGGAAGAGGCCGCTCGTGGCCCGCGCGCGGGTGGGGCTGTCGGGCGGCGAGTTCCGGTAGGCACGCAGGAGGTGTTCGAGAGCCTGGTCGAGATCGCCGGAGTGGGGTCCGGACCCGGCCGTCTTCTGTCCGAGCTTGTACCGGTCGAACAGGGCCACCCCCAGATTGTTCGAGAAGGCGGTCAGGCCGGGACCGTCGGGCAGGGAACGGGAGACGGCCCGGCCGAGAAGGTCGATGCACGTGTCGAGGTGACGGCGTTCGCCGCTGTCCCTGAAACGGGCATGCGCGGCCATGCCCTGTCGGAAGAGCTCTCGGGCGGTCGACGTGGCGGTTGCGGGCGGGCGTGCCGCAGGCCGGTGCCCGGGCGGCTGTTCCGACTGCCGGGAGGGCCGGTGCTCCCTGTTCGCCGACCACCTCGACCGGTCGTCGCCGTTCCACGAAACGCTGTAACTCATCGGCGTCCTTCCCCGCATCCCTCTCCGCGGCCATGGGGTCCGGTCCTCACCTTCGACCGCCCCGGCGCGACACCACGCCGGCGACGGTGAGCCCGGCGGCCGCTCCGGTTCCCCCGCCCGTCCACGTCCAGCCCGCCCCCGCGACACCCGCGGCGGACATCGCCGTCCAGGCGAGGGCCGCGCCCAGCGCCGCCGCTCCCGCCCCGACCAGCACCGCCGTCCAGCGCCGCTCCGGTGACACCACGCGCAGCACCACGAGGGAGACGAGCAGGGCGAGGGCGCCCAGGGACGTGACGGCGGCAGGCTTGACCGGGCCGGGCAGCGGGACGGTGTACTGCAGGGACTGGATGGCGGTGAGACTCATCAGAACCGCTCCGACAGCCCCCGTGAGACCGAGGTTGACCGTCTCCTGACGGCGCTGCCCGGCGCGCTGGAGCAACTGGTCGGTGAAGGCTCCGACCTGTTCGCAACGGCGCAGCGCGGCCTCCAGATAAGTGGCCTCGTCGTCCAGGCGCCTGCCGAACCACTCCGCCAGCGCGTGGTCGTCGGCGAACGGCCCACCGGGACGGGCACCGCCGGGCGAAGGGCCGCCGAGGGCGGCGAGGTTGGCAGCGGCGATCTCCACGGTGCGGGCCATCTCGCGGCTGCGGGTCGAGCGGTCGACCAGGCCCCGTTCCCGAGCCTGGAGGCCGACCAGCGCGCGGGTGGCCCGGAGCAGGTCCGCCTCGCGGCCGGGGCCGTACGGGGCCGCGGTCCGCTCCAGCAGTTCGGTGACGGCCGCGTCCACGGCGTCGCGCAACCGCCCGGCGCTTCCGGCCGCGGACCACACGTACAACTGGTAGCGGAGCCTGGCGGCGTGCAACAGGTACTTCCCCAGGAGCGGCAGCCCGCGTGCCCGGGTCGTCCAGGCCCAGGCCGTCAGCTCCCGGTCCTGGTCCTCGGCGGCGACCACGACCAGCCGCCGTTCCAGGCGCGCGTCCCGGGCGGCGGACACCTCCCACACCGCGAAACCCTGGGAGACGGTGACGCCCCCGTACGGCCAGCCGTCGGGCGCGGCGGGGTCGGCCGGCGTCCGGGCCCGTACCGCAGCCATCAGTGGGCGGTCGGGCTCCGGGGCGGGCCGGGCCCCCGGCTCGGCGAGCCGCGCGAGGTACAGCCTGGCCACTCCCAGTACGCCCCTGCCCCGCAGACACTCCTCCGTGGCCTGCCCGGCCGGCAGGACTGCCGACCACCGCGCATCCAGCTCGCCCCAGCCCAGGCCCTCCTCGGCGGCCGGAGCCAGCATGACCGACAGGCACACCACGTCGTGCTCCCGTCGCAGGGCCGCCTGCCACACGCCCGGTCCCGGTCGCATCCTGGCCGCGAGCAGTCCCGCCGTCCCGGTGACAGCGGTGCCGGGGAACGACTCCCAGCCACCCTCCGGCTGCATCGCCACCCCGGTCCGCTCCACCGGGTCCGTCATCCCCAGCACGGTGCCGCACCTGCCCCACACCTCCGCCAGCACGGCGAGGGCGCCTTCCCGGTGTGCTCCGCCAGTGAGGGCGAACAGGTGTACGCCCAGGGCCTCAGCCTGCAGCACCGCTGCTCGCACCGTCGCCGCCGGAGGTGGTCCGCCCACCCGCCCGGTCCGCCGGGGCCGCCGGCTCCAAAGCGTGGACCAGTTCGTCGACCCGTTCCCGGCACTCCTCGGGAAGCGGCAGCAGAGCGGCGTCCTCCAAGCCGACGATGCGGTGGGGGCCCGCCATCTCCACATCCGCCAGGGCCCGCCGCAGACCGGCGGTGTCCCCGGCCGCGAGCGAGCGCCTCATGGCCTCCAGACCGTGCCCGACCGCGTTCCAGTCCCCTCGCCGCAGCCTCCAGGCGGGGATGTCCTCCAGTACGTCCATGGCCATGCGCCGTGTCTCCGGTTCCACCCCGCAGGAGCCCGGGGGCGCGTTCGTCCCCCCTTCGGGGGAAAGGCAGGACCGGATCAACGACACGGTCTCCCCGGCCCTCGGTCCCACCAGGGCGGCGACGTGGTCGACGAGGCCGTACGCGCGGGCCTCCTCGGCGGTGAACCAGGCGTCCGGCCCCCAGTCCTCGCGGATCCGTCCGACGGTCTGCCCGGTGTCCTCGGCGATCTCCCCGGCGATCTTCCCGAGCATGCGCTCCATGGCTTCCTCGCTCCCGGCCTGCGGCCTGCCCCACGGCTCGGCCAGGAGAATCCGCGCCCACGGCACGGCATAGCGCTTGCCCCGGGCTCCCGCGGAAAGCAGGTACTGCCCCATCCCCGCGGCGAGACCGCCCACGACGGTGGACACGTCGCACGGGACGTACCGCATCGTGTCGCGGATGGCCATCCCCGCGGGAACCGATCCGCCTCCGGAATCGACGTACAGCGTGATGTCCGCCGGGCCCTCGCCCGCCAGCCGGAGCAGTTGCGTCGTGACGCCGTTGGCGAGGTCGTCGTCGATCTCCCGGTCGACCCGGACGATCCGGTGGCGAAGCAGGTCGTCGCGCTCCATTGTTCCCCCGATCAGACGCCGGTCGACCACCTTCCGGTGGACCGTGACGCCTCTTTGCCCGCCGCTGCCCGTCGATACTGCGAGCCGGTCCGTTCGGTCTACAACGCGGTTGCCGGTCATTCATCCGGACGAGTGAGGCGAGGGGGTGTGGCGGGCCGGTCCGGTCCGGCGCGCCGACCGGACCGGGCAGCAGACGGACGCCTTCGCGGCGAAGAGGTCGGCGGAGAGAGCGGTTCGCGACGCGCCACGGGGAACGGCCCGTGCGAGAGGGGCGGGCACTCGGCGCGACCGCCGCGCGGGGGGCCGCCGCCGGGAGCCCGGCCGCGCGATCACGGCGACTGGGGCCGGAACGCTTCGTTCGTCAGTCGCGGGACACGAAGGGCGGACCGGGATGCGGGCGGGGCGGGAACCGTCCCCGGAACCGCTTCGACAGTGCTGCCGCGGAGGGCCTCCGAGCGGGTTCGGAGGGCAGAGCGGAGCCTGCCTTCCGAACCCGGCCGCGCGACGGCCCACATGGCGCCTTCGGCTTCGTCGGGAGCCTTCCACCAGGGGCCGCCCGTGCGGGAACGCCCTGGGGCGCTGCCCTCCGCCCCGCGGAAGACACCCGCGCCACCGGCAGGGCCGGACCTTCGCGGCGCGACGACGCGTCCGAGATCACGGGAAACTCCGCCCCGGCGCATGTTCCCGACGGCGTTCCCGTGGGAACACGGCCGGGCGTGGAAGCGGAGGGTGTGGACGGATGAGTGAAGATGCGGGCGGGACCGCGTCACGTTTCCACAGACAGGGAAGAAAGCGCAGGCCAGGGGCGGCAGGCGAGAACTCCTGGCGCAGGGTTCGACGGAAGGACGTGGAGACGCCATGGCAAGCGACCCGGAAAAGGACACGGCGAACCGGAGCGGGGAGGAGCACTCCGCCGACTGCGACGTCACCGTCCAGCTCAGCGACTGCGGCCGCGCGGAGGCGGAGGCGGTCTTCGGCGCGCTGAGCGACGTCTTCGCCGGATGCGAGGACGTGGCGCCCCGCCCCGCCTCCGGACGCGAACCGACCGTGTGGACGGCCACGTTCGACAGCTCCGCCCGCTCCGGGGAACCCGCCGGCGCGCCGCGGCTCGACTCCCCGGTCGAGGCGCTGCTGACCGGCGGCCAGCACGCGCTGGAGGAGGTCGAGAAGGCGCTCGGCCGGATCTTCGAGGTGCGGTCGGCGCAGCACGTGCCCGGCGAGCACGAGGCGGAGTGCCGCCTGCTCCTCGCCTCCCGCTGACGCCCCGCCGGCCGGTGGCGGTCCACCGGTCGGCACCCCGGTCGCCGTGGGCGCGCCGGCCTCCGCGCCGGCGCGCCCACGGCCGTCCGCACCCCCTCGGCGGACGCGGCTTCCGGGCGCCCCGGCGGGGGTACGGCGCACGGCTCCCGCGGCGCCCCTCCGGCCCTTTCGGGAGGGACTTCGGGAGGGGCTTCGGAAGGAGGGGAGGGCTGCCGCGCCGCCTGCGCCCTCCGCCGGCCAGCGCCCGTCCCCGCCCGGCCGCGCCCGTCCCCGCCCGGCCGAGCGGGGACGCCCGTCCCCGCTCGGCCGCGCCCGTCCCCGCCCGGCCGAACCCGGGTCGGTGCGGACGGCGCCCTGCCGCCCGTGCGCCCCGCGCCGCCCGCCCGCCGCGTACGCTCCCCGTCCCCGTACGCCCCCGTCGTCGTACGCCCCGTGGTCCCTGCGCCTCCGCCGCCGGGTACGCCCGGCCTCCGCGTGTCCCGCCCGCCGCCGCGGGCCGCTCTACGGGTGCTCGCCCCGCGCGCCCCGCTCGGGCGGACCGCCGGCCTCCCGGGCGTGCCGCGCGGCCCGGCGGGCGGCCCGCTCGGCCTCCCGGACCCACTCCTCGGCCTGGCGCACGGCGCCGTGCGCCGCCTCCTTGCGGGCCCGCGCCTCCCTCAGCCGCGCGAGCAACTCCGCCACCTGCAGGTCCGCCTCGTGCGCCCGCTGTTCGGCGCCCTCCAGCGCGTCCTGGGCGTGGCGCACCTCGATCTCCCGGGCCGCCGCCTCGCGCCGGGCGGCCACGGCCGGACCCGGCTCCCCCGGNNANGGNGCGCCCCCCCCGGGGCCGGCCGCGCCGCCGTCCGTGCCCCCGGCCGGGCGGAGTGCCCGCGCGGCGCCGGAGGGCCTCCCCGTACCGCCGGAAGAGGAGGGCGGCGGGGATGGAGGCCCCGGTCCGCCGCCTCCGGCGGCCCGGGGCGCTCCAGGGGCGGCCGGGGCGTCCAGCGCCCTGGTGAGGCGGCCCGACATCCACCGCTCCGCGGCCCGCGGGTCGGCGAGCGCCGCCCACAGCGTCGCCTCGACCTGCTCGCGGACGGCGCTCCCGATCTCCCGGCCGGACTCGGCCGCCAGGCGCTGCGCCTCCCGCGTCAGCGAGGCGACCAGGTCGTGGTGCCGGCGGTCCGGTCCGCCCGGCCGTGCCCCGCCGGGGCCGCGGCGGGCCCGGCGCAGCTCGTCGCCGAGGGCGGTGAACGACCTGGCCTCGCCGGGCCGGGAGCGTACGAGCAGGTTGCTCGCCCACGCGGCCAGCGTGGGGCGGCGCAGCGCCCGGATCCGCTCGGCCAGCGCGCGGTCGCCCGCCGCGCGGGCCCGGGCGGCGAGCCGCTCCCGGGCGGCGGTGAACTCGGCGGGCGGCAGCCCGTACAACTGGTCGGCGGCGCTCTCCACGTCCATGGCTCACGTTCCACGGCTCACGGTCCTGTTGGGGGCGGGGTCCACGGCCGGTGCCGGCGACGGCGCCCGTATTCACGTATGCCCGTTTTCGCCCGCCCGTGTCGGACGGCCCGCCCTCCGTACGCGGCGGCGGCCCGCACGGCCCTCCCGTGGCGGGAGGGCGTGCGGGCCGCCGGAGCGGTCCGGAGGACGGGGGTCAGAAGGAGAAGACGCTGCCGCCCTCGGCCTGGAGGAGGCAGGAGTTGCCGAACGTGCGCTCGTACCTGACGCGCTTGCCCTCCCAGACGCCCTCGGCGGTGACCACGAGCGGGTCGTAGATCTTGACGCAGGCGCGTCCCTCCTCACCACGCAAGACGGAGAAGTCGCCATTCGCCGCGTGCAGCTCGCCGCAGGCCTCCTCGGGCGCGGGGTGGGTCCCGCCGGGCGTCGGGGCGCAGGTGAGGGTGACCGCGCGGAGCGGCGTCGCCGTCCTGGCCTTCTCGCCCTCCGCCACGGTGAGGACCAGCGCGTTCGGTGCGTAGAGCCGCGAGGCGCCGGTGCTCGCCCGTTCCGGGGCGGCGGTGGCGGCCGGTGCCAGCGCGGTCATCGCCGCAGCGGTGATCATCCCGAGGACCGCGGTGCGCCGTACGGATGTCCGCTTGTGCGACATGAGAATGCCTTTCCCTTATGTCCGGTTCGGTCGTGGTGTGTGAACAGACTGTCGCGCCGAGGCTTTCGATGCACGTTCACGGGAGATTTTCAGGTTCTGTCGGCTTTTCAAGCGGTGGCCTGAAACGGGCAGTCGAGATCTTCGGTCGAATGGGTGACGTGCTGTCATTACTGGTTGACGTAGCGTCGCCGATTTGGTTCATCTGTGAACCATGAGGGAATCGGTGCGGTGTGTGAATCACAACACGTCCGAAATGCAGTGGTGACAAACGCGTCCGGCTTCCCGTCGGGCCCGCGGGGCCGCCCGGGTGCGGCCCCGGCGCGCGCCGCCGGGGGGATCGCGGTCCCGTGCGGTCCTCCGCCGGTCCGCGGCGGTCCGCGCTCCTTTCGCGGCGGTGTGTGCGGGTGTCGCCGGCCTCCATCGCGCGCCTCCGGCCCCCGCCGCGCGCCTCCGGCCCCCGCCGCGCGCCACCGGGCGGCCGGGCGGCCGGTGGCGCGGCCGGTGTCCGCGCCGTCCGCTCGCATGGGGGCGTCAATTCCGTGTTGACCTGAACGGGCGAAAAGGGGTGTTATGTCTATAAAGGGCAGATAAGAGCTCCTCCAGGAGGCGGGCCCACCATGACCACTCACCCGACCATCGAGCACCACCCCGACATCGCCGAGATGCGCGCCCGGTTCGAACGGGCCACCAGCACCCCGCGCGGGCAGGCCCTGGAGGCGCTGGCCTTCCTCACCGGCGTGTACCTGGCGGCGTCGCCCTGGATAGCGGGATTCAGCGGGCTCACGGCACTCGCCGTGTGCAACCTGATCCTCGGCCTCGCCTACGCGCTGTGCATGAGCGGCCTCGGCTCGGCGTATGAGCGGACCCACGCCATGGCCTGGTGCGCCGTGGCCATCGGCGCGTTCACGATCCTCGCGCCGTGGCTCGTCGCCGGGAACGTCGACACCACCCGCAGCGTGTGGAACAACGTCCTCACCGGCCTGGTGGCCCTGCTCCTCGGAGCGGCCATGGCCCTCCTCACCCGCGCGACCCGCGCCCGCAGGGGAGGCAGGGTGCCCACCCCGTGACCCGGCGGCGGACGGGCTCCGGCTCGCCCCCGCGGGCGGGGGCGGGGCCCGTGCGCGTCCGCCCCCGCCCAGCCCTCCGTCCGGAGCACCGGGAGGGGGCGGGCCCGCCTCACCGCACCGGCGCCCCGTACCGCATCGGCGTCAGCTGCTCGATGTCGTACCGGGCGCGCAGCGCCGCGATCGCCGCGTGGTCCGGGGGACCGCCCCCGTCGAGGATCTCCAGCAGCTCCTCGAAGTACCGCTCGTGGTCCGGGGGAGGGGACGCCTGGAAGAACATCCTCGCCGGCTCGTCCGTGCGGTTCGCGAACGCGTGCGGGCAGCCCGGCGGCACCACGATCACCGTGCCGGGCTCGGCCCGCACCGTCCGCCGCCCGCCCGGGGACTCCCAGTGGCGCCAGTCGTCCCGCGTCCGCACCCGCGGTTCGAAGGCGAGCACCTCCAGCTCGCCCTCCAGCAGGTAGAACAACTCCTCGCTGTGGGCGTGCACATGGGCGCCCACGTCGAAGCCCGGCGGCACGACCACCTCGAAGCTCGACGCGGCCCGCGCGTGCTCGCCCGTGACCTTGAACGTGACCTGGTGGGCGGGCGCGGTGAGCGTCCGGCCGTGCCCGGTCGGCACCAGCAGCCCGTCCGGCGCGGCGTGCGCGCTCATCCCCAGACCACCGGCATCGACTCCGGGCCCCGGATCAGCGCGCCGCGCCGGAACGGGACCTCCTGCGCCGGCACCGCGAGGCGCAGCCCGGGGAACCGGTCCGCCAACGCGTCCACCAGCAGCTCCGACTCCAGCCGCGCCAGCATCGCGCCGACGCAGAAGTGCGGCCCGTACCCGAACGCCACGTGCGGGTTGGGCGCCCGGTCGAAGTCGATGTGCTCCGGGTCGGGGAACACCTCCGGGTCGCGGTTGGCCGCCAGGTACGACACGTACACCGCGTCACCGGCGCGGATCCGCACACCGGAGACCGTCACGTCCTCCAGCGCGATCCGCGACAGCCCGACCGCGCTGCGGTGCGGGATGTACCGCAGCAGCTCCTCGATCGCCCGCGGCCGGCCCTCCCGGTCCGCGCGCAGCCGGTCCATCAGGTCCGGCCGGGTCAGCAGGATGAACAGCATGTTCCCGGTGTTGTTGGTGACCGCCTCGCCGCCGATCTGGACGAGCAGCGCGAGGCCCACCGACTCCGACTCGGTGATCTCCCCGGCCTCCACCGCGGCCGACAGCAGCCCGATGACGTCCTCCCCGCCGGTACCGCGCCGCCCGCGCATCGCCTCGGCGAAGTAGGCGCACATCTCCTCCTTGGCGCGCTGGCTGCGCTCCGCGCCCTGCGCCGACGACAGGATGAGGTTGGTCCACTCGTGCATGCTCGGCCGGTCCTGGGCCGGCACACCCATCAGCTCGCACACGACGGCCAGCGGGAACGGCCCGAGCAGCCGCTGCGTGAAGTCGGCCGGCGGCCCGTCCCGCAGGACGCCCTCGACCAGCTCGTCGAGCATCTCCCGGGCCCGGTCGCGCAGCCGCTCCACACCCCGCGTGGTGAACGCGGGCGCCACCGCGCGGCGCAGCCGGGTGTGGTCCGGCGGGTCCTCGAACCCGACCGCCCCGTCGACGGGGATGAAGTGCGGCGCCAGCCGGGTGACGTCGTTCTCCACGACCAGCTTCCGGCTGAACCGGGGGTCGTTCGTCACCGTCCGCACGTCGTCGTACCGCGTCACCAGCCAGGCCCAGCCGGACCCGTTCGGCAGCTTGATGCGGGTGACCGGCCCCTCGTCCATCAGCCGGGCCAGCACCGGGTCGAAGTCCACCCCGGACAGGTCGAGCGCCGGCCAGTGCCGCACCGGCGGCAGCGCCGGGCCGGCGTCGGCGGCGCCCTCCCGGGCCGCCTCGGGTGTCGTCGTGGTGTCATCCAGCACGGCCGGGCTCCTCGGTGTCCGCGTACGCGTCGACGAACGCCCTCGGCGTCACGGCGGTCGCCGCGCTCCCCCGCGCCGAGGCGGCGGCGGGGGAGGAGGCCGACGTCGTCCAGCGGCCCAGGGACATCTCCGCGGTGATGCCCGGCCCGAAACCGGCGAGCAGGCCCCGCGCGGCCTCCGGCGCCCCACCCTCGTCGAACATCCGGCGCAGCGCGTCCAGCACGACGGCGCTGGCGATGTTGCCGTACTCGGTGAGCGTGGCGCGGCTGAAGCGGAACGCCTCCGAAGGCACCCCGAGGAACGTGCTCAGGTCGTCGAGGATGCGCGGCCCGCCGGCGTGGATGATGTAGAAGTCCAGGTCGGAGGCGTCCCATCCGTGCTGCCCCGCCAGTTCCTTCAGCGCCGGGGCCAGCGGTTCCATGGTGCCCGGGACCCGCTTGTCCAGCTTGAAGTGGAACCCGGTCGCCCGGACGTCGTAGGCGATCCAGTCGACCGTCTCCGGCACCAGGTACGAACCGTTGCGCTCCAGCTCCACGCCCGTGCCGCCGCTGCCGCGCATGACGGCGGCGGCGATCCCGTCGCCGAACAGCCCGTTGGACAGCAGGTTCCCGACACCGAGGTCGGTGGGCTGGTAGCAGAGCGAGCAGAACTCGCACGCCACGATCAGCGCGTTCGCGTCCGGGTACGCGCTGCAGAAGTCGTGGGCGCGGTTGATCGCCGCGCCGCCCGCCGCGCAGCCCAGCTGGGCGATGGGCACCTGGCGGGTGTCGCTGCGGAAGCCCATGGTGTTGATCAGCCACGCCGTGAGCGACGGCATCATGAAGCCCGTGCACGACACGTAGATGATCACGTCGATGTCGGCGGGGCGCAGCTCCGCGTCCTCCAGGGCGCGCAGTATCACGGCGGGCACCCGCGCCTTCGCCTCCTCCTCGTAGACGGTGTTGCGCTCCTCGAAGCCGGGGTGCCTCAACGTCTCCTCGATGGGCCGGAGGATGTGCCGCTTGCGGACCCCGGTGTTCTCCATCAGCCGGAGGGCGAGGGGGAGCTGGGGGTGGTCCGCGTGGATCGTCCGGGCCAGCTCGAGCGTCTCCTCCATGGTGATCACGTGCTCGGGGACGGACACCGCGGGTCTGCACAACGTGGCCATGCTGTCGAGCCCTTTCGTCGCGTTCTGCTCGCGTTCATTCCGAGGATGTGCGAGCCGCGCCCGTCCCGCGCGCCGAGGCGGCCACCCGGGGACGCCGGCAGGACGGCCGGGCGGCGCCCCGCCCGTACGGGGAAGGGCCCGGGCCCCGGTCTCCCACCCGTTCGGCCGTCACCCCGATGCCGGAACCCCCCGCTCCCCGCGGGGCAGGCGCGCACCGCCGGCCGGGCAGCGGATGCGCGGGCCGCGCTCCCGTCGGACACTGGACCGATGCACCACCACCTGCGGATAGTCCACGGTTCACCCACGGAAGCGGAACTCGCCGCCGTCACCGCCCTCATCGGAGCCCTCGCCCACGGCGGCGGGCACACCCCCGGGCACCCCCGGCGCCGGGTCCGCCGCGCCGACTGGGACCGCCGGTGGCGCCCCCACCCCGCCCCGCACTCCTGGCGCGCCGGCGCGCCGGGGACGCCCCGCGGCAGTACCTGACCGGCCGTCACCGGTCCGCGCGCCGCCCGCCGGGCGGCCCGACACCGTGCCCGTCGAGCCGGCCCACCGCCAGCCCCCGCGCCCGGCAGTCGGCGACCAGCCCCGGCAGCGCCTCCAGCGCCGCCCGCCAGGAACCGGGCGCGCACACCGCGTCCGAGTCGTGCAGCAGCACCGTCGCGCCGCCCCGCAACCCCCGCGCCACCTCCGCCCGCACGCTCGCGGGCGACGCCTCCGCCGTCCAGTCGCGCCCCCACGCCGACCACAGCACCGGGCGGAGCCCCGCCGCCCGCGCCGCCGCCCAGCGGCCCCCCGTCAGCACCCCGTACGGCGGCCGGTACCACAGCGGCCGGCACCCCGCCACGTCCGCGACCAGCGCCGCCGCCCGCGCCACCTCCCGCACGTCCCGCACCGGCCGCGGCACCCAGGGCGGGTCGTGCCCCCAGCCGTGGACGGCCAGTTCGTGCCCCTCCGCCACGACCAGCCGCCCCAGCGCCGGCGCCCGCTCCAGCCGCTCGCCGAGCACGAAGAACGTCGCCCGGACCGACAACCGCTCCAGCGCCCGCAGGAACAGCGGCGTCGTGACCGGGTCGGGCCCGTCGTCGAACGTCAGCGCCACCCGCCCGACCGGATCGCCCCTGGCCGTCCNGCGCNCGNCNACNGCGNCCNTGGCACGTCGTGCCGGCAGCCACGTCGCNGGCGGGCCGGCACGACGTGCCAGCCCGCCAGCCCCACCGCGACCCCCCCNGCCCGCAGGGCACCGCGCCGGGCCGCCACGCGCCACCCGGCCGCGCCTGGCGCGCTCACCAGGTGTCCCTGCCGTCGCCGCCGGTCACCAGCGGCGAGCGTGCCAGCTCCACGCACGCCACCACCAGCACCCCCACGGCGAGCACCTCGAAGACCCCCCGGGCGCCCACCACCACCCGCTCGTCGAACAGCCACNCCCCNAGCACCACGCTCAGCAGCGCGTCCCCCAGCGTCAGCGCGGGCTGCGACGCGGCCAGCGTCCCCGCCCGGAACGTCACCTGGAGCAGCAGGAAACTCGCCAGCCCCACCGCCACCGCCGCGTACACCTGCCACCCCCCGAACACCGCGGCCGGCCCCTCCTGCGCCCGGCCCAGCGCGTCCTTCAGCAGCGCCGCCGTCCCGGAGAACCCCATCGCCGTCGCCGTCCCCAGCACCGCCGCCCGCGGCGCCGACGGCAGCCGCGGCGCCACGGCCACCAGCCCCGCCGCGACCGCCCCGACCACCAGCCCCGCCCGCAGCCAGTCCGCCGCCGGCACGGTCGCCCGCCCGCCCGACGGCTCCGCCAGGGCCAGGAACGCGGCCAGCCCGGCCGCCATCGCCCCGAACGCCCACCACGCGCGCCGGTCGGGGCGCCGCCGGAACACCAGCCCGCCCAGGACCAGCGTGAACAGCAGTTCCGTACTCATCACCGGCTGCACGACCGCCAGCGGCCCCGTCGCCAGCGCCAGCGCCTGCAGCAGCCCCGACACGCCCAACAGCGCCGCACCCCACACCCACACCCGCCGCCGCACCAGGCCCGGCCACCACCCGCCGGCCGCACCCGCCGCGCCCGCGTCGGCCGCGGCACGCCGCTGCAGCACCGAGGCCGCGGCGTTGCCCACCGCCGCCAGCAGCGCCAGGCAGACCGACAGGGCCAGCATCGCGCGGCGCTCAGCCGAACCGCTTGGCCATGGCGCGGAAGAACCCGGGCGCACCGCCCCGCAGCCGGGCCGGACCCGCCAGCCACACCGGGGCGAACACCTCGTCCCGCCCGCGCACCACCGACCGCCACACCAGGTCCGCCAGCCGGCCCGCCGGCACCGGCCGCGGCCAGCCGCGGTGGTACGGGACGCCGCGGCGCGCGAAGAACGGCGTGTCCACCGCGCCCGGCAGCACCGCCGTCACCCCCACCCGGGTGCCCGCCAGTTCGTAGCGCAGGCTCTCCGCGAACGCCAGCAGCCCGCCCTTCGTCGCCGCGTACACCGCCTCGTTCGCCACGCCCGCCCAGCCCGCCATCGAACTGACCAGCACCACCCGCCCCGCACCGCGCTCCACCATCCCCGGCAGCAGCAGCCGCACCAGGTGCACCGCGCCCGTCAGGTTCACCGCCACCAGCCGCTCCACGACCTCCGGCGGCGTCCGCGCGAGCGGCCCGGCCCAGCCCAGCCCGGCCGCCGCGACCAGCACGTCGACCCGGCCCTCCCGCTCCAGGGCCCGGGCGGCCAGCTCCTCGACGCCCGCCAGACCCGCCAGGTCGCCCGGCAGTTCCGCGCCGCCGGTGCGGCGCGCCACCTCGCCCAGCCGCTCCCGGTCCCGGCCGGCCAGCAGCAGCCGCCAGCGCCGCCCGGCGTCCGCGGCGAACCGCCCGGCCACCGCCTCCCCGATCCCCGACGACGCACCCGTGATGAGCACGACCGGCCGTGCCGTTCCCGCCATGCCAGACCTCCGCACTCGCGCGCCCGCACCCCCGGACCCCAGGTTCCTCCCCGGACCNCNCCGCCGGACGGGCCGCCCGGCCCGCGAACCACCCGAACAGGCNNGGTNCGGGCCGCCCGGCCCGCACCCCGCCCCCACGATGGGAGGGACCCGCACCCCGCCACCGGAGGGCGACCACATGACGCGGCGCTGCCTGGTCCTGAGCGCGGGCATGGGGGCGGGCCACGACGCCGTCGCCGCCGAACTCGCCCGCCGGCTCCGCGCCCGCGGCCACCACACGCACGTCCACGACGTCCTGGCGCTGCTGCCCCCCGGCACCGGGCCCGCCCTGCGCGCCTTCTACCGCACCGCCGTACGCCGCCTCCCCCCGCTCTACGCGGCGGTCTACCGCGTCTTCCTCGCCCCCCCCCNGGCCCGCCCGGACGGCCCCGCCGCCCCGCACGCCGACACCTCGCCGCTGGCCGCGCTCGCCGAACGCCCCCTGCGGGCCCTGACCGCCCGGTTCCGCCCCGACGTGGTCGTCTCCACCTTCCACCTCGCCGCGCAGGTCACCGGACGCATGCGGCAGCGGGGCACCCTGGAGGTCCCCAGCGCCGTGTACGTCACCGACTTCGCCGTCCACCGCGGCTGGCTCCACCCGGGCAACGACTTGTACCTGTGCGTCAGCCCCGGCGCCGCCGAAGCGGCCCGCGCCGGAACCGGCCGCCGCACCGCCGCGCCCGGCCCCGTCGTACCGCCCGCCTTCCACGCCGCCGCCCAGGCCCCTGCCTCTTATACACATCGACCCGCCCNGNCCCACCGTCCTGCTCTCCGCGGGCGCCTGGGGCGTCGGCACCGACCTGCCGCGCACCGCCCGGGCCCTGGCCCGGCACGGCCTGCGCCCGGTCGTCCTGTGCGGCCGCGACGAGCGCCTGCGCCGCCGTGCCGCCCGCGTCCCGGGCGCCGTCGCGCTCGGCTGGACCGACGACCTGCCCGCCCTGATGGCCTCCGCCCGCCTCCTGGTCGACAACGCCGCCGGCCAGACCGCCGCGCAGGCCCTCGCCGCCGGCCTGCCCGTCGTCGCCCACCGGCCCATCCCCGGCCACGGCGCGGACGGCGTGCGCCGCATGGCGGCGGAGGGCCTGACGACGGCGGCGCCCGACCTGCCGTCCCTCCTGGCCGCCGCCGCCCGCCTCGTCCCCGACGGCCCGGCGCGCACCGGGAGCACCGCCCGGGGCCTGGCCCTGTTCCGGGACGACGCCTCCCTCCTCGTCGCCTCCCTCACCTGACGGCGGCCNGCCCCGGCCCGCCCGCGGCCGGGGTCCGGAACCGCGCGGCGCGCCCGGGGTCAGGCGCCGCGGTCCGCCTCCCGGGCCGCGCGCTCCAGCCGGCCGCGGTACTCCTCCCACCACGCCGGGTCGTCCGACACCATGCCGCCGGCGCCCTCGTTCGTCCCGACGGCGCCGTCGAGGAGCTCCCGTACGACGTCGGCGTGCCCGGCGTGCCGGCACGTGTCGCTGATCACGCGCACGACGGCGTGGTGCAGCGTCACCTTGTCCCGGCCGTCCGGCCACCACGGCACGGTGCCGACCGCGTCCAGCTCCAGCGCGCCGATCGTCGCGTCCGCGTGGGCCCACGCCCGGCGGTAGAGCCCCACCACGGACGCACGCGACTCGCCGGCGGTCGCCCACATGTCGGCGTTGGGCTCGGCGCCCTCCTCCAGCCAGGGCAGCGGCTCCCCGGAGGGCCGCCCGAAGACGTCCCCGAGGTAGCCCAGCTCCACTCCGGCCGCGTGCTTCACCAGCCCCAGGAGGTTGGTGCCCGTCGGCGTCACGGGGCGGCGGACGTCGTACTCGCAGAGCCCTTCGAGCTTCCACAGCAGGGCGTCGCGGGCGGACTGCAGGTAGCGGAGGAGGTCGGCTTTGGCGTTCGGTGAGTTCACGGGGGCCACTCTGTCACCCGGACGGCCGCCGCCCCCGTCCCGCGCCGGGAGCGGTCGCCCCGGCGNNGGNCGCCGCCCNCGCCNNNCGAGGGGCNGNACCCGNNACGGCTTNGTCGNCTNC
>NZ_CP095474.1:179517-193151 GCF_023614315.1 Streptomyces sudanensis | reverse complement strand
CACCGCCGCGNNCTTCCCCNNGCCGCCCGGCTCGAGCCCGCGCAGCCGGGCGTCGAGTTCGCGGCGGTGGAAGTCGACGAAGCCGTCCGGGTCGGGGCCCGCGTTCTGCATGACCAGCCGGTCGAACCCGGCGTCGACGTACCGCTGCGCCATCTCCACGTACCGCTCCGGGTCGTCGCCGCAGGCGAAGGCGTCCAGGACGTCCTCCTCGCGGACGGTGGTCGTGGCGGCCTCGAAGTTCACCGGGTTCGGCAGCTCGCTCATCACCTTCCAGCCGGTCACCGCCCACCGCGACGTCTCCAGCGCCGCCCGCGCGGCGGTCCGCTCGTCGGGCGCCCACGCCACGGGGACCTCCGCGTAGCGGGGGCCGTCGCCGCCCGCCTCCCGGTACCGGCGGACGACGTCCGGGTCGGCCTCCGTGGCGAACAGGGCGTCCCCGAGCTCGGCCGCCACCCGCGTCGAGGCGGGCCCGCTCGCCGCCACGGCGATGAGCGGCGGCGTCGGGGGCAGGTCGAAGACGCGGGCGTCCTCCAGCCGCAGGTGCTTCCCCTCGTACGAGCGGTAGCCGCCGCTCCACAGCAACCGGATGATCTCCAGCGCCTCGCGGAGCATCTCGTGGCGGGTGGCGACCGCCGGGTAGCCCTCGCCGACGACGTGCTCGTTCAGCCGCTCGCCCGATCCCACGCCCAGCACGAACCGCCCCTCCGACAGCAGCGCCAGCGTCGCCGCGGCCTGTGCGATCACCGCCGGGTGGTACCGCATCGTCGGGCACGTCACGCCGGTGGCCAGCCCGATCCGGCTCGTCCGCGCCGCGATCGCGCCGAGCACGGTCCAGGCGAACGGGGAGTGCCCCTGGTTGTCCAGCCACGGGTGGAAGTGGTCGCTGATCTCGACGAAGTCGAACCCGGCCTCCTCGGCCAGGACGGCCTGCCTCACCAGCTCGCCCGGGGCGAAGGCCTCCGCGGCGAGTTTGTACCCGATCTGCATGCGACACCCCTGAGCGTGGAACCGTCCGGTCCGCGCAGAGGTACCCCGCGGGGCGGGCCCGTAACGGCCCCGCCCCCGAACGGGGCACCGCCGCGGGCCGCACCGCCGGGCCGGGAGCCGCGCCACCCGGGCGGCCGGGGCACGCCGCCCCGGTGCGCGTGCATGTCCCGGCGCAGACGGGTACCCGGCCACGAGTGCCGAGCGCGGCGGGCACCCGCCGCGCCGCCGTCACGAGAGCAAGGAGCGACTGATGGGCAAGGTCAAGGAGACCGTCGAGGTCGAGGTGCCGGTCCGCACCGCGTACAACCAGTGGACCCAGTTCGAGGAGTTCCCGAACTTCATGGAGGGCGTCGAGGAGGTCACGCAGCTCGACGACCGGCACAACCACTGGACGACCAAGATCGGCGGTGTGCGGCGGGAGTTCGACACCGAGATCATCGACCAGCTCCCCGACGAGCGCATCGCCTGGCGGACGGTGAGCGGCGACACCCAGCAGAAGGGCGTCGTCAGCTTCCAGCGCGTGGACGACACGCACACCCGCGTGGAGCTGGTGATGGACGTGGAGCCGACCGGCCTCGCCGAGAAGGCCGCCGACATGACCGGCACGATCGACCGCCGCGTCAAGGGCGACATGCGCCGCTTCAAGGAGTTCATCGAGAC
The DNA here is from genome assembly GCF_023614315.1 of Streptomyces sudanensis. NCBI lineage: Bacteria > Bacillati > Actinomycetota > Actinomycetes > Kitasatosporales > Streptomycetaceae > Streptomyces > Streptomyces sudanensis. The sequence continues at coordinate 191,504 of NZ_CP095474.1, read as the reverse complement.
GCGGGGCGGGGAGTCCGGCGCCTGGCGCGGTCGTGTCAGGCCGGGCGACGTCTGACGGCCCGCCCGGGCCGGGGCACCGGCGACCGTACGGAGGGGACCGCGTACCGCGCGGTCCCCTTCGCCGTCCGCCGTCGCGGCGGCCGGGCCGCGGCCCCGAGCCGGTTCCCCGCCGGGCCGAGGGGCGGCTGGGAGGCCCGGAGGCGCGGCGGGCGCTCCCGGACGGCGCCCGGTTCGGCGGTGTGAGCTATGTCACCGCGTACGGCGCGACGGGGCCGGTGACTTTCCCGCGGCCCGGCGGTCTTCCCTCCCGTACACCGTGGTGAGCAGGAGGAACGAGTCCCATGCGTATCGTGATCAGTGAGTTCGTCAGCCTCGACGGCGTGGTGCAGGCCCCGGGAGGTCCCGAGGAGGACACCGACGGCGGCTTCGCCCACGGGGGCTGGACGCACCCCTTCTTCGACCCGGAGGTCGTGGGCGGCGCGTTCGACGAGGCGCTGGAGAAGGCCGACGCGCTGCTGATGGGGCGCCGCACATGGCGGGCGATGGCCGGCGCCTGGCCCGACCGGGCCGGCGACCCCTTCGCCGACCGGATGAACTCCCTGCGCAAGTACGTCGTGACCGAAACGCTCGGCGACGACGACCTGACGTGGGAGAACACCTCCCGCATACCGGGCGGCGAGGCCGTCGCCCGCATCCGCGAACTCCGCGCGGCGCCGGGCGGCGACCTCCTCGTCATGGGCAGCCCCACACTCGTCCGGACGCTGCTCGACGAGGACCTGGTGGACGAGCTCCGGCTGGTGGTCATGCCGGTGATCCTCGGCGGCGGGAAGTCGATCTTCCCCCGCAACGGCCGGATGCGCACGCTGGAACCGGTCTCCGAGACCACCGGCCCCACCGGCGCCCGGGTGTGCGTCTACCGGCCCGTCGCCGGGGCGTAGCCGGCGCGGTCCAAAGCCGCCGGGGCGCCCGGCCGCGCCCCGGCCCGGTCGGCGGGGCCGGTGCGGGTGAACCGGGGCAGGCAGAGCTGGGTGACCGGGCCGACCGCCAGGGCGTACAGCACCGTCCCGACGCCCACGGTGCCGCCGAGCAGCCAGCCGATCGCGAGCACGGCGACCTCCATCACCGTGCGGACCAGGCGGAGGGAGCCGCCGGTCGCCGCGGCCACACCGGTCATCAGCCCGTCCCGCGGCCCCGGACGCGCCGCGCGGGCCGGGGCGGACCGCCTCCCGCGGCTCCGGGCCGCCCCCGGCCCGGAGCCCGCCCGATGGCCGGAACGTTCCGATGCGGGCGGGTGATCGCGACGTTAGGATCACCCCACTTCCTTGAGACGCTCATGACACGCTAGGGATCTCCACATGCGTACGACCCCGTCCCGAGCTCCCCGCGCCATCCGGCGGACCGCGCCGGGCGCCGCCGCGGCCGTCGCGGCCCTGCTGCTCGCCGCCACCCCCGCCGCCGCCGGGGACGCGGTCACCGACACCCCGGAGTGGACCCTCACCCCGGGCACCGAGGAGGACGGGGCCGCGACGGGCGTCCGGACCCCGATGGCGTCCTCCTCCCTGCCGCCCGACAGCTGGTGCGTCTCCACCTACGGCTCCAAGGTCTGCTTCCAGCACGACGGCGACGTCGTCTGGGTCCTGGACACCGCCGCCGACGGCATGTCCGCGATCGGCGGCGTCTACACCGACCACGGCCGCGGCCCCGAGGCGTGCCGCAACAAGTCCGGCCACAACCGCTGGGTGAAGTGCGCGAAGGACTACGACGAGTCCGGCCGCGTCCGCCTGCGCGCCCTGCGCTACGACGGCGACACCGGCAGGTACCACCAGCCGGAGGCCTACTCGGGCTGGCTCCCCGTCGACGGCAGGTGACCTTCCGCCCGCCGCCCCCGGGGAACCGGGCGGCCGGCGGGCGCCGCCGCCCGTCCGGTAGGCGACCGGAGGACCACGGGACGCTCCGGCCTGCGCCGGACGTCCCGTGGAGTCATTCTGTTACGGGTGGGTACGCGGCGTTTGGTCCTTGCACGACGAGAAGGGTGAACCACATGGACGAGACCGTAGCGGTGCCGACCCGCACGACGGCCCCCGACGGTGTCACGGAGCTGCCGACCGTCGGCAGCCTGGCGGAGCTGGCCGCCCTCGTGGAGCGGCACGGCAGTCTCTTCGTCCGCTGGTCGCGGGGCCCCGCCCGGGACTTGGAGGACACCCGCAGCGTCGACCACCTCACCGGGATCCCCATGCCCGGCCTGTCGGCGAACCCGCTGCAGGTCGAGAGCTGGTGGGAGGACCGCTCCGTACGGCTGTGGGTGGCCCGCCGCCTGTACGACTACTGCCACCTGCGCGAGGAACGGGACGGCGACGTGCGCCCCTGGGCCCTGCGCGGCCACGAGGTCGCCAGGGGCCCGGACAACGAGCCGCTGCTCGACGACGTGGAGCCGGTGTGCTGGATCGACCTGGCGGTGATCCGCGAGGCGGAGGAGGAGGTGGCGCGCCAGCGCGGGCCCTGGGGCCCCATGAACCGCAAGGCCTGACCGGCCGCCCCCGCACGGCGAGGGGCGCGGTCCGCGACCGCGCCCCGCGGCCGCGCGTCAGGCGCCGAAGACCGCCGGGTCCGGTCCGAGCCGCCGGCCCTCGTCGAGCGCCGCGAACGCCGCCATGTCCTCCGCGTCGAGCTCGAAGCCGAAGACGTCGATGTTCTCCCTGATCCGCGACGCGGTCACGGACTTGGGGATCACCACGTTGCCGAGCTGGAGGTGCCACCGCAGCACGGCCTGTGCCGGGGTGCGGCCGTGCTTGCGGGCGACGGCCACGACGGCCGGCGCCTCCAGCAGGCCGCGGCCCTGGCCCAGCGGCGACCACGCCTCGGTCGCGATGCCGTGCCGGGCGTGGAAGGCGCGGGCCTCCTCCTGCGCGAGGTAGGGGTGCAGCTCGATCTGGTTCACCGCGGGCACGACGGACGTGGCGTCCATCAGCCGCTCCAGGTGCTCGGGCAGGAAGTTGGACACGCCGATGGCGCGGGCGCGGCCGTCCGCCAGGATCTTCTCGAACGCCTTGTACGTGTCGACGTACGCGTCCCGCGCCGGCACCGGCCAGTGGATCAGGTACAGGTCCACGTAGTCGAGGCCGAGCCGCTCCAGGGAGGCGTCGAAGGCGCGGAGCGTCGAGTCGTACCCCTGCTCGCTGTTCCACAGCTTCGTGGTGACGAACACCTCCTCGCGGGGGAGCCCGGAGGCGGCGACGGCCCGCCCGGTGCCGCGCTCGTTCTCGTACACGGCGGCGGTGTCGACGCTCCGGTAGCCGGCCGCGAGGGCGGTGCCCACCGCCTCCACCGCCTCGGCGTCCGGCACCTGCCAGACGCCGAAGCCGAGCTGCGGCATCACGACACCGTTGTTCAGGGTCAGGGAGGGGGCCTTGCTCACGAGTGGTCGATCCTCACGTCGTCGATGGTCGCTACTGCGGACACCAACGATCACACGGGGCGGCGGCATTCCCGCGCCTCGGCGCGGCGCGCGTCACGACCGGCCCGCCGGGGCGCCGCCTCCGCCCCCGCCGGGCCCGGGTGCGCCGTCGGCGAACGGCCTGGACGGCCGGGACCCGGCCCGCTTGGGTGGGGGATGGAGATCCTGGTACTGGGCGGAACGGCCTGGCTCGGCGGGGAGTTGTCCCGGCAGGCGCTCGCGCGCGGCCACCGTGTGACCTGCCTCGCGCGCGGCGAGAGCGGACGGGTCGCGGACGGCGCGGTGCTCGTCCCCGCCGACCGCCGCGACCCCGCCGCGTACGCGGCTCTGCCCGACCGCACGTGGGACGCGGTCGTCGAGGTGTCCTGGCAGCCGGGGTTCGTGCGGGAGGCGCTCGCCGCGCTCGCCGGCAGGGCCCGGCACTGGACGTACGTCTCCTCCATCAGCGCGTACGCCCCCCACGACGCGGCCGGCCCCGACGAGTCCACCCCCCTCCTCGCCCCGATCGACCGGGACGAGGCCGACCGGTCGGTGTACGGCGAGGCGAAGGTCGCCTGCGAGCGGGCGTCGGCGGACGCCGCGGCCGACCGGCTCCTCGTCGCCCGCGCCGGAGTCATCGGCGGCCCGGGCGACCACACCGGCCGCTCCGGCTACTGGGCGGCCCGCGCCGCACGCGACCCCCACGGGCCGATGCTGGTCCCCGGCACCCCGGACCTGCCGACCCAGGTCGTCGACGTGCGGGACCTCTCCGCATGGCTGCTCGACGCCGCCGAGGCGGGCACCACCGGCACGTACGACGCGGTCGGCCCCGTCGTGCCCCTCCGCGAGTGGATCGGGCTGTCCCGGCAGGCGGCGGGACACACCGGTCCGCTCGTCGCGGCCGACTCGGCCTGGCTCCTCGCGAACGGGGTGGGCCAGTACACGGGCCCCGACTCACTGCCGATGTGGCTGGTGGCCGAACCGGGCCCGGAGGGCTGGCCCACCCGCGACGGCTCCGCGGCGCGCGCGGCGGGCCTGCGCCACCGGCCCCGCGCGGAACTGCTGGCGGACACCCTGCGCTGGGAGCGGGAGGAGGGCCTGGACCGCCCGCGCCGCGCGGGCCTGGACCCACGGCGCGAGAGCGAGCTGCTGGCCGCCCTCGCCGGGGACTGACCGGCGCCGCGGGAGCGCGGGCGGCACGCGCGAGGCGCACGTACCCCGCCCGCGCCCGGCCGGACGGGAGGGAGGATCCCCGCCCGCCGCCGCGACCGCTCCCGCCGGGTGGTCAGCCCGCCACGAGCCCGGGGTGGTGGCGCCGGGCGACCTCCGGGTGGGCCCGCAGCCATCCCTTCAGCTCGTTGCGGCCGTACTCCGCGTGCAGCGGGTTGGCGCGGTCCTCGGCGATCCCCGGCGCGTGCTCCAGGTACGCGCCGGGCACCGTCCCGATCACCGCGTCCAGCCGGGGGTTGTAGAAGAACGGGACGGAGAACCGCTCCACCGCGCCGGGAGGGCTCACCACCCGGTGATCGGTCGCCGACAGGTACCCGTCGGTCGCGATCTCCAGCAGCTCGCCCAGGTTGACGACGAACGCCCCCGGCAGCGGCGGCACGTCCAGGTAGCCGTCGCCGGACCGCACCTGCAGGCCGCCCACCTCGTCCTGGAGGAGCAGCGTCAGGAAGCCGTAGTCCTTGTGCGCGCCCACGCCCTGCCCGTCCCCCGCGGGTGCCGAGCCGGGGTAGCGGACCAGCTTGGTGTGCAGGTGGGGGCGGTCGGCGAAGGCGCCGTCGAAGTGGTCGGCGGGCGCGCCGAGCGCGGTGAGCAGCTCCCGCAGCAGCCGGTGCGCGACCGCGGCGAGCCGGTCCTGCCAGGCGAGGACGGCCGTGCGGAGCTCCGGCAGCGCGGCGGGCCACTGGTTGGGCCCCTCCAGCCACAGGTACGCCGGGTCGCCGGGTCCCACCTCGACGGCGGGCCGCTCGGCGCCGACGTCCAGCTGGTCGCGCCAGTCGGAGCGGCCGCCGGTCAGCTCGTGGCCGATCCGGGTGTACCCGCGGAAGTGCGGCGAGTTCAGGTTACTGAGCGCCAGCCGGTCCGCCTCCGGCAGGGCGAAGAACGCCCGGGTCAGCTCCATGATCCGGGCGATCTCGCGGTCCTCGACACCGTGTCCGGTCAGGTGGAGGAAGCCCACGTCGCGTGCCGCGGCGAGCAGGTCGCGGTGGAACGCCTCGCGGGTCCGCGGGTCGTCCGCCGCGGAGAGGTCGATGACGGGCAGGGCGTGGGGCACGGGGGCGTTCGAGGCAGGCATGGCGATGGCCTTCCGTTTCGCGTGTGGGCACGGTCCTGCCACCCGGAGGACGGGGGACACGGCGCGAGAAGGGCGCCGGCTGGAGCGTGCCGGGAAGGCGCGTCCGCCGCAAGACCGATGGAGAGGGGAAGTCAGTCCTGACGCGGACAGCTCATGGTCGTGACGCGCACGTAGTCCACGTGCCGGCGCATCACGAGAAGAGTCACCGGCACAGCGTAACGCGCGTCCGCCGGCACCGTTCCGAGGCCCCTGCCACGCCCTCCGGACGCCCGCCCGTAACCCTCCGGTCGCCTGCCGAACCCAGATCGGCCCAACGGTGAGGAGTCTCACAAAACGCCGATTCCGTTCGAAGATTCACTCCGTCATGCGTCAAGATCCATGACGACGACAAGTCCTCGCCGCCGTGGCGAGGCGGTCCGGGCGGACGCCGAGTCCTGCCGCCGTCCGGATCCGGTCGACACGAAACGGAATCGGCAGGAGTGGAGGACCCGGCAGTGCGGGGCGTGCGTACGACGGACGCCCCTTGGGGTGAAGCCGCGTCAGCGGCCGGGCGACTTCGCCTGCCCGAACCCGACAGGTCATCCTTCGCAGGCGGATGACGAAGGGTTGCGCATGACCGCGCAGAATCACGTTCCGTCCGCAGTCTCCCGAACCGGTGCCGTCTCGGCCCTGGCCCTCGCGGCCCTCACCGGCACGCTGGTGGCGCCGGGCGCCGCCCCCGAGGCGCAGGCCGCGGGCCCCGCGTACGCGACGAAGGCCCTCAACGTGGCGGCCTCCAAGAAGGGCTCCCCCTACAAGTACGGGGCCGCAGGCCCCTCCCGGTTCGACTGCTCGGGCCTCACGCTGTACGCGTACAAGCAGGCCGGAAAGACCCTCCCGCGCACCGCGCAGCAGCAGTACAACCGCACGCGCCACATCTCGGCCTCCGCCCTCCAGAAGGGCGACCTGGTCTTCTTCCACTCCGGCGGCCGGGTCTACCACGTCGGCGTCTACGCCGGGAGCAACCGGATCTGGCACGCCCCGAAGGCGGGCACCGTGGTGAGGCTGGAGCGGATCTGGACCGGCAAGGTCCTCTACGGCCGCGTCCGCTGACGCCGGTCCGGCCGGCGGTCCGCGACGGCGGGCCGCCGGCCGGACGTCCCGCTCCGGGGACGGAACCCCCGGCGCCCCGCGGCGCCGGGGCCTCCCCGCGGGGGCGCGTTAAGCTCGCCGGATGGCGAAGTACTTCGATGTGCACCCCGACGACCCGCAGCGCCGCGTCGTCGGCACCGTGGCCGAGATGATCCGCTCCGGCGCCCTCGTCGCGTACCCCACGGACTCCTGCTACGCCCTGGGCTGCAAGCTGGGGAACCGCGAGGGCCTGGCGCGGATCCGCGGCATCCGCGACCTGGACGACCGCCACCACTTCACCCTCGTCTGCCGGGACTTCGCCCAGCTCGGCCAGTACGTGCACATCGGCAACGACGTGTTCCGGGCGCTGAAGTCGGCGACACCCGGGCGCTACACCTTCATCCTCCCCGCGACGAAGGAGGTGCCGCGCCAGATGCAGCACCCGAAGAAGAAGACCGTCGGGGTGCGCATCCCCGACCACACGGCGACCCAGGCCCTCCTCGCCGAACTGGGCGAGCCGCTGGTGTCGAGCACCCTGCTGCTGCCGGGGGAGGAGGAGCCGATGACCCAGGGCTGGGAGATCAAGGACCGGCTCGACCACGTCCTCGACGCCGTCGTCGACTCGGGCGACTGCGGCACGGCGCCCACCACCGTCGTCGACTTCTCCGGCGGCGCGCCGGAGATCGTCCGCCGGGGCGCCGGGGACACCTCCCGCTTCGAGTAGCCCCCGGACGGGCGCCCCGCCGCGCGGGCCGGCGGACCGGAGGAGGTGTCAGAGCCGCTCGTGGGCGATCTGGTCGTCCCCGGGCCGCTTCCTGCGGTACCGGCGCCGGGCCTTGAGCAGCCGCAGCCGGTCGAGGCGCGAGATGGCGGGCGAGGCGCTGATCCCGTGCACGGCGACGGAGGCGAGGACGGTGAAGGTCACCACCGCCCACAGCTCCTCCGCGGGGACGTGGAAGCCCTCCATCCCGAGGGCGTACGCCAGGTAGAACAGCGACCCGATGCCCCGGATGCCGAAGAACGCGGTCACGGCCCGCTCCCGAGGACCGGCGGCGGTGCCCAGCAGCGCCGCCCACCCGGTCAACGGCCGGACGGCGAAGAGCAGCAGCAGGCCGACGAGGGCGCCCTGCCAGGTCAGGTGAGCGAGGGCGCCCCGCGCGACGAAGGCGCCGAGCAGGAAGAGCAGTCCGGCGGTCAGGAGCCGTTCGATCTGCTCGACGAAGTCGTGCAGCACGGTGTGGTAGCCGTGGGCGCGCTCGGCGGCCCGGATGCGGCACGCGGTGACGAACACGGCGAGGAAGCCGTATCCGTGGGCCAGTTCCGTGACCCCGTACGCGAGGAAGGTGGCGCCCAGGGCGACGAACCCGTCCCGGTGCTCGGACAGCCGCACCGAGTCCCAGCCGGCGCGGAAGAACAGCCAGCCCAGCAACTTGCCCACCGCCAGCCCCGCCAGGACGCCGACGACGCACTTGTACGCCACGTCGACCAGCAGCCACTCCCCGACCCACGCCCCGGACAGCCCCGCCCCGGCCGCCGCGGCCAGCGCGACCGCCGCCATGACGACGGGGAAGGCCAGGCCGTCATTGAGCCCGGCCTCACTGGTCAGGGCGAACCGCACCTCGTCCTCGTCGTGCTCGGACTCGGTGGGCGCGCCGACCCGCACCTCGGAGGCGAGCACCGGGTCGGTGGGTGCGAGCACGGCGGCCAGCAGCAGCGCGGCGGCGGGCGGCCAGTCCAGCAGCCACCAGGCGAGCAGCCCGGTGACCGCGATGGTCAGCGGCATCGTCACGCCCAGCAGCCGCCAGGACGCCTGCCAGTGCCGCCATCCGACGGGCCGGTTCAGGGCGAGTCCGGCGCCCATGAGCGAGACGATGACGCAGATCTCGGTGAGGTGCTCGGCCCAGACCCGGTCGCCCACCGGATCGACCTCGGGCAGCGGCAGCGGCGACGCCTGGAGGACCATCCCGCACAGCAGGAAGACCAGCGGCATGGACAGCGGCCGTCCGGCCACGAGGCGCGGCAGCACGGCGGCGGCGAGCGCACCGGCCCCGAACAGCGCGAAGAAGAAGTCACCCGAGCTCACCGCAGACGTGTGCCCCCCGTGCCCCACCGGTACGCCCCCCACCCGGGCGACCCACCGGCACCGCCCGGCCCCCGCGTCCCACCGGTGCGCCGCCGGGCGGACCGCGACGGGTCCGCACCCGCCCGGACGCACCGGAGCCTCCCGCCCGCCGCCGGCCCGTCACTCGCCCGCCGCCCGCCGTACGCCCGCCGTATACCCGCCGTACGTCCACCGTACGAGGAAGGCCCCGCCCGGGCGCACGCATGCTCGAATTGAGTACCGTTACTCAGTCCCCGCCCCCGCCCGGTCGTCGACGATGACCACCGACACCGCCGCAACCGGGAGAACCGCATGCTCAGCCGCCTCGCCCACGCCCTGGTCCCCGCCTTCGGCCACCTCTCGGTGACCACCGACCGGGACGCGCACCTCCCGCCGTGCGGCATCATCGCCCCCAACCACACCTCGCTCGCCGACCCCGCCGTCGTGCTCGCCGCGCTGCACCACCTCGGCGTCCGGCCGGTCGTCATGGCGGCGGCGGGGCTGTGGAGGGTCCCCCTGCTCGGCGGGGCACTCGCCCGCGGGGGCCACATCCCCGTGCACCGGGGCGACCGCCGTGCCGCGCACGCCCTCGACCGGGCGGAGGAGGCCCTCGGCAGGGGACGGTCCGTCCTCATCTACCCCGAAGGCGGGATAACGGCGTTCGGGGAGGGCGAGGAGACCGCGCCGGGCCCCTTCCGCAGCGGCCTGTCCCGCCTGGCCCGGCGCACCGGCGCACCGGTCGTCCCCGTGGGGCAGGCGGGGGCCCGCCGGATCGTGTCCGGCGGGGCNNNGNCGGGGCATCTGGCGGGAGCGCTCNCCGCCCCCTTCCGCCGCCCCGCCCTCCACGTCCACGTGGGCGCACCGCTCACCCCGACCGGTGACCGCGCCTCCGACACCGCCCGGGCGCACGCGGCGGTGACGGCCGCCTGGCGCACGGCGGTCGCCCACCTCGACCGCTCCCCGGCCCCCGCCGCCTGACGTTCGTCCGGGCCGCGGGGGGCGGATGGGCGGCGGGGACGGGCGGGCGGCGGGACCGGCCGCCGCGCGGATCAGGCCCGGGGGGTTCGCGCGTCGTAGCGGAGGAAGCCGGGGCGGGCGAGGGCGAGCAGGCCCACCGCCACCACGCACGCGACGCCCCCGGCGACCACGGCGGTGGCCGGCGAGAAGAGGTCGCCGACCGTTCCGGCGAGGAAGTCGCCGGCCCGGGGGCCGCCCGCGACCACGATGATGAAGACGCCCTGGAGGCGGCCGCGCATGTCGTCGGGGACGGCCGTCTGGAGCACGGTGGACCGGAAGACCATGGAGACGGTGTCCGCGCAGCCGGCGACGGCGAGGAAGACCAGCCCCAGCCACAGGTGGCGGGTCAGCCCGAACACGGCGATCGCGGCCCCCCACGCGGCGACGGCCAGGACGATGGCCAGGCCGTGGCGGTGGATCCGGCCCAGCCAGCCGGAGAAGACCCCGCCGAGGAGGGCGCCGACGGCGGGCGCGGCGACGAGCAGGCCGGTCGTCCGGGCGTCGCCCCCGTACGACAGCACGGCCAGCGCCGGGAACAGCGCCCGCGGATGGGCGAGGATCATCGCGCAGAAGTCGGTGTAGAACGTCATGCGCACGTTCGGGCGGGTGGCCAGGAACCGCAACCCGGCCAGGACGGACGGCCGCTTCGCGCCCTCGGCGCGCTGCGGCGGCATCGGGGGCAGCCGCCACATCGCGTAGAGGGCGGCGCCGAAGGCGACGGCGTCGATCAGGTAGGCGGCCTCGTACCCCCACGCCCCGACGGCCAGCCCGCCCAGCATGGGGCCGACGAGGGCCCCGGAGGTCGCGGTCATCGACGACAGGGCGTTCGCCGCGGGGAGCTGCTCCTTCGGCAGGAGGCGGGGGATCATCGCACTGCGGGCCGGGGCGTTGACGGCGGCGCAGACCGCCTGCAGCGCCACCACCGCGTAGAGGAACCACACCCGGTGGAACCCGGCGAGCGTCCCGGCGGCCAGGACCACGGACAGCGCGGCCAGTCCGGCCGCGCTGAGCAGGCCGAGGCGCCGGCGGTCGACCGCGTCCGCCACGGCGCCCCCGTACAGGCCGAAGGCGACGAGGGGGACCAGGGAGCACAGGCCGACGAGGCCCACGGAGAAACTGGACTCCGTCAGCTCGTACACGTGGAGGGAGATCGCGAGGGTGGTCATCCCCTGGCCGGTCCAGGAGATGGTGTTGCCCACCCACAGGCGGCGGTAGTCCGCGCTGGTGCGCAGCGGCGTCAGGTCGGCGAGCACGCGCCGCCGCGGCGCGATCGGGGGATCGGCGCTGCCGGCGGCGGTCCCCGCTTCGGAGGTCCCGCTCACCGCGGGGTCCGCCGGGCGCGGGGGAGGGGGACGTGGTGGGATCGCATGGGCCGCAGTATAGGAGCGGAGGATATTTCGATCCTTACGGCCTCGGGGGGACCTCCGCCCGGCCGCGAACCCCGCCTGCGCGGAGCCCGCGGGAGCGGCGGCCGGGCCGGGGATCCTCGCGGCCGGGAGCCCCGGTTCCGGGAGCCTCGCGGCCGGGGTCCCCGAGGCGTACGAGGCGGTGGAGCACCCGTGCGGCCGGACCCCTTCACGGCGGCCCCGGCCGGGCCGGTCCCGCGCGGGCGGGGGCCGGTGCCGTCCGGCGGCCGGTCAGCACCATCCGAACCGGCGGCCGGTCAGCACCATCCGAACCGGCGGTCGACCACCGCCGCGAACTCCTCCACGGTCACCACGGCGTCCCCGTTCCGGTCCGCGGTGTCGAACAGCGCGGAGGACGCCTCGGCGTCCACCAGCCCCCACGGCGGCAGGTCCCCCGCCGCGGCCAGGGTCGGCCCCTTCGTCCGCAGGGCGGTGATCATCTCCTCGCGGGTCAGCGTCCCGTCCTCGTCGAGGTCCAGCGCCCCGAACAGCTTCCGTGCCCTGTCACTGGTCACGTCGGCGTCGTTCCCTTCGTCCGCGGACGGGCCGTCCCGTCCGCCCGTCCGTGAGGACGCGCCCCGCCCGGCGGAGGTTCCCCGGCGGGGAGCGCGCCGGGGG
>NZ_CP095474.1:170527-179501 GCF_023614315.1 Streptomyces sudanensis | reverse complement strand
ACGGGCCGGGCACGGGGCCCGGCCCGGCCACCCGCCCGGCACGGGGGAGCCGCCGCGCGCCCGTACGATGTGGCGCGGCCGGCCGCGGTGTGCCGTCACGGGGGAGCGGAGACACGGAGGCCACGGGATCGCGGGGATCGCGGGGACACGGAGGAGACGCTGTGCTGCATCTACGGGTCATCGTGCCGGCCGACCGGACCGACGACGTCGTACGGCTGGTGGAGGGGACGGTCGCCTGCACGCACCTCGCGGTGCTGCCCGGTGCCGCCCGCAGCCCCGCGGGCGACGTGGTCATGTTCGACGTGGCGCGCGAGGCCGGCGACGAACTGATCGCCGAACTGCGGGCGAGGGGCATCGGCGAGGACGGCGCGATCGCCGTCGAGAACGTCGACCTGCTCCTGTCGAAGCGCGCCGACGAAGCGGAGAAGGAGACTCCGGGCGAGGCCGCGGACGCCGTGCTGTGGGAGCAGTTGACCGAGGCCACGCACGAGGAGTCCACGCTCTCCGTCACCTACATCGCGTTCCTGGCCCTGGCCACGATGATCGCCGCGTGCGGTGTGGTGCTGGACAACGCGATCCTGATCGTGGGCGCGATGGCGGTCGGGCCGGAGTTCGGTCCGCTCGCCGGGTTCTGCACGGCCCTGGTGCGCCGCGCCCCGCGACTGGCCTGGCGGTCGCTGGTGGCCCTGCTCGTCGGGTTCGCCACGGCCATGGTGATCACGGTGCTGTTCAGCCTCCTCATGGACGCCGCCGGCCTGTTCTCCGCGGAGCGGCTCGGCGGAGAGCGGCCGAACACGGGCTTCATCTACGCCCCGGACCGGTTCTCCTTCGTCGTCGCCGTCCTGGCGGGCGTGGCGGGGACCCTGTCGCTGACGTCGGCGAAGTCGGGCGCGCTGGTCGGCGTGGCGATCTCGGTGACCACCGTCCCGGCGGCGGCGAACGCGGCGGTCGCGCTGGCGTACGGCGAGTTCGGCCAGACCCGCGGGTCCACCGGGCAACTGCTGCTGAACCTGCTGGGCATCGTCGTCGCCGGCACGCTCACCCTGCTGGTCCAGAAGCTTCTGTGGCGGGGCCGGCGCACGGCGGCCCCCTCCCGCCGGTAGCGGGCCCGCGCCCACCGCCCCGGCCCGCGGTGCGGGCCGCGCGGCGCCGGTGCCGTGCGCCGGCGCGCGGGAGGCCCGCGGCGGTCCGGCGCCACCCCCGTGCGACGGAGGCGCGCCGGACCGGTGGGGACTTCAGAGGGTGGACTTGAACAGCAGGCGGTTCGGGGTGCCGCTGAGGTTCCCGCCGATCACGTTGGCGGTGCTGTTGCCGATCAGCCAGTTGTTGACGGTGGCGCTGGAGGTGTCGCCGTAGGTCGACTTGTAGAGGGCCGCCACTCCGGACACGTGCGGGGAGGCCATCGAGGTGCCGTTCATCGACGTGTAACCGCCGCCGAGCCGGGCGGAGTCCACGCCCACCCCGGGGGCGTAGAGGTCGGTGCAGTTGCCGTAGTTGCTGAAGGAGGCCCTGCGGTCGTAGGAGTCCGACGCGGCGATCGTGAGGGTGCCCGGGGCACTGGCCGGGGACACGTTGCAGGCGTCCTGGTTCTCGTTGCCCGCCGCGACGGCCAGGTGAACGCCGGAGTTGGCCAGGGCGGTCGCGGCGTTGTTCATCGCCGAGGAGTAGCCGCCGCCCAGGGAGGCGTTGGCCACGGCCGGCTTCACCGCGTTCAGCCGCACCCAGTCGAAGCCGGCGATGATGGCGGAGTAGGAGCCGCGGTTGTCGCAGCCGAGCACCCGCACGCCGCGCAGCTGCACGCCCTTGGCCACGCCGAACGTGCTGCCGCCGACGGTCCCGGCGACATGCGTGCCGTGGCCGTTGCAGTCCTGGCCGCTGCCGCCGTAGGCGTCGAAGACGTTGCGGGCGCGCCCGCCGAAGTCGGGGTGGGCCGTGTCGATGCCGGAGTCGATGATGTACGCCGTCACGCCGTAGCCGTTGCGCCCGTAGGAGTACGTGCCGCTGAGGCCGCTGCGCTGGTCTATCCGGTCCAGGCCCCAGGGCGGGTTGGTCTGCGTGGCCGTGCCGCCGGCCCGCTGGTCCTCCTCGATCGCCAGGACGCGGGAGTCGCGCCTGAGCTCCTCCAGCCTCTCGGCGCTCAGCTCCGCGGCGAAGCCGTTGAGCACCTTCCTGTACAGGTGCCGCGCCTTGACCGACTTGTCCTTGACCAGGGCCGCGGGGTCGACCCCGCCCTTGAGGGTCACGATGTAGCGGCCTTCGATCTCCTGGGCGGCGGGGGCGTCCGCCACCTTCACCAGCGGGGCGGGCGACGGCCCGGCCGCGGAGGCGGGGGCGACGGCGGGACCCAGGGCCAGGGGGAGGGCCAGGGCGAGGACACCGATGTGACTTCTGCGCATGGGAAGCGAACACCTCGTCGTGTCTCCGGCCGGGACACTGCCCGACCGGGTGCGGGGGCGGGCGCCACTGGAGCCGGTCGGGCACCTCGGGGTGACCGGCCGGACGGGGATGGTGACGCACGGGGGCGGAACGGCGCGGCACGGCGGTGGGCGCCGTGCGGCCGCAGGGGGGTACGGCATCGGGGCGGGTACGGCGAGGATCCGCCCTCGCCCGCCCCCGTCCCTCGTGACGGGACGGCCGGCACGCGCCGCCACCGCGGCCGCGGGCGGGATCACCGCCCTGCGTGTCCGCAGAGGTTCTTCGGCGCGGCCTGAAACATACCGACGGCCGTAGCGGGCGTGCTACGGCCGAATCAGGCGTGACCGCCGGCGGACATCGAGGCGACCGCGGGGTGTCCGGCCGTGGTCAAAGCACGTCGGCGGGCCTATGGTCCTGTCCATGCCATCGAGAACCCCCCGCCGGCCGTCCGAAGGGCCGCCCGGAACGCCGGCCGACATGTCGGACACGTACCGGGGAGAACCGGCCGACGGCCACGGCAGGGCCCCGGTCGCGGCCCGAGCCGCCTACGAGGAACTCGCCCGGAGGGCGGCACTGTCCGAGGAGCCCCCCGCGGCCGGTCCCGGCGTACGCGACCTGCCCTCCGACGACACGGCGACACGGCCCGGGGACGTGCGGAGCTGGCTCGCCGAACGGCGGCTGCTCGACGAGACGCGCCGACAGGTGCGATCCCCCCAGCGGGCGCTGCACGAACTGATCGCCGAGCACCGGTCGCGGATCGATCTCCACCGGGAGGAGCTCCACCGCGGTCTGGAAGCGGTCGACGACGTCCTCAGGCTGCTCCCGGGCATGGCGGCCGCCGGCCGGGAGACGGTGGAGGCGGAGTTCTTCGACGACCGCGCCAGGCTGCGCAAGCGGATCGACGACCTGGACGTGCTCTGCCAGGAGCAGATCCTCGGCATGCGCACGGGTCTCCCCGAACGGGACGTGCTGGAGAAGGGGCTCGAAGCCGAACTCCGGTTGCTGGAGCGCGGCGTCGACCTGCGCCTGCTGGTGGCCGCCCGGACCCTGCGGTGCACCGGCGCCGCGCAGTACCTCTCCACGCTGATGGACCACGGCGCACGGGTGCGCGTGGCGCCGACCGTCCCCCTCCACCTGAACGTCTTCGACCGGTCCGTGACCGTCATGGCCGTCGGGGCCGCGGACGGCGGGGGCGAGCCCTCGGGCGACGTCATCCTGCACAGCGCGCGGCTCGCCGACTCCTTCGTCCGGATCTTCGACCACCACTGGGCCACCGGGCACCCGGCGGCGCCGAGGGTGAAGCGCCTCGGGACCGGCGACGCGCCGGAGGACTACTCACCGAGGGAGCGCGAAGTGCTGGCGCTGCTCGCCGCCGGAGCGAAGGACGAGGCGATCGCCCGCAGGCTGGGCTGCTCGGAGCGGACTCTGCGCCGCCTGCTGGCCTCACTGGTGGCCAGGCTGGGTGCCGACAGCCGTTTCGCCGCGGGCGTGCAGGCGGTCCGGCTGGGCCTCCTCGACTGAGACGCCCCGGCCGGGCGGGCCGGTCCGCCCGGCCGGGGAACGGAGAGGGTGCCGGAACGGAAGGGGGCCTGGGAACGGAGGGGGATTCGGGAACGAAGCGAAGTCCGGGAACGAAGAGGTGTGAGGAGAGGAACGCCGGGTAGACGCGGGTTCGTCAACGGGGGAGTGAGGATGGACATGGTGAAGTCGGCACAGGGTGCCCAGGAACAGGCGGCGTCGACGGCGTACGCGGTGGAGGCGACCGTCGCTCTGGAAGGCGGTACCGCCTGCATCGCGCAGGGACGCGACGCCGCGGCGGAATTCCTCACCCGCGTCCAGGCCGAACACGGCCTGCCCGTGTCGCTGCGGGCGATGCACCTCACGCAGCTGGTGGTGAGCGAGCTGGTCACCAACGTGTGCAAGTACGCTCCCGGCCCCGCCCTGCTGGAACTGCGGGTCGTCGGGGACGTGGTGGAAGTGATGGTGTGGGACAGCGATCCGGTGCTGCCGGTGGCCCGCGCCGCCGAGCCGGGCAGGGTCGGACAGCACGGGCTGGAGATCGTCATGGCGGTCGCCCAGGGCTTCGAGGCCCGGCGGGAGCCGGTCGGCAAGCGGATCACCGCCCGTATCGCCCTGCCCGACGACCCCGACGGGGACGTCTCCGGGCGGAACCCGCAGTAGGTCCGGTTCCGCCCCGGTGGCCGCCTCACGGCAGCCGCCGCGCGGAGCGGGACCCTTGAGGCACCGGTGACGACCGCCGCGCCCGACGGCGCCGTCACCGGTGCCCGCGCGTGTTTCCGGGCCCCGACGGGACGGGACGGGCCGTACCGCTCCGCCGAATCGGCGCGGCGCGGCGGAGAACACAGCTGCCTGTCCCACCGCCAGGCCCCCTCCGCGACCGTTCCCGCACACCCGGGGCGCCCGGCACGGCCGGCATCCCGGAGACCCGGCGTCCGAAGGCAGCCGGGGGAGCGGGCCGGGGCCCGAACCGAACGCGAGCGGGCCGGAGGACCGGGAGACACGAGGCCGGGCCAGCCCGGGCCCCTACACGTTCCCGCTGCCGACCCTCACGAGACGGCCGGAGCCCCGAGACGGCCGGAGCCCCCCGGCGCGGCCGGGGGGCTCGACGAGAAGGGGGGCGGCACCGGCACGTCGCACTGACGTGTCGGCGGCACGGTCAGAAACGGCCGCCCGTGAGCCGGGTGACGGGACCGTGAGCACGCAGGACGGACCTGCGCCCGCCGGCGTAGGCGCCGACCGCCACGGCCGTCGCGGCCGCCGCCACCCCGCCCGCGGTGACCGCGTTGGCCTTGAGCAGACCCAGCGCCGGCACCCCGGCCTTGCGCCACACGACGCCGACCGTGGACGTGAGCGCCTGCGCGGGGCTCGTGAGGACGCTCTTGGTCCCCTCGGCGGCCTCTCCGGCGCTGTCGGTGGCGGACCGGGTCGCCCGGCGGGCGGTCCCCGCGGCAGCCCCCGCGGCTCCGGTCTTCTCCGCGGCCGCCTTCGTGCTCGCGGCCGTGCCCTTGCTCTTGTTCTCGTTCTCGTCCGTTTCGCTCATGAGCTCCGCCTAACCCGTCTTCGACGGTGAAAACCGCCGAAGGCCGGGCGACTTGAGGAAGCCGGCCGTACCTCCCCGCCCCCGCCGGCGGGCGCGGCCCGTCCCATGCCGGTCCGCGCCCGCCGCCGCCCCGGAGCCCGGTGGTGGCGGGCATGCGCACCGCGGCCCCCACGGCGGACGGCTACTCGCCGGTGGACGGCGGGGGCGGGGCGCGGGGAGCGCCGCCGCGGACGTCCGGGGCGAGACCTCCGGCGTACGGGGCGCCGAGGGCGGCGGGTACCTGTCCGGTGCCGCGCGGGAGGCCCGGCCCGGTTCCGGCCCGGTGCGGCCCGCGGGGCCTCGCGGAGGAAGCCGCGGGCGGCGGGCACCGGGAAGGGCCGGGGCGCAACGACACTATGCTGGGGGAGTGGTCGAGTCGTTGCCTTTCGCGGTGGCGAGCCGCCGGCGGCCGGGCGCCGGGTTCATCGTTCGCGTCGGGCGTCGTACGCTCGTGGATTCGCTGTACCTCCTCACCGCGCCGCTGAGCGCCGCCGTCGCCCCGCTGCTGGTGGTCGGCGGTCTGTGCGTGGGAACGGCCGGCTCGTCGCCGCCGAGCGGCTCGCCTCTCGCGGCCCGGGCCCTGGCGCTGGCGCGGTGGCCGGCCGATCTGGAGCGGTGGCGGATCGGCAAGGTGCGCCCCCGGCCCGGCGGGATGCGGAACTCCGGTCGGCGGCCGGGGCCGGAGGGACCGGCCGCGCCGGCCGGCCCCGGAC
This sequence comes from Streptomyces sudanensis, assembly GCF_023614315.1. Taxonomy (NCBI): domain Bacteria; kingdom Bacillati; phylum Actinomycetota; class Actinomycetes; order Kitasatosporales; family Streptomycetaceae; genus Streptomyces; species Streptomyces sudanensis. The sequence continues at coordinate 173,273 of NZ_CP095474.1, read as the reverse complement.
TGTGGCGCGACCTGGCGCACGCGGTGGCGGTGCTCCCCGTCGCGCTGGTCACCTCGGCGGTGACCGCGCTGTGGTGGTTCGTGGGTGTCGCGACCGCCACGTACCCGCTGCGCAACCACGTGGTGCCCGGCCCGCTGCGGCCCATGACCCTGTACGCGGGCGACGACCGTTCCCACATCGCCCTGAGCCTGGGGCTGACGTCGCCGGCCGAGCGGCTCGCCTTCGCGCTCGCGCTCGCCGTGCTGGTGCTGTGCACCCTGCCGCTGGTGACCCGGTGGTGCGTCGCGGCCCAGGCGGGCCTCGGGGAGGCCCTGCTGTCCGGTCGACCCGTGTCGCGCCGCGACGCCGACGGGCCGGAGCGGGAGCCGGGCGCCGCCGGCGCGCGGGCCGTCACGACGGTGACGGCCGAGGCGGCCGCCCTGCGCCGGCTCGAACGCGACATCCACGACGGCCCCCAGCAGCAACTGGTCCGCCTGGCGATGGAACTGGGCCGCGCCCAGCACCACTTCGACCGCGATCCGGAACTCGTCCGGGCCGCACTCGCCGACGCGGTCGCCCAGACCCGGCAGGCGCTGGACGAACTGCGGGCCCTCTCCCGGGGCATCGCCCCGCCGGTCCTCACCGACCGGGGGCTGCGGGAGGCGCTCTCCGCCCTGGCCGCGCGCAGCGCCGTCCCCACCGAACTCGACGCCGGCCCCCTCGGCCGCCGGCTGGACGCCGCCGTCGAGACGGCCGCGTACTTCGTGGTCGCCGAGGCGCTGACGAACGTCGCCAAGCACAGCCGCGCCCACCGGTGCACGGTCGGGATGCGCCACGCCGGGGGAGTCCTGCGGGTCTGGGTGGCGGACGACGGGGTGGGCGGAGCGGCCTTCGCCAAGGGACACGGGCTGCGGGGACTGGCCGACCGGGTGCGCGCGGCCGGCGGCCGGCTGCGGGTCAGCAGCCCCGAGGGCGGCCCCACGACGGTCACCGCGGAGCTGCGGTGCGGCTGACCCCGGGCGCGACGACGCCCGAGCCGCCCCCCGGAGCGCGGCCGGCCCCCGCGGGCCGGGGCCCGCTGCGGATCGTCGTCGCCGACGACGCGGTACTGCTGCGCGAGGGCCTGGTCCGCCTGCTCACCGAGGACGGCCACGAGGTGGTGGCGGCGGTCGGCGACGGCCCCGCCCTGGTCGAGGCGGCGCTCGCGCACCGTCCGGACGTGTCGGTCGTCGACGTGCGGATGCCGCCGACGCACACGGACGAGGGCCTGCGGGCGGCGCTCACCGTCCGCGGGCGGCTGCCCGGCTCCCCGGTGCTGGTGCTCAGCCAGTACGTGGAGGTGTCCTACGCCGCCGACCTGCTCGCGGACGGTTCCGGTGCCGTCGGCTACCTGCTGAAGGACCGGGTCGCCAGAGTCGGGGAGTTCCTGGACGCCCTGGACCGCGTCGCCCGCGGTGCGACGGTGCTCGACCCGCAGGTCGTCGCCGGGCTGCTGGCCGAACGGCGCCGGGACGACCCGCTGGACGCGCTGACCCCGCGTGAACGGCAGTTGCTGGCGCTGATGGCCGAGGGACACTCCAACCCGGCCATCGCCCGGCGGCTGGCGCTCTCCGGCAGCACGGTGGAGAAGCACATCGGCAACGTCTTCGCGAAGCTCGGCCTCCCGCCCGACGAGGACCGGCACCGCCGGGTGCTCGCCGTCCTCGCCTACCTCGGCGCCTGACCGCCCGTCACCATCCGCCCTCGAAGAAGGCGAGAAGTGCCGGCGCCGGGTCGGCCGCGACGGACGCGTTCGCCACCGCGACGATGGCGAAGGCCGCCGACGACAGGGCCCAGAGGACACCGAACGACCCGAACACGCGCCTGGTTCGCCGGTCGGACCCCTCCGTCCGGGCGAACCGCCTCCACGACACCGCGCTCAGGCCGACGAGGACGGCCGCCACCACCGGGGCGGCCACGGCCGTCACCAGGTGGTACCGGGAGAAGTCGCCGACCATCGTCTCGACGGCGGGCGGAGTCCGGCCCCCGGCACCCGGGCGGCCGGCCAGGTGCTGCCTGACCTGGTCGAGCGTATCGGCGAGTTCTCCGCGCGGGGGGTGCGCCGGCAGCAGCGGCAGCAGCGAGGAGAGCGGCGCCACCGCCCCCTGGACGTTCGCCACGACCACCGCCGACGAGACCAGCCCGAGCGCCGTGACGACGACCCCGGCCGCCGCGAGGGCCGCCCCGCGTCCCGCCCCGAGCCCGCCGGCCCGCAGGAAAGTCCTCCAGAGCAGCACGCCGAGCACCGCCAGCACGGCCAGCAGGGCCGCGGCGATCACGGCCTTCACCACGTGGTAGTGGACCCAGTAGTCGACGACTCTCGCCAGGTCCGGGGAGAGGGTCCGGGCACCGGAACCCCAGTGCTCCACGAACGCCGCGGAGAGGCTGTCGACGAGGTGGCGCCGGTCGTCGAAGCCGCTTCCGGACGTGCTCGCCGCCAGCGGACCGGGGACGAGGACGAAAGCCGGGACGAGGACCGCGGCGAGGGCGGCGGGCACGGTGGACGCGCGGCCACCGGCGCGTGCGGATCGGGACCGTCCCCGCGTGCCGGCGGGTCGTGAGGTCGTTGTCATGCGGACGACCCTTCCGCACCGGCGCCCGCCCGGTCATCACGGGCAGCCGTCCGTTCGGGGTGTGGCCCGCCCNNNNCCCGGGCGGGTGGCGGACCCCGCCCGGCACCGGGGCTGCCCGACGGCGAACCCGCCCGGCCCCTCCGGCAGGAGCCACC
>NZ_CP095474.1:170384-170476 GCF_023614315.1 Streptomyces sudanensis | reverse complement strand
GGCCTCGACCCCGGGCCCCGACCCCGGCTTCGCCCCCACTGCCCGTACCCCGCTCCCACCGCCCTCCACCCGCGTACCGNACGGNCCCGGGC
>NZ_CP095474.1:159363-170378 GCF_023614315.1 Streptomyces sudanensis | reverse complement strand
ACGGGCACGGGCACGGTGCGGGTCCCGCCCGTCCCGTCGCGGCCCCCGTCCGGAGCCGGACCGGTGCCCCTCGCAGCCGTGTGGACGGCGGGGACGTACGGCGGGGTCCGCGGACGGCACCGCCCACGACGGGCGGACCGGGAGGGAGGAGGCCCGTTCGGGTCGTACGGCGGTGGGCGTCAGCGGCGGCCCGGGGCCGCCCCGGTCGAGCCGCAGCGGGGCGGACCGAGTCACCCCGCCCCGGTCTCCCGCTCTGACCTGGGCGTTCCGCTCCGGTCCTCCTCCCCGCTCCGGCATCCCCGGGCCTCCCTCCCACCCCGCCCCACGGGTTCGTGCGGCGCGGCGCGTGCCGGTGCCGGGGCGTCCGCCACGGGGCGGAGGGCGACGCGACCCCGAGCGGAAGGGAGTTGCTCTCTGGTGATGCGCGTTTTCGCGGTGTAGCGTCATGGTCAGATGTCGTGGTTCGCAGTTCCTGCCCACGCTGAGGCGTGGGCTTCTTGCTGTGCAGTGCCTGAGAACCAGGGCGATCACCTCCGGGCTCGCGCGGTGCGGGCCCGACATCGACTGAGAGGCATGAGCATGGCCACCGGAACCGTGAAGTGGTTCAACTCCGAAAAGGGCTTCGGCTTCATCGCGCAGGACGGCGGCGGTCCGGACGTCTTCGCGCACTACTCCAACATCAACGCCAGCGGCTACCGCGAGCTCCAGGAGGGCCAGGCGGTGACCTTCGACATCACGCAGGGTCAGAAGGGCCCGCAGGCGGAGAACATCACCCCCGCCTGAGCCGCCGGTCGGACGACCACCAGGGCCCCGGAGCCGCCCAGGCTCCGGGGCCCTGCCCCGTTGCGGCGGCGGTCCGGAGCCCGGCCCGCCGGAACGCCGCGGGGCCTCCGCGGACGCGCCCCGGGCCGTGTGCCGCGGACCGTATGAGCGGGAAGGCGGCGGGTAGACGGGGGCCATGTCGGATTCAGCCGAGAGAGTGGTCGCCGTGGTGGTCGAGGAAGCGATGAGCGTACGCGAGGAGTTGGGCGGCAACGTGGCGGAGGCCGTCGAAGGGACCCGGAGCGGGCTGTCGGCCATCGCGGCCGGGGGAGCGTGCGGCCTGCTCGCGGCGCTGACCGCGCACTCCGCCGTCCAGGAGCGCCTGGCCCGGGCCTGGTCGCCGGGCGCCGCCGCAGGGGTGCTGGCCCTGACCTACGTCTCCGGTGCCTCGGCGCTCTTCCGCTACGGGCAGGCCAGGCTGCGCCGGGCGCGTGAGGCGTCCCGCGAAGCCCTGGAGACATCCCGCGACGCGGTGGTGCGCACGGCGGACGAGCTGGCGCGCGGCTGAACCGCCCACGGGCGGCGGACCCGGGACACGACGGACCCGGCCCAGGTGACGGGCGCCCCCACCGGTTCGACCGGTGGGGGCGCCCGTCACCTGGGCCGGACGGCGAGCGGAGGGGTCAGCGCACCCGGACGTCGATGACGGGGGAGACGACCTGCCTGCGGGCGTCCACCAGGCGCAGCTTGTTGTGGCCCCGCATGCCCAGGACGACGCGCATGGCGTACATCGAGCGGGAGTCGGTGTTCACGGAGGCGGGGAGGGTGGTCCAGCCGCGCCGGTCCGTCTTCTGCTGCAGGGTGACCCGCGTGCCCGGGGGGACGTCCCGGGCGACGCCGCGGACCCGGAACTGCTGCCAGGCACGTACGTCCGTCGCGGACGCCTCGGCCGAGGACCTCGGGGCGGTCGCGGCGGCCGGCCTGTGCTGCGCGGGGGCGGGTGAGGCGACGGCCACCGCCGCACCGACCGAACCGGCCACCACGGCCGCCGCGGCGATTCCGGCACCCCAGGTACGTACGGACTGACGCATGCTCTGTCTCCCAGGTGAGGAAGGGGAAGGATTCACCGGAAACGTAAGCACATGAGGAGATAACCGGATTGTTTGACACGGCGTCAGGTGACTTGTGTACCCCGTCCAGCCGCGTCCCCGACTCCCGACTCCCGACTCCCGACTCCCGGGCGCCGGGCCGACCCGGTCCCGCCGCCGCCCCGGCGCCCGCGCCCTCAGGGGGAGCAGGCCTCGGCGATCGCCAGGCCGTCCTCGTAGAGGTGGTGACGGGTGATCCGGCCGCCCTCGACGGTGAGACGCAGCGCGAACGGGCCGGCGAAGGACTTGCCCGTCGCCCGCACGGTCCCCGACAGATGCCCCGTCAGGACGGCGTCGGTGCCGTCGACGAGGAAGGCGTCGACGGATACGCGTGCGTCCTCGGGCACGGTGTGCTCCGCCAACTCGGCCGCCTGCGCCGCGCATTCGGCGGCGGTGGACCGCGGGCGGATCCAGGGGACGGTGGGGTTGTCGGCGAGCAGCCAGTCGACCTCGTCGGCGAAGAGCGCGGCGACCCGCTCGGTGTCCCCGGCCATGCGCGCGGCGAGGAACTCCCGTACGACGGCCCGGGTGGTCTCGGTGGCGGAATCCGCCGTGGTGGCGGAAGGGGTGACGGACATGGTGTCCTCCTGACTGCCGTGCCGGGCCCCGGCGGGACCCGCGATGCCCCCGATCCTGCCGGGTGGGGGTGAGGGCGGTCGATTACCTCCGGGGTAAGGGCCCTGCCCCGGTGACCCCGGGAGCCGCACGCGCCGGTCACCGCTCCTCCCCGGGCCCACTCCGGCGCCCGGGCCCGCAAGACCGCCCATGGGCCCGCGAGACCGCCCCCGGGCCCGCAAGACCGCCCATGGGCCCGCGAGACCCCCCCGGGCCCGTGACCGACTCCGGGGGCGTCCGGCCGAGGACACCCCGGCCGTGCGGAGGGACCCCGGCCCGGCCGCCGGGCTGCCGCTCGTCCCCGTACCCGCACCGGCGTGCCGCCCGGCCGCATGACCGGCGCTTTCCGGGTAGTCGGACGGTATGGCAACACGACGCAAGCAGTACGCGGTGGCCGCCTCCGGGCAGTGGACGGAGGAGGAAGAGGGGCGGCGGCGCAGGCTGCCCGCCGGGGAGGCCCACGCCTGGGAACCCGGCCGGAACGAGACCGTGTGCGGCCTCTCCCTCAGCCGCTCGCAGCTGGGGCGCTTCGCCCACGTCCCCTGGACCGACGTGATACCCGAGTCCGGAGGAGCGGCCGACCGGGTCCAGCGCCTGTGCCCCCGGTGCGCCGCGGCCGCCGGGCGCCGCGGCGAGGACGCGCGCCCCCGGTGGCACCGCACGAACCCCCGCCCCTGACGGCCACCCGCCGAAGCGCCCCCCGGGTACGCGGCGGGTCCTCCGCCGCTCCGAGCGTGCCCCGGTCCGCGCCGGGCCGGAGGAGGGTCCGGACGCCGGGCCGGCGGGGCCGGCCGTCCCGGCCGGGGGCCCCGAGCCGCTCCCGCCCCTCCGCCCCCTCTCTCGGCTTCGGGCGGCCCGTCTCCCTGGAATCCTCGCGAACCGCGGACCTTCGCACCCCCCTGTGCTTCCCCGCCTTTCCCGCGTTCCCCGCCGCCCCGGCCTCGGCGCGCCGTGGCGGGGCCTGCGGGCACCCGCTCCCCGCCCCGGGTCGGGCCGTCCGGGGCGGGGAACCCCTGCCGGTGGTCCGGTGAGGACCCGCCGGGGCCGTGACGGGCGGTACCGGAGTGCGGGCGCGGACGGCGGGTATGAGGGGGGCCGACCGTGTGCGTACCCTTGGCCGGCGAGAGACATGGCCGCAGGTGAACGCGGGTGGAGGTGCGGCCGCCGGGTACCTGCGGTAAGGGTGGCCGGCGGCCCCTCCGCCCCGGCCCCGTCAGGTGACCGCCGCCCGCCGTCGGCCCGCCGGGCGCCGCTCAGGGAGGTACAGAACCGATGTTCCGGGACTTCGGCGTCGAGTGCGCCGCGCACAAGCCCCCACTCGCCGTCCGCGCACCCGCTCGTACACCCACCCGTGCCCTGGAGGCCGCCATATGACCACCTCACCCGGCGGTACCGCCGCCGACAGCGACGAGCGCAAGCAGCGGCTCAGACGGCGACTGGAACGGCTGATCGGCGTGGCCGCGACGGAGGGGAACGAACTCGTCGCGCTGCGCAACGGAGATGAGATCTTCCCCGCCATGCTGAGCGCCATCCGCGCCGCCCGGCACACCGTCGACATGATGACGTTCGTGTACTGGCGGGGGGAGATCGCCACGGAGTTCGCCGAGGCGCTCGCCGAGCGTGCCCGTGCCGGGGTCCGCGTCCGGCTGCTGCTCGACGGTTTCGGCGCCCGGCAGATAGAGACGGGCCTGCTCGACGCCATGGACGCGGCCGGGGTGCAGATCGCCTGGTTCCGCAAGCCGGTGTGGCTCTCGCCGTTCAAGCAGAACCACCGCTGCCACCGCAAGGCGCTCGTCGTCGACGAGCGCGTCGCCTACACCGGCGGCGTCGGCATCGCCCAGGAGTGGTGCGGGGACGCCCGCAACCCGGGGGAGTGGCGCGACACGCACGTGCAGCTCCGCGGGCCGGCCGTGGACGGCGTCGCCGCGGCGTTCGCCCAGAACTGGGCCGAGTGCCACGACGACCTGTACGACGAACGTGACCGCTTCACCGAGCAGGACCAGTACGGCACGTCGATCGTCCAGGTGGTCCGCGGGTCGGCGAGCATCGGCTGGCAGGACATGCAGACCCTCATCAGGGTCATGCTCACCTCCGCCGAGGAGCGCTTCCGGCTGGCCACCGCCTACTTCGCGCCCGACACGTACTTCATCGACCTGCTGTGCGCCACCGCGCGGCGGGGCGTACGGGTGGAGATCCTGCTCCCCGGCGCGTACACCGACCAGCGGGCGTGCCAGCTCGCCGGGCAGGCCCACTACACCGACCTGCTGGAAGCGGGGGTGGAGATCCGCCAGTACCAGCCCACCATGATGCACGCCAAGATCATCACCGTGGACCGGGTGGCGTCGCTGATCGGCTCGACGAACTTCAACCGCCGCTCCATGGACCACGACGAGGAGATCATGCTCGCCGTGCTCGACGAGGACTTCACCGCCACCCTCGACGGCCACTTCGACGAGGACCTGGCCCGCAGCGTGGCCATCGACCTCTCCCGCTGGAAACGACGAGCCGCCTTCCAGCGGGTGCGGGAGGCGGCTGTCGTTCCGATCCGGAGGTTCCTGTAGGGGCTGCGGGCCCCGCGGTCAGCATGCCCTCGCGCAGGCGCTTGAGGGTGCGCGACAGCAGACGCGACACGTGCATCTGCGAGCACCCGAGCTGCTCGCCGATTTGCGCCTGCGTCAGCTCCTCCACGAACCGCAGGTGGAGGATGCGCCGGTCGCGCTCGTCGAGCTGGGCGATCAGCGGGGCGAGGGCCTGGAAGTCCTCCACCAGCTCCATGGCGGGGTCCTCGGTGCCGATGAAGTCGGCCAGCGCGGTCTCGCCGCTCTCGTCGCCGCTGATCGCGGCGTCCAGGGAGGAGGAGTTGTAGCCGTTCGACGCGAGCCGGGCCTCGATGACCTCCTCCTCGGTCAGGCTCATCAGCTCGGCGAGCTCCTTGACGGTGGGCGTGCGGCCCAGCCGGGTGCGCAGCTCCTCGGTGGCCCGCGCGAGTTCGACGCGCGCCTCCTGCAGGCGGCGCGGCACGTGCACCGCCCACGAGGTGTCGCGGAAGAAGCGCTTGATCTCCCCGACGATGTACGGGACGGCGAAGGTGGTGAACTCCACCTCGCGGGACAGCTCGAACCGGTCGATCGCCTCGATCAGGCCGATCATCCCCACCTGGACGATGTCGTCCATCTCGTCGCTGCGGCTGCGGAAGCGGCCCGCCGCGTACCGGACGAGGGACATGTTCATCTCGATGAGGGTGTTGCGCGCGTACTGGTGCTCGCGCGTGCCCTCCTCCAGGACCGCCAACTGCTCCAGGAAGAGCTTGGTCAGGGCCCGAGCGTCCTTCGGCGCGACGTTCCGGGGGTCCGCCACCTCCGGCAGCGTGGCGATACCGCCGATGGCCCTCGTGTTCGTGTCGGTCGTCGCCACCGTCATCGTCGCCTCCTTCGTTCACGGATCTCTTCCGACCCCGTACGGGTCGACGTGGCCTCGCCTACCCGCAAGTCCCTCCTGCATGCACACCTATTTTCCACGGGACGCGAAACGGGTCCGCTCCCGCGCCGCCGCACGGCGGCGCGGGACGAAGGGGCCCCGTCCCGGCCGGGGGAGCGCGGCCCGCGGGCTGCCCGCCGGACCGGCCGGGAACCGGGGCATCCGCCGCTCCCGCCGGGCGGGTTCGGGCCCGGCGGGGAGCGGCGTCCTCCCCGGGCGCCCTTGGAGGGAGGGGCGGCGGACGCCGGCCCTCCGTCCCGCCGTTCCGCTCCGGCCGGTCCCGGCGGGGAGGGCGGCCGTGGCATCATCACGGGGTGATTCAGGCGTGTCTGAACGGCGGCCGGACGGCGAACGAGCACCCGGGCGTCCCCGTGACCCCCGAGGCGCTGGCCGAACAGGCCCGGGCCGCACAGGCGGCCGGGGCCGCCAGCATCCACATGCACCCCCGCGACGCCCACGGCCGCGAGACCCTGCACCCCGCCGACATCGACGCCGCGCTGAAGGCGGTCAGGCGGGTCTGCACCGTCCCGGTCGGGGTCTCCACGGGAATCTGGATGACGGGAGGAGACCCCCGGCGGCGGCTGGACGAACTGGCCCGCTGGCGCGACCTGGCCGAGCCGCCGGACTTCGCCTCGGTGAACATCGGCGAACCGGGATTCGGCGAGACCGTACGGCTCCTGCTCGATCTGGACATAGGGGTGGAAGTCGGCATCTGGTCCGAGGAGGACGCCAGGACGTTCGTCACCGGGCACCGGGCGGACCACTACACCCGCCTCCTGGTGGAGGTCATCGACCGGCCGGTCGAGCGGTCGATCGCGGACGCCCGCAGGATCCTGGACGTCCTGGCGGCCGTGGAGGACGACGCCGTACCGGTCCAGCTCCACGCCGACGGCGACGCCGCCTGGCCCGTGCTGCGCCTGGCGCTCCGATGGGGCCTGGAGACGCGCATCGGCCTGGAGGACACCCTGCTGGACGCCGACCGCTCGCCCGCCGAGGACAACGCGCGGCTCGTGGCCCAGGCGGTGCGGCAGCGGAAGTGCCCGTAGGACCGCCACGGAAGCGCCGGTGGCCGACGTGCCGGCGGCGGCCGGCCGCGTACGGGGCGGGGCGGGCGGCNNCCTCGGCGGCGGGGCCGGGCCGCACCGTACGCGGCCCGGCGGCCCCGGACGCCTCGCCGCCGGGGCGGACCGGTGCCGCGGACGGGCGGGCGCTACCGCGCCGCGACGGTTGCGAGCACTCCCCGCACGGCCGTCCCGTCCGGCCGGGTCCACCCGGCGACGAGGTGCCCCGACGGCTCCTGCGCGGTGCCGTCCGCCGGCAGCAGGACGCGGTTGATCCGCACGTCGTGCCCGTCGTGGGGGCCGTCCCCGTGGACGGTGACCGTCGGGTCGGGGGTGTCGCTCTCGCTCTGGTGCTGCGGGGCCGCCTCGCCGCGCAGGAGGGCGCGCAACTGCGCCGTCACCACCGGGTCGTGGGCACCGTCGTAGACCCAGCGGGTGCCGAGCACCCCGTGCTCGCTGGTGCCGATCAGCGCCTCGGCGGGGGCGCCCTGGAGAGCCGCGCCGCGGTAGCCCATCGGCACCAGGTACGTCACCGGCTCCCGCCCGGCGACATCCGACACGATCATGAACTCGATCCCGACCTCGCCCGCCGGGTCGTCCAGCCGGAACCCGCCGGCCTTGACCAGCTCCGGCGTCCCGCCGCCCGTGTACCAGCTCTGCTTCGGCAGCCAGTCGGTGAGCAGTTCCAGCTTGCTGGGGGTCAGGGTGGTGCGGTGGATGGATGCCACGGGAGATCCCTCACGCATAGGTCGGCGCCCGCCTGTTGACGGACCGTCACCGAACCTACAACAAGGGACGGACACGCCCCCCGGCGGCGGGGACGCCCGCCCTGCCGTCCCCGGCACGGCCGGTGGCGCGGCGCGCGCCCGCGCCCACCGGCGGGCCCCGGTACCCGGTCCGGCACCGGCCGGACCGGTCAGCCGAGGCGCCGGGGCAGGTCCTGCCGGGACAGCGCACCGGTCTTCCGCATGGCGCGGGCGATGTGCTGCTCCACCGTCCGGGGCGACAGGTGCAGCGTCGTGGCGATCTCCCGGTTCGTCAGCCCGGACGCCGCGAGCTCGGCCACCTCCAGCTCGCGCGGCGAGAGCTGGTCCGCCTGGGAGGGGCGGCCGGGCCGCCGCTTGTCCTTGGCCGGCTGGTACGCGCGCAGGACCGCCCGGCAGCGGGCCGCGTCCCAGACCGCCCCCAGGTCGCCGAACCGGTCGGTGCACGCCCGCAGCTCGGCCACCGCCTGCGCCGTGGCGCCGTCGCCGTCCCCGGCGGCCCCCTCCGCACCGGACCGCTCGGCGCCGGCCTGCCCCAGGGTGTCGAGCGCCCCCGCCTCCAGCAGGCAGCGCGCCGCGTTCTCCGCGTTCAGCGCCTGGGCGTAGGGGCGGGGCAGGGCGGCGTACGCGTCCGCTGCCGCGCGGTACAGGCGTACGGCCTCCCGGCGCCGGCCCACCACCTCGGCCAGCACCGCCTGCCCCCAGGTGAGGGCGGCGTGGGCGACCGGCGCGTCGCGGCCCTCCAGCCCCTGGGCGAAGGTGTGCAGCACATGCTGGGCGGTCTCCGCCTCGTCCGCGCGCGCCAGCGCCTCCACGGCCCACGGCACCAGGTCCGCCGCCCAGACCCAGACCCCCTTGGCGGTGACGGCCGTCCACGCCTCGCGGGCCGTCTCCGCCGCCTCGGACACCTCCTGGCGCGCCAGCGCGAGACGGATCAGCGCGCCGGCCGTGGCCGCGGCCAGCGGCGCAGGCGTCTCCTCCGGTGCCGTCGCGTCGTCGCCGGACAGCCAGGACAGCGCCGTCCCCCAGTCGCCCTGGGCGAAGGCGAGGAGACCGCGGACCATGCGGGCGTCGGAGGCGAGGAGGGGCATGTCGGACGTCGCCTCGACGAACCTCTCGCACCGCTCGGCCAGCCCGCCCCACCGGCCCGTCTGCCACTCCAGCAGCAGCCGCGTGCCCAGGGCGGTGTGCTCGGTGTACGGGGCGCCGTTCCGCGCGGCCAGGTCCAGGCCCGCCGCCAGCATCTCCTCCGCGCGCCGGTAGTAGCCGAGCCAGGCGGCGGAGTCCGCGGCGTTGCACAGTCCGCGCGCCGCGTGCAGGCGGGAGCTCGGGTCCGGACTGTCCACGGGGAGCGCGTCCACCAGGTCCCAGGCCTCCGGGTCGCCGAGGCTCATCGAGAAGGACAGGCGGTTGGTGAGGACGGCGGCATGGACGACCTCGTCCCCGCTCTCCTCCGCGAGCCGCGCGGCGGTGAGGAGCCACGCCCGGTGCGCCTCGGCCGATGGCCCCGGCCACTGCGGGAGGGAGAGCGCCGCCATCGCCCGTGCGGCCAGGTCCGGACGCACCTCGGCCAGCTCGTCGGCGGCGAGCTCCAGCTCCCGCATCCCCTGGCGGATCCTGCCGAGCTGGTTGTTCAGCAGGAGCCCCAGGTCGAGCCGGAGCTCGCCGCGGACCGCCAGGGGGAGGGAGGTGTCGCGGACGATGTGGTTCAGCACCTCGACGGTCTGGTCCGAACGCAGTCCGACGACGGCGCTGCGCGCCAGGAGCGGAGCCAGCCGGGCCCGCGCCTGCGGCGGCACCGACGGCGAGGTGAGCGTCGGCTCCAGCAGGTCGATCGCCTCCTGGTGGCGGCCCGACTCGGCGGCCGCCCGGGCGGCGTTCTCCACGGCCCGCAGCCACCCGCGGACGTGGCCGCAGGCCCTGTGGTGGCGGGCCAGCGCGGCCCAGGGCACCGGCTGCCGGCGGGCCACCGCCCGGGCCGCCCGCCGGTGCATCTCCTGGCGCACCGGGCCGGGCACGGAGCCGTGCACGGCGAGCGCCGCGAGGGGGACGGGCAGTCCGTAGCGCCCCTCCTCCCGCTCGGACAGCGCGGCGCACTCCAGGGCCGCCAGCAGGGCGCGCCTGCCCTGCTCCGGTCCGAGACCCGACACGGCGACCAGCTCGTCCCGGTCCGCCGGCTCGTCCAGTACCGCCGCCGCCCAGACGACGGGCCGCTCCCCGGGGGGCAGGCGCAGCGTCCGGCTCAGGACCAGTTCCGTCAGCCGGACCGGCACGCCGAGTCCGTCCAGGCCGGCGACGGTGTGCTCCTCCGGGGGCCGCTCCCGCAGGAGCGCCAGCAGGTCGACCACCACCTGCGGCACCCCGCCGGAACGTTCCCGCAGCCTCGCCGCGACCTCGGGCGGGCAGGGACCGCCGAGCGCCTCCGCCGCGGCGCGGCCGACCTCCTCCGTGCCCCACGGCTCCAGCCGGTGACGCACCACGGTGAGCTCCGCCGGGTAGCCGACCGGCGAGGCGCCGAGCGGGAGACCGGGCACCTCCAGCTCCTCGGGACGGTAGGCCACCACGGCCGTCAGGCCCGGCCACGGCGCCTCCAGCAGGCGGCGCAGCCGCTGCCGCTCCTCCGCGTCCGCCTGGTGCGCGTCGTCCACCAGGAGCAGCAGGGGCCCCTCCTGCCGCACGGGCTCGGGGCGGGAGTCCGGGTCCCCGCACCGCCACGTCAGGCGGGTCGTCCCCGCCGCCTCCGGCGAGGCGCCGATCTCGTGCAGGAGGCGGGTCTTGCCCATGCCGGCGGCGCCCTCCACGAAGACCAGCACCGGCCCCGATCCGGTGGTGCCCGCCAGGGGCCACCGCGGGGTGGGCTCCCCGGCGGACTCGTGTGTGGTGACCACGCGACCGTCCCATGACTTTCGAGTTCCCGGCTCCCGGCACGCGGTGACGCCCGGTGACCGGAGGCCGTACGCCGTCCCGGCCGGGGTTCGCCCCCGAGCCGGCCGGTGCCCCTCGGCGGAGCCCGGCGTACCGGGGCGTCGACGTCTTCCGGTCTCCCAGGATGTCCCCGCGGCGCCGTCGCGGCAACGTATCAGAGGGGCGGCGCCCCGTTCGTGGAGGGGTGAGGACGGCGGGCGGGGGAGGCCCGTGCGGCCGGCCGGTCGAGGCGNCCGGGACGGCGCCGCGGGGACATCCTGGGA
>NZ_CP095474.1:150917-159162 GCF_023614315.1 Streptomyces sudanensis | reverse complement strand
AACTGTGTATAAGAGACAGGCGGGAGCGGGACTCGNNGCGGGCGCGGGGCCCGGGCGGTCCGTCTAGACCAGCACGTCCAGGTCGAGGTACCGGGACCAGGACTCGGAGGGCAGGGCGTCCACCGGACCGGACTGCTCCGGCACCCGGTGGAGGGCGAGGACGGCGGTGACCGCGGTCCCCGGCTCCACGCGCCGCACGACGGTCCGCGTCGCGTACGCCTCGACGAGGTGGAGCCCCCGCCCGCAGGTCGCCCGGTCGTCCAGGGGCTCGCGGCGCGGGGCGGTCCGCTCCTTCCAGGACCCCCCGTCCAGCACCTCGACGGTCAGGGAACCGCCGCGGACGTCGATCGACAGGGAGACCCAGGGGCTGCCGCTGTGCAGGACCGCGTTGGTGACCAGCTCCGTGACGATCACCGCCAGGGCCTCGTCGAAGTGGTCGGCCAGGCGCCACCGGCGCGCGACGGCCCGGGAGAACCGCCGGAGCGCGGGCACGGCCTCCGGCGAGGCGGGCATGGTGCAGGCTGCCAGACCCCGCAGAGCCTGATCGGGCCAGACGCGCTGCGGGGCCCCACTCAGGACGCGTTCGATGACCATGGCGTGGGCTCCAGTCCGTTCGAGCCGGTGCCCGTGTCGGGCGTCGGCGGCCGGGAGCATTCGGATTTCACCGACCGTTCAGGTACCGGACGCTCCGTCTTCGGCATACCAACGATCCGCCCCTCCGTGTGACGCGCGCAATCAGGAACGCCGAAGCACGTATACGCAAAGAACCGGCACGGCTCGCGGGAGAGGGGAGCGCAGGGCCCGGCCCCGCCGAAGGGCGGCCCCCGCCGGGCGGGGCGGCACGCGCCGGAGCGGGGCGTACGGCGCCGTGCCCCGCCGTTCCGGGGGTCCGGCGGCGGTCTCCGCGCGACCCGCCCGCACCCCGTCCGGACGGCGGGGGAGGCGGCCGTGCTCCCGCACCCGCGACGGGGCGGCGGCCCGGCCGCCCCCCGGAGCCGGTACGGTGCGCGATGGCCCTGTCACGCACGGCCCCCGCGGCGGGGGTGCCGGGGCGCGGTGGGGGCGGGCCGGGGGATTGTTGGCGTATCCGTATCCCGTACCTCCGGATGGAGGGTGCGGGGAGCGGCCCGTAAGGTCTCCCCGCCGACGGGCCGCCTTACCGGGGCGGCGGGGTCGGCGGGAGAAATGCCTGAGAGGAGGCCCTCCGAACACGTCTCCGGCAGGAGACCGGTCCTGTCCGGGAGCCCGCTCCCCGGACACGGGACCGACCGGGCGCGGCCGGCTCCGCCGGTGCCGGCCGTTCAACCCACGTTCTCGAACACGCGGTACCGACAGAGAAAGCAGAACGGCACCTATGAAGGCGAAGAGCCTGCGGACCACGGCAGGATGTGTGGCACTGATCCTGATCAGCGGCTGCCGTCCCCTGGCGGACGAGGGAGGGGGGAGCGGCCCCATCGTCATCGGGACCGCTAACGTCCTGACCCACCTCGACCCCGCCGGGGCCTACGACAACGGCTCGTGGGCGCTGTACAACAACGTCTACCAGAGCCTGCTGACCTTCGAGTCCGGCTCGCCCGTGCCCCGGCCGGACGCGGCCGAGGAGTGCGAGTTCACCGACTCCGGCCTCATGACCTACCGGTGCCTGCTCCGGGACGGCCTGAAGTTCTCCAACGGCAACGCGGTCACCGCGGCGGCGGTGAAGCACTCGTTCGACAGGATCATGCGGATCAACGACCCGCTCGGGCCGGGACCGCTCCTCGCCAACCTCAAGTCGGTGGAGGCCCACGGCTCCACCGTGACCTTCCGCCTCAAGACGGCCGACGCGACGTGGCCGTCGAAGATCGCCACGGGGGCGGGGTCCATCGTGGACCCCGCCGTGTACCCGCCCGACGAACTGCGGGGCGACCGGGGGGTGACCGGCTCCGGCCCCTACCTCATCTCCCACCAGAGCGAGAACAGGATCGACCTGGAGCCGAACCCCGCGTACCAGGGGGCGGTCCCCCGCGGCAAGGCGATGCCCATCCGGATCCGGTACTACCAGCAGGCCAAGGACGTCGAGGCCGCCTGGAAGGACGGGACGGTCGACGTGGCCTACCGGGGACTGCCCGCGAAGACCCTGGCCGGGCTCGACGAGAACACCCCCGGCATGCGCCTGTCCATCGGGCAGAGCGCCGAGGCCCACTACCTCGCCATCAACCTCCGCCGCAAGGACAACCCACTGGCCCGGGTGGCCGCCCGCAGGGCCGTCGCGACCCTCGTCGACCGCGGGGGCCTGGCCGGCAAGGTGCACGGGCGCACGGTGACGCCGCTGTACTCGCTGATCCCCCAGGGCATCACCGGCCACAGCACGGCGTTCTTCGACGCCTACCCCGAAGTGGACCCCGAGCGCGCGAAGAGCCTCCTGCGGTCCGCCGGGCTCCCCACGCCGGCCCGTTTCACGCTGGGGCACCAGAACGGGATCGCCGCCCTGGAGGCGAAGGAACTCGAACGCCAACTGGAGGCCGGGGGCGCCTTCGAGGTCACCCTCGTCGAGGAGGCCGACTGGCCCACGTACCAACGGCGTTACGCCCGCGGTGATTTCGACGCCTTCATCACCGGCTGGTCGCCCGACTTCCCCGACCCCGAGACGTTCACCCAGCCGCTGATCGGCTCGGACAGCGTGCTGAGCAACGGCTTCTCGTCCTCGGAGGTCAACACGGCGATCCGGCTGACGCAGCAGCAGACCGACCGGGGCCTGACCAGGGAGCAGTTCCGGGGGATCCAGAGGAGCATCGCGCAGTCGGTGCCCCTGGTGCCCCTGTGGCAGAACAAGGACTACGTGGTGACCCGGCCCCATGTGAGCGGGGGCCAGTACCTGGCGGACGGCACCGGGGTGTGGCGCCTGTGGGAGCTGGGCCTGCTGTGACGGCGTTCCGGCGGCGGCGAGGGCGCCGCCGGTGATCCCGCCCGGCCCCGCCGGCCCCGCACGCGGGCCGTGTGCCGTCCCGTACGGGGGGTAGCCGGAATCCCGTACGGACCGAACCTGGGAAGGGGCCGGTGATGACGTGGACCATCCGGCGGAACGCGGAGAAGCGGGCGGTGGAGGAGGCGGCCCCGGGCCCCCGGACGGGGCCCCCCGACCCGGACACGGGACCGGCGGGCCCCGGGGCGGAGCCCGCCCGCCCCGGATGGCCGAGGGCGGGCCGCATCGTGGCCATGCTGGTGGCCTTCGTCTTCATGGTGGGTTTCGCGGTGGTCCTGGCCCGGTTGACCCTGGAGCCGTCGGCCGCCTCCGAGCAGCTGACGCACAGCAACCTGCGACCGGGTGACTCCATCCGCCAGTACCTCGGGCAGCCCGCCTTCCGCGACACGGTCAAGCAACTGGGCGGGAACATCGCGCTGGGCGTGCCGTTCGGGCTGCTGCTGCCGGTACTGGCGCCCCGCACCCGCGGCCTGGTGCGGGTCGTGCTGGCCACCGCCGTCGTGATGACGCTGGTGGAACTGGTGCAGGGCGCGCTGATCACCGGGCGGGCCTTCGACGTCGACGACGTCATCCTCAACAGCACCGGGGCGCTGCTGGGGTACGTACTGCTCGGCCGCAGGCTCGGCCGCGCCGTGCACCCCCGCCGCCGGCACTGGTGGCACCGCTTCACCCGGAGCACCGCCTGACGGACGGCGGCCCGCCCGCCGCGCACCGCCTCCCGGCGCCGTCCCGCCCCCACGAGGGCCGCGGGGCGGCGCCGGCACGTCCGCGCGCGCGGCGACATCGCGCGGGAAGGACACGGCGCTCGTGCCGACCGGAGGCGAACAGCTCCTCAGGCGCGCCCCGACCACCCGTCTGCTCTGCTTCTTCGTCCTGGGCGACGTCCCGGGCGCGGGGGCGTACGTCCTCATCGGCCGGACCGCCGCGGACTCGGGGGAGCGGTGCGGGCGCCGCCGGTCGTCGCGCTCGTCGCGACCCCGCTCACGGCGGCCTCGTAGGCGGAACCCGCGACCGAGTACCCCGCTCCGGAGGATCCGCGCACCACGTGACCCGCGCCCGCGGGCCGTTCGCGGGACTCCTCAACGGCTTTCCGCACGCCCGCCGCCGGCATCGTGTCGGCGGCCGCGCTCGTCCGGGGCTTCGCGGGGACTGCCTCGCCGCCCTCGTCCGGGTGCCCGTCGGGCCAGCGTCCGTGGTGTTCCCGGTCGCCCCGGCCCTGCTCGACGCCCGGGGCGTCCGCGCGGGTCCACCCGGGGGAACGCCGCCATCGCCGTCGAGGCCGGCGGGCCGGCGGTCGTGGTCGTGCTCGTGCTCGGGGCCTGGCTCCTGCCGCGGGAACGGCCACCGGGCGCCGCCGGGGTGTACCCCGCCGGTGCCGGTCCCCGTCCGGGGACGGGCCGGCGCGCCCCCGGGCCCGTCCGCGGTCGCGGTCCCGGGCGGGACCGGGAAACCGGGGCGAAAGGGCGCGGGGAGGGCCGGCCGGGCGGGTCAGCGCCCGCTCTTGGCGAGGTTGTAGGCCAGGACGAGCACGGCCAGCACCATCACCGCCAGGTGCGTCCAGGTCGGGCTCGCCGCGGCGTCGGCTGCGTTCTCCCACATCCAGGTCATCGTGACTCCCAGGCAGTTGCGGACAGGACGGGCAGTGCCCCGGTGGCGCCGCGGACGTGTGAGCGCGGCCCGCGGCGTCACCGGTGGAGACGGCCGGAAGGGCCGCGGGCGCCTGCGTCCGCCGGTTTCCGGGCCGTTCCGCCGTTTCCGGCACTGCCCCGCCCCCGCTGGGCGAACCCGGCCGTGTCCACCGGGCGGATCCGGCGCGGCCGACGTACGGCCCGGGGGCGGAGGCACCGTTCCTCTTCGGTGCCATGACGACCGTCTACCCTCTCTTCGCTTTCCGAGTCGGGGAGTTGGGGAACCCGCCGACCGGGAGCCCGGGATGCGGCGACGACGGCCGCGCGCCCCACCGCACCCCGGGGGTTTCGGCCCGTCAGCGCCGGCCGAGGCGCCCGCTCCTGCCGGACCCGATCCCCGCCGTGTGCAGGGCGAGGGCCGCCAGGCCGAGGAGCATGAGGTTTCCGGACGAGAACACCGCGTTCGTCGTCAGCTCGGTCGCGTTGATCAGGAAGGCGATGGCGAACAGCACCGCCGCGGCGATGGCCAGCATGTGTCGACACCTCGTTTCTCTTCGGGGTGTCACGCGTGTGCCCCTCGCGGCCCTCCTTCAGACCGCCGGCCGCCCGTCGCCGTCCGGCGCACGCCGCACGACCGGCCCGCCACCGTGCCGTGGGGGCCGGGTCCGGGACGCGGCCGGCGCGGGGTCCCGGACCCGGCCGTTCAGGCGCTGGCGGCGTCGGAACGCAGGGCGAAGACCTGGTCGAGGCCGACCATGGTCAGGATGCGCAGGGTGTTGGCGGGGACGGAGGCCAGGGCGATGTCGGCCCGGGCGGCCAGGGCGTGCTGCCGGGCGGCGAGGAGCGCGGTGATGCCGCTGGAGTCGCAGAACTCCAGCCCCGCCAGGTCGAGGACCAGGCACTGGCCCGGTCTCAGGGCGAGGCGCTCGACCCGTTCGCGCAGGGTGGCGGCGTGGGCGTAGTCGAGGTCGCCGGAGACCGCCACGACGGGACCGGCGGCGGTGTGTCGTTCGGTGATCGTCAGTGGGTTCATCGGCCGTGCTTCGGTGCCGGGTGGGGGAGCGGACGGGGGGCGGGGACACCGAGGGCGAGCAGGGCGGTGTCGTCGTCGAGGCCGTCGCCGAAGCCGTCCAGCAGCCCGACCAGCGCGTCGACCACTTCCCGGGGGGTGCACGGGGCATGGTCGACGGCGAACGCGTGCAGGGCCTCGTCGCCGTACAGGCTCTCACGGGTGGGGCCGGTGCGGGCCTCGGTCAGGCCGTCGGTGTAGAGCAGGAGGGTGTCACCGGGGACGAGGACGGTCTCGGCGGTGACGAAGGGCGCGGTGGGCAGGACACCGACGAGCATGCCGCCCGGGGTGTGCAGGAAGTCGACCCGCCCGCCGGCCCGCATGACCAGGGCGGGCGGGTGGCCGCCGGAGGCGAGGCGGACGACGGCGCGGTCGGGGCCGGGCTCGATGACGCCGTAGACGGCGGTGCAGTAGCGGGGGTCGCCGGAGGCGGTGTACCGGTCGTGCAGGACGGCGTTCAGCGTGGTCAGCGCGGCGGCCGGCTCGGAGTCGTGGAGGGCGGCGGCGCGCAGGGTGTAGCGGGTCAGGGAGGTCAGGGCCGCGGCCTGGGGCCCCTTGCCGCACACGTCCCCGAGGAAGAACCCCCAGCGGGTGCCGTCGATGGGGAACAGGTCGTAGAAGTCGCCGCCCAGCCGGTGCGCGGAGGCCGCGTGGTAGTGGACGGCCGTCTCCAGGCCCGGCACGGCCGGCAGCGACGCCGGCAGCAGCGACTGCTGCAGCACGGCCAGGGCGTCGGCCAACTGCGCCCGGTCGGCCTCGGCCTGCCGGTGCGCCCGTTCCGCCTCCGCGCGCGCCTGCTCCGCCTCGATCCGCGCCTGCTCGGCCTCCTGCCTGCGGCGCAGCAGCTCCTCCTCGTAGCTGCGCCGGTCGGAGGCGTCGAAGACGGTGGTGCGGATCAGCAGCGGATCGCCGCCCCCGCTGTGCTTGACCACCGAGGACACCAGCACCGGCAGCCGGCCGCCGCGGGCGGTCTTCATCTCCAGGGCGATGCCGCCGATCTCGCCCTGCATCCGCAGCAGCGGCGCGAAGTGCGTCTCGTGGTACAGCTTCCCGCCGACGGTGAGCAGGTCGGCGAAGCGCAGGTGGCCCACGACCGCCTCGCGCTCCAGGCCGAGCCAGTCCAGCAGCGTGCTGTTGATCTTGGCGATGGTGCCGTCCATCAGCGTCGACAGGTACCCGCACGGTGCCGACTCGTAGAGCTCTTCGACGCTGTCCTCCAGCAGTGCGGTGAACACCGCGTTCGTCCCGGCCCCGCCCCCGGTCCCCGACGGCTCGGGGTTCCCGCCCGTCTGGCACATCACCGTAGCGACCCCAGGAAGTCCAGGATCGCCTCCGCCGTGGCCTCGGGAGCGCTCAGCTGGGGGCAGTGGCCGGTGACGTCGAGGGTGACCAGGCGGGAGGAGGGGATCGCGGCGTGCACGAACGCGCCGACCTCGCGGGGGGCTATGACGTCCTGGTCGCACTCCAGCACCAGCGTCGGCACGCGCACGCTCTCCAGGTCGCGGCGGCTGTCCGACAGGAACGTGGTGCGGGCGAAGACCCGCGCGATGTCGGGGTCGGTCGCGCAGAAGCTGTTGGTCAGTTCCCGTCCGAGCTCGGGCCGCTCCGGGTTGCCCATGATGATCGGGGCCATCAGGGAGGACCAGCCCAGGTAGTTCGACTCCAGCGACGCCAGCAGCTCGTCGATGTCCTCCGCGGTGAACCCGCCGCGGTACCCCTCGTCGTCGATGTAGCAGGGGGAGGGGGTCACCATCACCAGCGCCCCGATCCGCTCCGGCGCGGCCTGCGCCGCCAGCACGCCGACCATGGAGCTGACCGAGTGGCCCACGAACACCGCCCCCCGCAGGTCCAGCTCCTCGCAGACGTCCACCGCGTCCTGCGCGTAGCCGTCCAGCGACGAGTAGCGCTCCTCGCTCCAGGCGGACGGGTCCGAGCCCCCGGAGCCGACATAGTCGAAGAGCACCACGCGGTGGCTGTCGGCCAGGGCGGGCACGATGAGCCGCCACATGTTCTGGTCGCAGCCGAACCCGTGCGCCAGCACCACCGTCGGCCCGTCCGGGTCGCCGGTCACTCTCACGTTGTTCCTGCTGCGGATGTCCATGGAGACGATTCTCCCACCCGGAGCGGCCCGCCGGGACCCGGGCCGCCCGCCGGGGCCGGCCTCCGGTCCCGGCGGGCGTGCCGAAACACACACCCGCGATCCGGACACCATCGGGGGAAAGCGGGCGAACAGGGCTACGCCGCAAGGAACATGGGGTACCCGACCCTGTGACCCGTGGGGACGCGAGGACGTCCGCCCGAGGGCCCGGAGGAGGCTGCCATGGTATTCCGCACCCGTACGACGTCCCCGCCGGCCCGGCCGGCGAGGACGGCGCCGCTCGCTTCCGCGCTGGCGCTGGCGCTCACGCTCTCCGCGTGCGCGGCGGGCGCCGGCGGCGCGGCCTCCCCCGGCAGCGGGCCGCGTACGGGATCGTCCGCGCAGTCGGCGCCGTCCACGCAGACGGTCCCGTCCGCGCCGACGGGGCCGGCCGCCACCGCCGCTCCCTCCGCGTCCGGCACGGCGTCCCCCGGCCGGCCCCTTCTACA
>NZ_CP095474.1:148939-150847 GCF_023614315.1 Streptomyces sudanensis | reverse complement strand
GTCTACTTCCTGCACGGCGGGCGGGTGTCGCCCGCCCCCCGCNCGGTGNCCGCCCCGCCACCGCGGCCGGCGCCCTGCGCGCCCTGCTGGCGGGGCCGAACGGCTTCGAACGCGGCCACCGCCGGACGACGGCGATCCCGTCCGGGACGGAGCTGAGGTCCCTCGCCGTGCGCGACGGCGTCGCCACCGTCGACCTGTCCGGCCGGTACGACGACGGGGCGGGCGTCCCGTCGATGCGCGCCCGGCTCGCCCAGGTCGTCTTCACGGCCACGCGCTTCCCCGCGGTGAAGTCGGTGCGGTTCGCGCTCGACGGCAAACCGGTCGGCCGCCTCGGCGGCGGGGGCGTCGACCTCACCAGGCCGGTCGGCCGGGCCGACTTCGAGGACCTGACGCCCCTCGTGCTCGTCGAGTCGCCGATGATCGGCGAGACCGTCCGCAGCCCGGTCAGGGTGTGGGGCACCGCGAACACCTTCGAGGCGGGCTTCGGCCTCAGGATCACCGACGCGGCCGGCCGCACCGCGGTGAAGACGCACGCCATGGCCACCTCGGGCAACGGCACGCGCGGGACCTACGACCTGACGGTCGCCTTCCGGGCCACGCGCGAGGGCCCCGGGCTCCTGACCGCCTTCTGGGACTCCCCGGAGGACGGCCGCCTCGTGGCCTCCTCCACCGTCCCGGTGACCCTCCGGCGCTGAGGCCCCGGGCGGGCCTCAGGACGAGGTGGTCTCCCCGGTGACCAGTGCGGTGACCGCGGCCATGCCGCCTTCGGCGAGGGCGCCGCGCTGCCGGTCGGCGGGGGTGCCCTGCTGCAGCAGCCGGTGGACCAGCGAGGTGACCTGCCGGGTGTCCCCCGTCGCGTCCAGAGCGGGCTCGACGTGGTCCAGGAGCCGGGCCACCATGTCGCCGGCGCTGAGTCGGACGCCGGCCGGGTCCAGCAGGGACCCGCTCAGGCCGTGCCGGGCGGCCTGCCAGTTCGCCGCCTGGAGCAGCTCCGGCGGGCAGTCGGGCTCCGGGACGCCCCTCCGGGCGTCGTCGATGGCGGTGGCGACCAGGCCGCGCACGAGGCCGGCGAGCATCACCGCCTCGTCGACGCGCAGCTGCACGTCCAGGCAGCGCACCTCGACGGTGGGGTAGCGCTGCGACAGCCGCGCCTGCCAGTACAGCTGGCCGGTGTCCTGGATGACACCGGAGTCCAGCAGCCTTCGCACCCGGAGCTCGTAGTCGGGCAGGTCGGCGAAGTGGGGCGGCGGGCCGCTGACGGGCCACCGCCCGAAGATGACGGTGCGCCAGCTGGCGAAGCCGGTGTCCCGGCCGTCCCACAGGGGGGAGTTCGCCGACATGGCGCCCAGTACGGGCAGCCAGACCCGGATGTGGTTCAGCACCCGCACCCCCACCTCCGGCGAGGGCACGGCCGCGTGCACGTGCATCCCGTTGATCAGCTGCTCGTCCACCAACTGGGGGGCCTGCACGCGCATGGCGCGGTAGCGCGCCTGCTCGGTCACCGGTACGGGCGCGACCGCCCGGTGCGGGGCCGTCGCGCAGGCGGCGAGCCGGCAACCCGCCTCCTCGGCCGCGGCGGCGAGCGCCAGACGCAGGCGCAGGAGGTGCCCGCCGACCTCGTGGAGTTCGGTGCACACCGGGGTGGCGATCTCGATCTGCGCCTGGAGCAGCTCGGCCTGCACCTCGTTCTCGTCCGTGAGCGGCACCAGGCCCGCCGCGGCCCGCACCTCGTCGGCGCGCGGGACCGGCAACCCGGTCACCGGGTCGAGCAGCAGGTATTCCTCTTCGACACCGACCGTGATCGTGTTCACTGAGAGCCTTTCGTGCTCCGCCCCCCGATCGGGGGGCGGCGGTGGTCGGGGCGTCGTACGGTGCCGCCCGGCGNGGGCCCCCNCGGGNNGGNNCNNG
>NZ_CP095474.1:147811-148934 GCF_023614315.1 Streptomyces sudanensis | reverse complement strand
GNGACGNTNGNNGGTCGNCGGTNNCGNCNGNTNTGNNGNGNNNGCCGGGCGGGGGACACCGGGGNCGACCGGGCCGGGGGGCCGCCGGCGCACCCCGCGGCCGGCACCCGGTACCCGCGGCACTTCCGGGGCCTCGCACACGCGCGCCTGGGGAACGCCATCCATCCGTCGCAATCGTCCGTCCGCCGTTCGCCGTCTGCCCCGCCCCGGCCCGGTCACGCGTGGCGACGCCACCGGTCGTACCGCGTGCCGTGCGGGCGGACCCGCCGTCCGGGCGCGGCCCGGAACCGGCGCCGGCCGCCCCGTGACCGGATCGTCCGGTACGCGGCCTGGAACCGGCGGTGCGGGGTAACCGCTGGAGTGATCCGCCGCCGCGCGGCGCGCACCGCTCCGGAGAGGCGGTTCATCATGACACCGGCGACACACCGCACGCCCGGCGCGACACGGACCGGCGACCGGCGACCGCCTCGGCGGCCGGAACCGCGTCACCGCTGGTGGGCGCCCACGGCCCCGCCCGGAGCCGAACCGCCCGGCCGGGTTCCGGCCCGCGCCGGCCCCGTACCGGCCCGGAGCCGCCGCCCACCCGCCGCTCCCGTCCCACCGCACGACGACCGAAGGAGAACGACCGCCATGACGCGACCGATCGCGGAGCAGACCGTCGAGGAACTCGGCGGCGAGGGCAGCGTCCTGGCCAGGCAGCGCCGGGACCACGCCGAACTCGACCGGCTGATGGCCCGGTACGAGTCGGGCCGCGAGCCGCGCGGGGAACGGCAGCGGACCCTCAGGGACATCGTGCAGCTCACCTTCAGCCACGCCTTCGCGGAGGAGACCGTCCTGTGGCCGGTGCTGCGCCGCCTGGCGCCCGACGGGGAGAAGCTGACCGGGAGGGTCGAGGACGAGCACCAGCGGATCAACGACCTGGTCACGGAGATGGAGCGGGTCGGGCCGGACGATCCGCGTCACGACGAACTCGCGGCCGAGGCGTTCGCCCTGATCAGGCAGGACATCCGCGACGAGGAGGACCTGCTGCTGCCCCGGTTGCAGGAGTCCCTCGACACCGCGCGCCTGCGCCGGCTGGGCTCGGCGTGGGAGGCCGTGCGCCGTACCGCGCCCACCCGCCCCC
>NZ_CP095474.1:123911-147806 GCF_023614315.1 Streptomyces sudanensis | reverse complement strand
GTGCCCCGGCGGCCGCCGGCCAACGCCCTGCTGGGCGTCCCCCTGAGCGCCCTCGACCGGGTGAGGGACCTCCTCCCCGCCGGCACCCGGGTGACGCGCGGCCGGGTCCTCGCCGCGGCGGGGGCCTGCCTGGGCGTCGTGTGGCTGGCCGTGCGGTGCACGCGGCGCGGCTGCTGATCCGCCCGTCGGCGGCCGGCCCCGGAGGCCGGGGCCGGCCGCCGACGGGCGGGGGGCGCGGTCAGTCGGAGCCGTCGCGGTCCGTGTCCGACGGCAGGTCGTCCCCGACCACGTGGACCGCGGCCTCCTCCGCGCTCGCGGCGCCCGCGTCGATCCCGTGGTCGTCGGCGACGAGTTCCTTGGTGGTGTCCGAACGGGCGCCCTCGTCCGGGGCGGTGAGGCGGCCCGCGCGTTCGCCGCCGGCCTCCGGGTCCATCAGCTCGCCCTCGCCTCCGGGCAGGTCCCCCAGGCCGTCCCCCACCGGCGGCGCCACGTCCGGGACCTCCTGGGCCAGGCGCTCGTCCAGGGACTCGCCCTCGTGCTGCTCCGCCGCCGTCGTACCGTGCTTGGTGACGCCCAGCGGCCTCTCCGGCGGCGAGTACCCCTCGTCGAGCATGTCGTCGTACGTCCGCTCCTGCAGCGCGTCCTGAAGGTCGAGCGGAGCGGCGTCCTCCTGCTCCTCGTTGCTCCCGGTCGGCTGGTAGACGTCGTCGCCCATCTGCCCGTCACTCATGGTGCCTCCTCGCATGGCGTCCGCGTGCGTCGATGCGTCAGCCGTCGGCTGACGCCAGCCGGGTTTCCCGGAAAGGCCGTCTGAAGCCTCCGCCGGGGACCGCCGGCGCCGGGGGACCGCCCGCCCGGGGCCGGCCCGGGNCGCGGGCCGCCGCGGCGGCGCGGGGGTGCGGCCCACGCCCGCGGCGGCCGGGCGGTCCGTACCCGGGGGTCAGTAGCGGCGCGTGATCAGCGCGCGCTTGACCTCGGAGATCGCCTTGGTGATCTCGATGCCGCGCGGGCAGGCGTCCGTGCAGTTGAAAATGGTGCGGCAGCGCCACACGCCGTCCTCCCCGTTGAGGATCTCCAGACGCTGCTCCGCCGCCTCGTCGCGCGAGTCGAAGATGAAGCGGTGGGCGTTGACGATCGCGGCCGGGCCGAAGTACTGCCCGTCGTTCCAGAACACCGGGCAGGAGGAGGTGCAGGCGGCGCACAGGATGCACTTCGTCGTGTCGTCGAAGCGCTCCCGGTCCTCCGGGGACTGCAGCCGCTCGCGGGTCGGCTCGTTCCCGGACGTGACCAGGAACGGCATCACGTCCCGGTACGCCTGGAAGAACGGCTCCATGTCCACGATCAGGTCCTTCATCACGGTCAGCGCCTTCAGCGGCTCGACCACGATGGGCTCGTCCGGTGTGACGTCCTTGATCAGGGTCTTGCACGCGAGCCGGTTCCTGCCGTTGATCCGCATGGCGTCGGAGCCGCAGATGCCGTGCGCGCAGGAGCGGCGGAAGGCCAGCGAGCCGTCCACGTCCCACTTGATCTTGTGGAGGCCGTCGAGCACGCGCTCCTTCGGGTCGATCTCGATCCGGAAGTCCTGCCAGAACGCCTCGTCCGACACCTCGGGGTCGAAGCGGCGGATCCGGAAGGTGGCCGTGATGTACGGCGACGCGGGCCCGCCGGTGTCGGGCCGACCGCCGTCCGCCAAGGTCGTGGTGCTCATGATTCTCTCCCAGTGCGCAGAACGGCGGCCGGGCCGGCCTGTTGCGCGGGTCGGGGACGTCCTCGTCCGAAGCCGTCCGGGACATTCGGGGCATTCGGGCACGAGCCTACGTCTTCGCTCCCGGCGCGGGTTCCCCGCTGGACGGGTGTCGCGCCCGCGGGCGCGGTGCTCCGCGGTGGGAGGGCCTTCCGGTTCACCCGAACGGGCGTGGTGCCCGACGGGCGCTCTCCCGGACGGGCCGTCTCGCGGAAGGGGCGCATCCCCGTCCGGAAGCGCCGTTTTCCGGAAGGGGCGGGGAGGCCGCGCCGCGGCACCGGTGGAGCGCTCCGCGGGCGCGGCGCCGGGAACGGCACGGACGCGGGGCGCCGGTGGCAGGGGCGCGGCGGCGGGTTCCGGACCGGCCCGGGTGCCCGGCGGGAGACGGTGCGGGCGGGGCGTGCGGCCCCGTGGCGGGCCGGTGCGGCTTCGGGGCGCCTCCGGTCAGGCCGCGGCCTCCGGCCCGACGGTCACCCGTTCGCCCGGAGCGCACCGCAGCAGGCGGGCCCCGTGGCCGCGGCGCCGGGCCTCGTCGAGGAAGTCCTCCAGCGGGGAGCGGAAGACCGTGTAGTCGTCGTAGTGGACGGGCAGGGCCCGGCGCGGGCGCAGCAGGTCCAGCAGGTCCGCTCCCTGCCCGGCGTCCATGGTGACGACCAGCCCGCCGGGCAGCGTCGTCCCGCCCAGGTGCAGGACGGCCAGGTGGATGTCCGGACACCGCTCGGCGATCTCCCGCAGACCGGCGTGGAACAGGGTGTCGCCGGACAGGTAGAGGACCAGCCGGGTCTCCCCCGAGCGGTCGCCGAACTCCAGCAGGCTGCCCATCACCGGCGGCAGCAGCAACCGGAAGGGGCCGGGGGCGTGGCGGCCGGGCAGCGAGGTGACGCGCACCGAGGAGTCCCCGTGCCGCAGGGTGCGGCTCTGCCAGGTGCGCAGGCCGGTGGCGCGGCGGAAGCCGTACAGGCCCCTCAGCAGGCGGCAGGCGTGCGGGGTGGTCACGAACGGCAGGCCCCGGTCCAGTCCGCGCCGGGCCACCCGGTCGAAGTGGTCGCCGTGCAGGTGGGACAGGACCACGGCGTCCAGGTCCGCGTGGGGCAGGTCCGCGACGTCGACGGCCGGCTCGGTCAACCGCCGCGACACCAGGCCGTACCCGAGGTGGGCCCGCTGCCCGCGGTGGAGGAAGTTCGGATCCGTCAGCAGCGTCAGCTCCCCGTAGCGGATCAGCACGGTGGCGTTCCCGACGAACAGGATCTCCGCGGTGCCCTCGGGCGGTGTGCGCTCCACGACCTGCTCCCTTCCTCACCCGTGGCCCCCGGTCCCCTCCCGCCCTCCGAGTGGTCCGCTTCCCCGGTGCTACACGCCCGCGGGCGGGATTCCGCGGCGACCGCCCTCCCGGCCTGTGCCCGCCCGGACGTTCCCGCGGGAACGGGGNNGTCCGGACGGGGGCGCCGCCGCGGCGGCGGGAGGCGGGCCGGCGCCCCGNNNCNNGCCGGGAGCCGCGGGTGCGGTCCGGGCCGGTGCGCGGCGACCGCGGCCGGACGGATACGGACCGGGCGCGGGCGGCGCGCCGGGCGGGGCGGCGTCGAGGGGCGCATCGGGCCGGAGCGCCGAAAGGGGTGCCGGGTGGGGCGGGGGGCCGGCGAGGGGCTCGCGCCCGTTCCGGCCGGCTCACGGGGCCGGTGTCCCCCGCCGGCCGTCGATCTCGGCGACGAGGGCCTCGACGCGGTTCCTGATCTCGTCGCGGATCGGGCGGACGGCTTCGACGCCCTTGCCGGCCGGGTCCTCCAGGGCCCAGTCGAGGTACTCCCTGCCGGGGAAGACCGGGCAGGAGTCGCCGCAGCCCATGGTGACGACGTAGTCGGAGGCTCGGACGGCCTCGGGGGTCAGGACCTTCGGCTCGGCGGCGGAGATGTCGACGCCGACCTCCCGCATGGCCTCGACGGCGGCGGGGTTGACCCGGTCGCCGGGTGCGGAGCCGGCGGAGCGCACCTCGACGCGGTCGCCCGCGAGGTGCCGGAGGAAGCCGGCGGCCATCTGGGAGCGGCCGGCGTTGTGGACGCAGACGAACAGCACGGAGGCGAGCGGAGCGGAGGACATGCGTTCTTCCTTCCTGGTGCGGGTGCGGGTGCGGGTGCGGGTGGCGGGTGGAGGGCGGTGCGGGCGGCGGGCGGTGCGGGGCCGGTGCCGTCGTCCGGCTCCGGCGGGCGGTTTCCGGCCCGGCCCGTGGTCGGGCGGCCGGGGGAGGCGGGCCCGCGAGGACCCCTTCGACGGGCCCGCGGGTCAGCCCCGGCTGGTATCAGCGTCGGGTGATGTGACAGTATCAGTCCATGATGACGTCAGTCGACGCTGACCTGATCCGGGTGCTGGCCGACCCGCTCAGGCTCCGGATCGTGACCCTGCTGGCCCGCGAGACGCTGTGCACCACCCACCTGGTGGAGGAGACCGGCGCGAAGCAGACCAACCTCTCCAACCATCTGAGAGTCCTGCGCGAGGCCGGGGTCGTCGAGACCGAGCCGTGCGGACGCTTCACCTACTACAGGCTCCGCCCCGACGTCATCGCCCAGCTCGCCGGGCAGTTCGCCGACCTGGCCGAACAGGCCCGTACCGCCGCCGACAACAAGAGGGCCTGCCCGTGACCCGCACCGAAGCCCCCGCGACGCCCCGGGAGCCGTCCGTCGCCGCCGGGCTCTCCACGCTCGACCGCTACCTCGCCGTGTGGATCCTCGCCGCCATGGCCGCCGGCCTCGGGCTGGGGCGGGCGGTCCCGGACCTGGACGACGCGCTGGCGAGGGTGGAGGTCGGCGGGATCTCCCTGCCGATCGCGCTCGGCCTGCTGGTCATGATGTACCCGGTGCTGGCGAAGGTCCGCTACGACAGGCTGGACGCCGTCACCGGCGACCGGAGGCTGATGGTCTCCTCCCTGGTCGTCAACTGGGTCGTCGGCCCCGCGGTGATGTTCGCGCTGGCGTGGGTCTTCCTGCCGGACCTGCCCGAGTACCGCACCGGGCTGATCATCGTGGGACTTGCCCGCTGCATCGCCATGGTGATCATCTGGAACGACCTGGCCTGCGGCGACCGGGAGGCCGCCGCCGTCCTCGTCGCGCTGAACTCGGTCTTCCAGGTCCTCGCGTTCGGGCTGCTCGGCTGGTTCTACCTCGACCTGCTGCCCGGCTGGCTCGGCCTGGGCGACGGCGAGCGCCTGGGCGTCTCGACGGGGGAGATCGCCTGGAACGTCGCCGTCTTCCTCGGCGTCCCGCTGCTGGCCGGGTTCCTGACGCGCCGCATCGGTGAGCGGAGGATGGGCCGGGAGGGGTACGAGTCCGGCTTCCTTCCCCGGATCGGCCCGTGGGCGCTGTACGGGCTGCTGTTCACGATCGTCGTCCTCTTCGCCCTCCAGGGCAGGACGATCACCTCGCAGCCCTGGGACGTCGCCCGGATCGCGCTGCCGCTGCTGGTGTACTTCGCGGTGATGTGGTTCGGCACCTTCGCGCTCGGCAAGGCCCTCGGCCTCGCCTACGACCGCACCGCCACCCTCGCCTTCACCGCCGCCGGCAACAACTTCGAGCTCGCCATCGCGGTCGCCGTCGCCACCTTCGGCGTCACCTCCGGCCAGGCCCTCTCCGGCGTCGTCGGACCGCTCATCGAAGTGCCCGTCCTCATCGCCCTGGTGTACGTCTCCCTCGCCTGGCGGCGCAGGTTCACCACCGCGCCGCCGAGTCCGTGACGCGGCACACCGACGCGGCGGGCGGTGCCCGGCGGCCGGGCGGGGCCGGACCCGGGGCGGGACACCGCCCGCGCCGCCGGGACCCGGACCCCGCCGGGAGCCGGGTTCTGTCCTCCACACGGTGATCGGCGGTAAGTTCCCCGTCCGGGTGGCCGGCCGTCACCAGAGGCCCCCGCACGCCGACTTCGACGTCCTCGCCGACCGGCCCCGCACCGGGCGCGGAACCCTCCCGAAAGGCGGTCGCCATGGCACAGCGCACCCGGCAGGCGGACGATCCGGCCGCCGGCGGCCCGGCGGCCGGGCGGCGACCGGTAGGCGGGTCCCGGGCCCCGGGGACCCCCGGGAGGCCCCGCGCCGCCCGGATAGGATCCGGGCCATGCCGCCGACCGTGGACGACGTGGACCGCTTCGAGGCCGCGAGGCCCCGCCTGGGGGCGATCGCCTACCGCCTCCTCGGCTCCGCGGCCGAGGCCGAGGACGCCGTGCAAGAGACCTTCCTGCGCTGGCAGGCCGCCGACGCCGAGCGCGTCGAGGTCCCCGAGGCGTGGCTGACGAAGGTGCTCACCAACCTCTGCCTCAACCAGCTCGCCTCGGCCCGCGCGCGGCGCGAGACCTACGTGGGGCAGTGGCTCCCCGAACCGCTGCTCGACGGCGACCCGATGCTCGGTCCGGCCGACACCGCCGAGCGGCGCGAGTCGGTCTCGTACGCGGTCCTCGCCCTCATGGAGCGGCTGTCTCCCGCCGAGCGGGCGGTGTACGTGCTGCGGGAGGCCTTCGACTACCCGCACCGGGAGATCGCCGCGATCCTCGACATCACCGAGTCGGCCAGCCAGCAGCTCCTCCACCGCGCCAGGAAGCACGTGGCGGACGGCAGGAGGGCCCGGCCCGGGGTCGACGAGGCCGCCGCCCGGCGGATCGTCGAGGAGTTCCTCACGGCGGCCACCGGTGGGAGGATCGAGCCGCTGCTGAGGCTGCTCACCGAGGACGCCGTCGCGATCGGCGACGGCGGCGGGAAGGTCCCGGCCCGCACCAGGCCCTTGGAGGGCGCCCTCGCGGTCGCGAAGCTCATGCGGGGCCTGTTCAGGCCCAGCCCGGCCAAGCGGGCCGTGGTCGGAGGCCCGGCGGAGGTCCACCTCGCGACCGCCAACGGCGGCCCCGCCGTCGTGGTGGTCGCCGGGGGCCGGGTCGTCGGCGTCCTGTGCCCGGAGGTCACCGCCGAGGGCATCACCGCCCTCCGCAGCCAGGCCAACCCCGACAAGCTGGTGCGCGCGACCGCGGTGTGGACGGCCGCCGACCGCGGGGAGCCCCTGCTCCGCGCCTTCTGACCGGGCGCGGGACACCGCCGGGCCGATGTGACGTGCTTCACATCGGGTTCCTGTCAGGAAACGCGGGGCTGCCCGGTTCAAGGGGCGCAACCGCCCGTCACGGAGGGCGGACCCGCGCAGACAGGAGCAGGGAATGCAGCACCGCATCATCGTCCTCGGCGCCGGCTACACCGGTGCCGCCGCCGCCGGCCGCCTCGCCAGGCGGCTCCACCCCGACGACGTCGCCGTCACCGTCGTCGACGCCGAGCCCGACTTCGTCGAACGCGTCCGGCTGCACCAGCTCGCCGCCGGCCGGGAGCTGAGGCCCCGGTCCTTCGGCGAGATCTTCGCGGGCACCGCGGTCGAACCGAGGCGCGCCCGGGTCACCGGTGTCGACGTCGACCGCAGGACCGTCGCCGTCGCCGACGCGGACGGCGGTGCCGGGGAACTGCCGTACGACACCCTGGTGTACGCCCTCGGCAGCGGCTGGGACGACCAGGGCGTCCCCGGCGCGGCCGAGCACGCCCACGAGATCGCGAGCCGGGCCGGGGCGCTCCGCCTGCGCGGGCGCCTGGCGGAACTGGGCGCCGGGCAGGCCGTGGCCGTCGTCGGCGGCGGCCTCACCGGCCTGGAGGCCGCCACCGAGATCGCCGAGGCCCGCCCGGACCTCGCCGTCCACCTGGTCACCCGCGGCGGCCTCGGCGACGGGCTCTCGGACAAGGGGCGCGGGCACCTGCGGAGGGTTCTCGGCAGGCTCGGCGTCACCGTGCACGAGCACACCGCCGTCACCGGTGTCGAGGCCGACCGCGTCACCACCGCCGGCGGCCGGGCCGTACCGGCCGCCGTCACCGTGTGGACCACCGGCTTCGCGGTCCACCCGATCGCCCGGGCCACCGCCCTGGAGGTCGACGGCGCGGGCCGGATCGCGGTCGACGGGACCATGCGCTCGGTCTCGCACCCGGACGTGTACGCCATCGGAGACGCGGCCCTGGTGACGGGCCCCGGCGGCAGGCCGCTGCGGATGTCGTGCGCCACGGGCGTCCCCACCGCGTGGCAGGCCGCCGACGCCATCGCGGCACGCCTCACCGGCGGGAAGGTCCCGGCCGTGTCGATCCGCTACTTCAACCAGTGCGTCTCGCTGGGCCGCGCGGACGGGCTGATCCAGTACGTCACCGCCGACGACCGCGCCGTCGACACGGTCCTGACCGGCCGGTTCGCCGCCCGCTACAAGGAACTGGTCTGCAAGGGCGCCGCCTGGGGCGTCGCCCACCCGACCCTCGGCCTGCCGGTCCGCCGCCACCGCGTCGTACGGGAGGCGGCCCGGACGGGCCCGGCCGCCGGGGCACCGGTCCGGTCCGCCCGGTAAGGCGGGCGGCCGGGGGGCGCAGCGCGGAGCACGTCCTCGCGGTTCGGCCGAGGGGGGCGCCCGCCGTCAGTCCGCCGCCGGCCCGAACCGGCGCCGGTACGCCGACGGGGTGATGCCGGTCGCGCGGCGCATCACCGTGCGCAGGTTGGCGGCGGTGCCGAGCCCGCTGCGCCGCGCGACCACCTCGAAACGGGACTCGCCCCGCTCGATCAACCGGCACGCGAGGGAAAGCCGTTCCCCCGTGAGCCACGCCAGCGGCGTCGTGCCCAGTTGCGCCCGGAAGCGGCGGTGCAGCGTCGCCGGGCTGACCGCCGCGCGTGCCGCGAGGCCGGACACGGTGAGCGGTGCGTCCAGCCGCTCCTGGGCCCAGGCCAGGACGGGGGCGAGGGACTCGTCCGGCAGGTCGGGCACGGGCCGCTCCACGAACTGCCGCTGCCCGCCGTCCCGGTGCGCCGCGAACACCAGCCGCCGGCTCACGGAGCCGGCGACCTCCGCCCCGTGGTCGCGGCGGACGACGTGCAGCCCGAGATCGAGCGCGGCCGCGCTCCCCGCGGCGGTGAGGACGTCGCCGTCGTCCACGAACAGCACGTCCGGTTCGAGCCGGACGGAGGGGAAGCGGGCCCGGAAGGAATCCGCCCACTGCCAGTGGGCCGTGGCCCGGCGCCCGTCGAGGACCCCGGCCTCGGCCAGGGTGAACGCGCCGCTGCACAGACCGATCAGGCGCGCGCCGCGTGCGTGCGCCCGCCGGACGGCATCGAGCACGGCGGGGTGGTGAGGCGCCTCGACGTCCGGGCGGTTGGGGACGATCAGGGTGTCCGCCGTGTCGGCCGCCTCCAGGTCGGCGACGCCCGTGAGGGTGAAGAACCCGTCCCGCATCGGGGTGCGGGGCTCGGGGGAGCACAGTGCGAAGTCGTAGAGGTCGCGGCCGATCTCCGGTCTGCGCAGGCCGAACACCTCGATCGCGCAGCCGAGTTCGAAGGGGTTGGAGTCCTCGTCCACGACCACGACGACCCGGTGCAGGCCCTCCGGGCGGACCGCGTGCGAGGATCCTTTCGCCATATGCGATTCCTAGCACTCACGCCCGCCGTGCGAAACCGCCCAGGGTGGACGCATGAACAGCGAACCCGTCCTCCTCGCCGAAGCCCTGGCCTCCTTCGACGCCCTGTGGAGCCCCCGTATCGTCACGCGCGTGAACGGCTACGACGTCCGCGTCGCCAAGGTCGGGGGCGAACACGTCTGGCACGTCCACGACGACACCGACGAGTTCTTCCTGGTACTCGAAGGCGAACTGCGCATCTCCCTGCGCGAACCGGGCGGGGAGCGCACGGTCCTGCTCCCCCGGGGGGCGGTCTTCACCGTCCCCCGGGGCACGGAGCACAAGCCGTACGCCCCGTCGGGCGCCGCGATCCTCATGGTCGAGCCCGCCGGGACACCGAGCGTGGGCGACCGCCACGACGAACTCCCCGACCACGTGGAGTCGACGACCGGCCACGCACTCGGCACCTGAGCCGACGGGCTCCACCGCGCACTCCCTCCCGGCGCCGGCCCCGCCGGTTCGGATCCGCCGGCGGTTCGGATCCGTCACCGGCTGCCCGGTGCCCGGAACCGCCTCACTACGCCCGGCGGGTCTCCGTGGCGTCCCCCGAGCCGGAAGCGGGCAGGAGGCCGGCCTGCTGGGCGCGCAGGACCGCGCCGAGGCGGTCGGCCGTACCGAGCTTGCGGTAGAGGTTCTGCAGGTGCTTGTGCACGGTGCGGGCCGATATGCCCAGGCGGCGGGCCATCGCCGTCGCGGGAAGGCCCTCGGCGAGGGTGAGCAGGACGGCGTGCTCCCGCGGCGTCAGCCCGTACTCGGCGGGCGGGACCGGCGAGGGCGACGGGGCCGGCGCGGGCGGGGCGCTTGGTCCGGCGGCCCGGTCCGGCGCCGGCCGGTGCCGGGCCAGCAGGTGGCGCTGGGCCGCGGCCGCCGAGAGGAGGGGCTGGACCCGGGCGGCGTACCGGCGTTCGGGGTCGGAGAAGTCCCGGCCGTCGCGGTGGACGATGAACCCGCGCACCGGACCGCCGGTGCCGGGCGCCGTCAGGGGCAGTGCCAGCGCGTGCCGCGTGCCGAACACCGCACGCGTCGCCCGTGCCGTCTGGCTGCGCAACCAGGCGGCCTCGCCCGCGAGTTCCCCCGCGGTGCGCGGAGCCCGGTCGCACGGCACCCGCAGGTAGTGGCCCGCGAACGGGTAACCGGCCCTGATGCGGTGCAGGGCGCCGTCCTCGGCGACCGTCGAGAACCGGAGCCGCCGGGTGCGGTCCTGCGGGCGCCAGAACCCCACGGAACCGCTGTGCGGGCTCCACTCGGAGTCCTTGTCCACGACGACCGCCGCGTCGAGGGCCCGCAGCAACTCCTGGACGACCAGGCGCCACAGCTCCTCGGAGTCGTGCGTGCGCAGCACGCCGACGGCCAGGTCCAGCATCGCCTCGTAGTCACTCGTGTGCAGACGCGACACGATCCTCCCGCTTCCCTACGCAGTTGTACCCATGGCGGCGTCCCGGCCCGGCCTGTGAAAGTGGGAACCGGCGGAGGGCCTGCGCGCCCGCCCACGGGAGGGCGCGCACCGCCTCCGTCCGGAACCACCGTGACGAGACCCGCCCGGACGACGAGGACGAACATGTGACGCACGCGCACCGCCATCCGTTCCCCCCGTCGGCACGGTAGTCCCGACGGCCGCCGTGCCCACGGGCACCGCACCGGCCCGTCCGCACCGGTTCCGGCGCCACCGCGTCTCCCGCACCGGCGACCCCGGCGGCGGGAGGGCGGTCGCCCGGACCGGCTCCCCGCCTCCGGCGCGACCCGCGCCCGTGGCGCCGGGTACCACCGGAGGGTCCGCCCGCACCCGGCGCGTCCCGGGCGACGGGCGGGTGGAGGCGCCCGCACGACGGCCCGGGGTGACGGGGGCCCACCGGTGAGCGCCGCGCCCGGCCGGGGGATGCGGGCGCGGCGCTCCCGGCGGAGACGGGCGCGCCCGGGACCGCAGGCGGTGCGCGCCGTGGACCCGACGCCCCGACCGGCGGCGACACCGCCGGGAAGGGCGTCCCGACGAAGGGAGCACCTTTCGATGACCACCCGATCGGAGAAGACCCGCCACCGCACCGGCCGCCGTCGCTCCGGACCCGGCTCGGGGGAACCGCGCCGGCACTCCCGCACGGGCCGGGCCGGGCCCGCCCCCTCCACGGGGGCGGAGGGCGACTCCACGGCGACGAGCGCCCCCGGACACCGGACCCCCCGGGCGGCGACGCCGGGCTGACCACCCGGCGCGACGGGAACCGCTTCCCAGTCGCGCCTCCGGTCGCGCCCCCTGGTGCGCCCTCCCNGCCNNNNCNCACCNNANNCNCCCCACNNCAGNGTCCGCCCCNGCGGATCCCGCTTCCGGGGGCGCCCCCGCGGGCCCCACCACCGCGGAGGCGCCCCCGTGCCTGTCCGGCTCCGTACCGGATCGCGACCGGGCGCCGGCCCACCCGGACCGCTCATGCCCCGGCCCTCCCGCCCGCGCGCCGCGGTGGCGGGAGGGCCCGGCGTGCGGTGGCGGCTCCGCTCCGGCCCGCCGGTACGGCCGGAGAACCTGCAAAGCATGTGTATGGGGAATCTGTTTTCGGTCCCGCGAGGGCGGTTACCCATCTGGCATGGCATCGACATCACAACCAGACGAGCACCGCAACAGCCCTGCCCAGAGCGGTTCCGAGCGGCACCGGGGCGCTACGGACAGTGAAGGCGGTGCCCACCGGGCGCCCGGTCCCGGACCGGCCCCCGAAGTGGAACGCAAAGCGCCGGACGAGCTGTCCGAGATGCCGAAGCAGTCGTGGCGGGCGGTGCTGAAGCGCACGGTCGCGGAGTTCAAGGACGACGAACTCACCGACCGGGCCGCGGCCCTGACCTACTACGGCGTCCTCTCGCTCTTCCCCGCCCTGCTGGTGCTGGTGTCCCTGCTGGGCATCGCGGGCAAGTCCGCCGTCCAGCAGGTGATGGACAACCTGCAGAAGCTCGCCCCCGGCCCCGCCCGGGACATCATCTCCAACGCCGTGCAGCAGCTGCAGGGCAGCGGCACCGGGTCGCTCATGGCCCTGGTGGGCCTGGCGCTGGCGGTGTGGTCGGCCTCCGGCTACATCGCCGCGTTCATCCGCACCTCCAACGCCGTCTACGACATGCCCGAGGGACGCCCCGCCTGGAAGGTCCTGCCCCTGCGCCTGGTCCTGACCGTGGTCCTGATGGTGCTGGCGGTGGTCAGCGCCCTGATCGTGGTGTTCACCGGGCCCCTCGCCCAGAAGGCCGGCAACGCGCTGGGCATCGGGGACACCGCGCTGACGGTGTGGTCGATCGCCAAGTGGCCGGTCCTGGTCCTGCTGGTCACCATCATGATCGCACTCCTGTACTGGGCCGCGCCCAACGCGAAGGGCCGCGGGTTCAGGTGGATCACCCCCGGCAGCTTCCTGGCGCTGCTGCTGTGGATGGCGGCCTCCGCCGGCTTCGCCCTGTACGTCGCGAACTTCGCCTCCTACAACAAGACCTACGGCACCCTGGCCGGCGTCATCGTCTTCCTGGTGTGGCTGTGGATCACCAACCTCGCGATCCTGCTCGGCCTGGAGTTCGACGCGGAGATGGCCCGCCAGCGCGCCATCGACGGCGGACACCCCGAATCCGAGGAGCCGTACGTGAAGCCCCGCGACACCGCCAAGTGGACCGAGGAGGACCACCGCCGCCTCGACTGAGCCGATGCCCCGGACGGACGGGCCCTCCCGCGGGCGGTGCGCGGGAGGGCCCGCCCGCCGCGCGGCAGGCGGTCAGCAGGGCCTGCGCCAGGCGGTCAGCAGGGCCTGCGCCAGGCGGTCAGCAGGGCCTGCGCCAGGCGTCCAGCTCCGGCTTCTTGAGCATCGACGACAGCCGCAGCTCCCTGGCCACCGGGCAGAAACCGGCCGTGGACCCCGTGTACTCCACGTGGAACACCGCCTTGCCCGCCGCGGTGAACGGCCCGAGCAGCGCGCACTCGCCGTACTGCGCGCACTCCTCGTTGACCGCGAAGTCGAAGTGGTCCAGCAGCTGCGGGATCTGCGCCAGGTCGTTCTTGAGGCCCACCGCCAGGCCGCGCTCGTGCGCGATGTCCGCGATCATCCGGTTGTAGCGGAGCTGGTCGTCCGCCGTCAGGGGGAAGCCGGTGTCCTCCGTGAAACCCTCGACGAGGTCGGGCTCCACCGCGTCGAACCCCTTGTCCCGGCACATGTCGAACCGGCGCTCCATGAGGGGGCGCAGGACCGACACCCGCCGAATGTCCAGCCACCGCTCACCGCGCCAGCCGTTGGCCCTGCCCAGGACCGAGCGGGGGAAGGCGTGCCGGTCGGGGCGGAAGTCCTCCCAGGCGCCGACGTTGACGTAGCAGATCACCCTGCGCCCCTCCCGGTGCAGGCGCGCCACGTCGGAGGCGGTGTTCTCGAAGCCGTCGATGTCGTAGACGGGCACGTCGACGGACGGGTCCACCCTGCCGTCGAGCTGCCACTGCCAGGCCAGCCCGGGGCGCGGCCGCCACACGGCGCGCACGGGCGTCCCGTCGGCGTCCCGGTGGCCGCCGGAGCACCCGGCGAGGACGGCCGCCAGGGCCAGGACGGCGGCGAGGACACCGGCGAACCGCCTCACCGGTCCGCCTCGGCCAGCGCGGGCGTCAGCCCGGACCAGGGGTTGGGCGGCCCGCCCGTCACCGGCCCGCACACCCCCGCGCCCCGTTCGCGCGCGGTGCGCACGGCGAGCGGCACCAGCGGCCCGGGCACCCCGTAGACGAGGTGGCAGAGCCGCTCGGGCGGCTGCCGCACGGCCCACGGGGGGCGGCTGAACGCCGACACGTACGTGGACCAGGGCCCCTCGAAGGTGACGGTCAGGTCGGCGAGCCGCATATAGCCGGGAGCGGGGTGGACGCCCGGGTTGAGGACGACGGTCGAGGCACCGAGCCGGCGGGCGGACCGCACCAGGCGGCGGCAGGCGGGCAGCCCGTGCGCCCCGGCGGTCACCCGGTCCAGGAAGCAGCCGTCCACCGCGTACCACTCCCGGTGCCTGCGCAGGTCGGCGACGACCTCCCCGGGGTCGCGCGAACCGTAGTCCGTGTCGACGTAGCCCAGCAGCCGGGCCCCCGCCGCGCGCAGCGCCCCGGCCGCGGCGGCGAACGCCGGATCGGGCGAGCGGCCCGGACCGCTCGCGGGGTTCAGGACGACGGCGTGGACGCGGTCGGCGCGGGCGGCGAGCCGCTGCCACGCGGCCGGGTCCTCGGCCGGGTGGACGTACAGGGGGACCAGGAGGCTCATCGCGCCGGCACCCCTCCGGGGCGGCGGGGGCGGCCCGCGGCCGCCCACAGCGCCGCCAGCGACTCGCCGAGGGAGCGGGACGGCTCCCAGCCGAGGGCCTCGCGGGCGGCGGTGACGTCGGAGCACTGCCACGACACGCGCCCGGACCGCGCGGAGCCGCCNCCCGCCCTCCTCGACGATCCGCCCCCGGAAACCGGCCGTGTCCGCCAGCCGCCGCACCAGTTCCCGCACCGGGACCGCGTCGCCGCCGCCGATGTTGAGGACCGGCGGGAGGCCGCCCGGCGCGGTGGCCGCGAGCAGCGCCGCCCGCGCCACGTCGCGTACGTCCACGAAGTCGCGGTGGGCGGACAGGTCGCCGAGCCGCAGGGCCGCGTCCGGGTCGTCCCCGGCGTCGGCGAGCAGGGCGGCGACCCGGCCGGGCAGCCCCCCGGCCGGTGCCCCCGGGCCCACCGGGTTGCCCACCCGCAGCACCACCGCGTCCAGGCCCGACGAGGTCACCGCCACGGTGCCGGCCAGCTTGGTCGCGCCGTACGGGGCGGCCGGGCGGGTCGCCGCCGACTCCGCCACCCGCCGGCCGGGCGTGCCGGGACCGTACTCGGCGGCCGACCCCAGGTGGACCAGGCGGGCCGCGGGCGCGGCCTCCCGCAGGGCCGCGCAGAGCACGGCGGGACCGCGGGCGTTCACCTCCGCGAGGGTGACGGCGTCGCCGCCGGTCGCCCCCGCGCAGTTGACGACGGCGTCGGGCGCGACCCGTGCCAGCGCCTCCGCCAGGGCCTCCGGGCGGTCCGACGCGAGGTCGACGGGGACCTCGGCCCCCGAGCGGCCGCCGAGGACCACCCGCGTGCCCGGCAGGGCGCGCAGCTGTCCGGCGACGTGACCGCCCAGGTAGCCGGTGGCGCCGAGAACGAGGATGCGCATGTGCGTTCAGGCTCCCTTGAGTAGGAGCGACCTGCGGCTGGTGAACTCCGCGTTGGCCCGGTCGTAGTCGTCGGGGCGGCCGATGTCCAGCCAGTAGCCGTCGAAGTCGTAGGCGTACGGCGGGCGCCCGGCGGCGAGCAGGTCCAGCACCAGCTCGTCGAAGCCCAGGGGCAGGCCGGGCGTGTAGTCCTCCAGCGTGGACCGCGAGACGCCGTAGACGCCCATGGACACCCGGTAGTCGATGCTGGGCTTCTCGGTGAAGGCGACGACCCGGCTCGCGTCCGTCGTCAGCACCCCGAAGTCGATGTGCACCTTGCGGGCGTGGGTGGCGATGGTCAGGGGTGCGCCCGTCTCCTCGTGCCGGCGCAGCACGTCGGCGTAGTCGAGGTCGGTGAGCACGTCGCCGTTCATGGCCAGGAAGGTCTCCGGCAGGCGCTCGCGGAGGGCGAGCAGCGGGCCCATGGTGCCCAGCGGGCTCTCCTCGGTGGCGTAGTCGACGCTCATGCCCCACTGCGAACCGTCGCCCACGTAGGCGCGGATGATCTCGCCGAGGTGGCCGATGGCGAGGGTGCAGCGGGTGAAGCCGGCCGCGGACAGCTGGCGCAGCACGATCTCCAGGATGGCGTGCTGGTCGCCGATGGGGACGAGCGGCTTGGGCAGGGCGGTGGTGTACGGCCGCAGCCGCACGCCCTTTCCTCCGGCCATGATCACTGCGTGCATGGGATGCCTCCTGCGGGTGCGTTCCGTGGGGTCAGATGTTGTAGATGCCGGTCTTGTAGCGGGCCAGGTTGGCCGGGTCGCCGAA
Organism: Streptomyces sudanensis; assembly: GCF_023614315.1. Lineage (NCBI taxonomy): Bacteria > Bacillati > Actinomycetota > Actinomycetes > Kitasatosporales > Streptomycetaceae > Streptomyces > Streptomyces sudanensis. The sequence continues at coordinate 131,622 of NZ_CP095474.1, read as the reverse complement.
CCACTCCACGGTCCGCGCGAGCCCCTCCTCCAGCGAGCGGAGGGGGCGCCAGCCGGTCGCCGCCGTCAGCCGGGTCGCGTCGGCGACGAGCCGCATCACCTCCGAGGCCGCGGGCCGCAGCCGCTCGGGGTCCTCGCGCACGTCGAGCGGGGCGTCCATGACCTTGCCGATCAGCGCGACCAGGTCGCCGACGGAGATCTCCCCGCCCGTCCCGGCGTTGAAGGTCCGGCCCACCACCCGGTCGGCCGGCGCGGTGCCCACCGCGAGGAACGCCCGCGCGGTGTCCTCCACGAAGGTGAAGTCCCGGGTGGGGCGCAGGTCGCCGAGGGTGAGGGTGCGCCGCCCGGCCGCCACCTGGCCGATCACGGTCGGGATCACCGCGCGCATCGACTGGCGCGGCCCGAAGGTGTTGAACGGCCGCAGCGTCACCACGGGCGTGCCGAAACTGGCGTGGTAGCTGTCGGCCAGCCGGTCCCCGCCGGCCTTCGACGCGGCGTACGGGGACTGGGTGTTGATCGGGTGGTCCTCGGTGATCGGCACGGTCCGCGCGGTGCCGTACGTCTCGCTGGTCGAGGTGTGCACCAGGCGCGGCGTCCCCAGGGCGCGCGCCGCCTCCAGCACGTTGAGGGTACCGGTGACGTTGGTGTCCACGTAGCTGTGCGGGGCCCGGTACGAGTAGGGGATCGCGATGAGCGCGGCGAGGTGGTACGCGCAGTCCGCGCCGTCGAGCAGGCCGCGCACCGAACCGGGGTCGCGCACGTCGCCGAGGACGACCTCGACCTGGTCGAGCACGTCGGCGGGCAGGGTCTCCAGCCAGCCGTAGGAGGAGAACGAGTTGTACTGGGCCATGGCCCTGACGCGGTGTCCGGAGGCGACGAGCGCCTCGGTGAGGTGCGAGCCGATGAACCCTTCGGCTCCGGTGACGGCGGCGAGCGGTGCGGAGGTCAAGGTCGGTTCCCTTCGTCTGGTGGTACGGCTGGGGCGCCGGCGTCCCGTGGGGCGGACGGGCGGCGTGGTCGGTGCCGGCGCGGTACGGCGGCGGGGCCGCGCGGGCGGTCAGGCGTGCGGTGAGGGCCTGCCGAGCAGGAGGACGGCGCAGGCCGCCAGGCACGCCGCGGCCGCGCCGCAGGCCAGGGGCAGCACCGCCGGGCCCGGTGGCAGGCCCAGCCGGACGACCGCCCCGGCGCAGCCCGCGGCCAGGGCGCAGAGCACCGCCGGCGGCCAGGCCACGCCGAACGCCTGCAGGAGCAGCGCGAGCCACAGGGTCGCCGCGAGCGGCAGCAGCGTGACCGGGTCGGAACCGGTGAGCAGCGCCGCGGGCAGCAGCGGCGCCAGGTAGGCGGCCAGGCACAGGGCGAGGACGGCGGCCGAGCGGAGGAGGAACGCCCCGGGCGTCGCGCTGCGCCGCAGCGCGGCGACCGACCAGCCGCGGTAGCGGTACAGGAGCCACTCGGCCGGGCCCATGCTCAGGGTCAGGGCGATCATCGCGTACGGGTGCCGGAGGCCCTCCAGCACGACGAGCACCGCCGCGGCCAGCCCGAACAGGCCGTAGGGGAGGGAGGCGCGCAGACGCGGCCGCGGCCCCCCGGGGGCGGCCGGGGCGGCCAGGCCGGGCCGCAGGACCCGTGCCGCGGCGGCGAGCGAGGCCGACAGCACCAGCGCGGGCAGACCGGCCCGCAGCACGGGGCCGGGCTCCCACCACGGCAGCACCGCGGCGCCGGCGGCCAGCGGAGCGAGCACGGCCAGCAGCAGCCGCTCCCGGCCCAGCACCAGCAGCACCCCCGCCGAGGCCAGGTATAGCGACTGGGCCGCCGCGACCGCGGTCGCCGGCCCGCCCCCGGCGACCAGCGCCGCGACGCCCGTGGCCGCCGCCGCGCCCAGCGCCGCCCCGGTCAGCAGCGTGCGGGCCGCCTCCCGGGGCCCCGCCACCAGCCGCAGGTGCGCGCGGTGGCCCAGCGCCTGCCCCCACGCCCAGGAGACGAGCCCCGCCGCGATCAGCGCGGGGGCGTGCCGGTCGACGCGCCACAGCGGGGCGGTGAGCAGGTACGCCAGGGCCGGCAGCGCGAACAGCACCCCCCGCAGCAGGCACCGCGCCGTGTCCGGCCGCCAGGGGTCGGGCGCGGCGGGCGGCTCGGGGAAGGACCGCGGCACCGCCTCGTACAGCGCCGAGGCGAGGGAGAAGAGGTTCCGGTGGCCGTACCGGTCGCGTATCAGCTCGGCGGAGAACCCCTCGGCCTCCAGCAGCGCGGCCACCTCGTACGGATGGACGGCCGGGCCGATGCGGTCGGCCAGCTCGGAGGCGAGCCGGGCGACCGCCTCCCGGTCCGGGACCTGCCGCGGCAGCCGCAGGGCCAGGGTGCTGTCGTCGCCCCGCAGGAGGCGGGGCCGGCGCGGCCCGGCGAGCCGCAGCGCCAGCGTGTCCCCCTCCGCGCCGCCCGGCTCCAGGGACATCGGTCCGCTCACAGCGCCACGCTCCTCGTCTCCGCGCCGGCCGGGGGCCGCGTTCCCGGCGGGTGGTGGCCGGCGGCCCGCAGCGGGCCGACCGCGGGGAGGTCCGGCTGCCGCGCGGCCGTCCGCCCGGCCGACAGCTCCTGGTAGATGGAGCGGAAGGTGTCGATGGTCCGGCGCAGGGTGAACTGCTCGACGACCCGCAGCCGGGCCGCCTCGCCCATCGCCCGGCGCCGCGCCGGGTCGCGCAGCAGCTCCAGCGCCGCGGCGGCCATCGCGGCCGGGTCGCGCGGCGGCACCACGAGCCCGCTGTCGCCGACGGCCTCCCGCACGCCGCCCACGTCGGTGGAGACCGTCGCCCGCCCGCACGACATGGCCTCGATCAGCGTGAACGGGAAGCCCTCGCTGATGCTGGACAGCATCACCACGTTCCCGGCGGCGTAGGCGTCCCTGATGTCGTCGACACGTCCTTCGAACGCCACCGCGTCGGCGTGCCCCAGGTCGGCAGCCAGGGCCTCGCAGCGTTCCCGGTAGCCCTCCCCGCCCCGGGGCGTACCGCCGAACAACCGCAGCCGCGCAGCGGGCAGCTCGGCCCGGACGAGGGCGAAGGCGCGGATCAGGGTCTCCAGGTCCTTGATCGGGTCGACGCGCCCGGCCCAGCTGAGGGTGGGGGCCTCGGGCTCCGGCCCGGCCGGGGGGAAGGCGGCGGGGTCGACGCCGTTGTAGACGGTGCGGATCGACGCGGGGTCGGCGCCGCCCTGCTCCTCCCAGAGCCGGTTGTACCGGTTGCCCGGGGTGATCAGCGACGCCCGGCGGTAGCTCTCCTCCGCCAGCAGCCGGAAGAAGCCCAGGATCACCGCCTTGACCGGCCAGCGGTAGGGGGCGGTGCGGTAGCCGAGGTAGCGCTCGCGGAGGTACACGCCGTGCTCGGTCAGCAGCAGCGGGACGCCGTGCCGTTCGAGGGCCGCCAGCCCCGGCAGCACGGCGACGCCCCCGCTGACGGCGTGGGCGACCCCGTGCTCGGGCGGCGGCGCGGACAGGGGGCGCAGGGCGTGTTCGAGCAGGGCGGTGGCGGTGAGCGCGTCGTGCAGGGTCGGCCGCGCCTCGCGCACGGCCAGCCCCGGGCGCACCCACACGGAGGCCAGGATCCCCACCGCCGCGTCGCCCCGCAGGAAGGGGCCGAGCAGCCCGTCCGCCGCCGCCCGCGCCAGGCGGTACAGGGCGGGCGCGAAACCGTCCTCCGCGCCGGGGTCGACCAGCGCGGTCAGGAACCGCTCGTAGGCGCGGGCGAGCCGGTTGCGGGAACGGCCGCGCGGCGGGCGGCCCGGCGGGGGCTGGCCCCACATGGGCACCGTGAGCACGCCGGAGACGTGCCCCGGCAGGTCCCACACGACCGGCTCGCGCCCGGTGCCGGTGACGGCGATGACGTCGAAGTCGACGTCCGGCATGCCGGTGACGAGCTGGTCGCACCAGACGCTCACCCCGCCGTGGCTGTGCGGGTAAGTGCCTTCGGTGAGCAGGGTGACGCGCGCCGCGCCGGAGCGCCGCGCGCCGTGGACAAGGTGCATCGGTGTGCTCCACGGCCGGAGTGCGGGGGTGGTCGTACCGGTCCCGGCCGCGGGCGGGCGGCCGGGACCTCGCTGCCGGTGCGGCGGTCAGCCCGCCGGGGCGGGGGAGACCGGCTCGGCCACGCCCTCGGGCACCCGGGCGTACGGCGCCGGGGCGGTGGCCGGCGCGGCGCCGTCCGGGGNGGCNNNGNCNGGGGCGGCGGCCGGCAGGGTGAGGACGAGCGGCGCGGTCCCCGGGGACGTCCAGCCCGACCGCGCGCCCGCGTAGGACTCGCCGAAGGCGGAGCCGTCCCGCGCGGTGCCTTCCGGGGCCGTCGCGGGGACCGCCGTGCCGCCCGGCGCCTCGACGGTGACGGTCCCGCCGATCCGGTACGCCGCGACCTTCCCGTCCCGTACGGCGGCGCGCCACGCGGCGCGCCGCCGCAGTTCCTCCCCGATGTCCCTCATCCGCAGGTTGACCACCGGGGTGTCGTCCGCGAAGAGCGCGCGGTAGGAGGTGAGGACACCGTCCAGGACGGGGTAGGCGATGCGGTCCTCGGCCAGGTTCGACTGGTGGATGAAGTGCGGCCTGGGGTCGTTGGCGAGGACGTGGCCGAGGGCGATCCGCCGCTCCAGCGGCACGATGTGGTCGGCGTAGCCGGTGGCGGTGTCCAGCGGGGCGGGCAGGCAGGTGGTGGTGGCCGGGTTGTCCTCGCAGATGCCGCTGCCGCCCTGCGCGCGGCTGGTGTAGATCCAGTTGTACTCGTCGACCTGGTCGGCCGCCCGCCCGGCGTTGTAGAAGATGTTCATCGGGTGGCGGGGGACCGTGACCGCCGGGCCGACCCGGCGCTGGCCGGGCTCGCGGGAGTTGTCCGAGGCGAGCCAGGAGACGCGGTTGTCGCCCAGGGCGAGCGCCAGGTTCGGGTTGTCGGCCGGCTGCTGGGGCAGCACCCGCAGCCCGGAGTGCTCCCCGGTGACCAGCTCGTCGTCCTCCAGGGGCAGTCCGGCGGTCCGGCCCCAGACGCGGTTGAGGGCGATCTCGTCGGAGACGTCCTCCCGGCTGACCCACTTGGTGCTTCCGTCCGCGTGGGTGGCGCACCGCCAGGGCACCGCCGAGGTGTCCTGCTCGCAGCCGAGGAAGGCGTGGGTGTAGGTGTGGTTGATCCAGCGGAACGCGCCGCGCTCGGCGACGAGCCTGTCGGCGAGCGGGTCGGCGCCGCCGTGGTCCTGGCGGTGGTCGACGCTGCCGGCGCCGTTGTAGGCGAAGTCCAGGGTGAAGCCGTGCCTGCGCTGCCAGGCGACGGCGTGGTCGACGTCCTGGGGCGTCATGCGGATCGGGTCGGGCGGGATGCTCGGGTCCGCGCAGTCGACGTCGCCGGGCGTGCAGTTGAGCCGGGAGTTCCAGCGGTCGTCGGCGGCGAGGACGTCGTCGACGTGCACGGCGAAGTAGTTCCGGGAGGAGCCCAGGTGCACACCGCCGGTCATCCACCGCACGATGCCGCGGGCCAGCAGCCGGAACTGCTGCTGGTGCCGGTTGTAGACGAAGGTGACGACGAGCTCGCGCCGCCCGTCGTGCCGGTACTCGCCCACCAGCGAGCCGCGCCTGGTCGTCCCCGGGATCGGCGCCTCGACGTACGGGGTGAAGTCCGCACCGGCGGCCGGCGTCGAGAGGTAGGCGTAGCTCTCGCCCACGGTGGGGGAGTTGTCCTCGAACGGCACCGGGCCGTCGAGGTAGCCGAACGGCCCCGAGCGGCCGGCGTCGGTCACCTCGGCTTGTACGCCGTCGACCCCGCCGGAGTAGCCGCCGTACACCGGGTACTGCAGGCCGGCCTCGGGGCGGGCGTAGGTGTAGGCGTCGACCTGCGGGATGCCGTAGGCCCGCTCGTAGGACACGAGCGCCGCCATCTCCGGGGAGCCCGCCGGGAAGGGGTTGTCGTTGGGCAGGACGACGGCCTGGAACCTGGCGCGCTCCCGGCCGTCCACGGTGTCCGCGAGGTAGCCTGCGTCGATCACGGGCCGGTCGGCCCGGGTGAGGTCGATCTCGGTGTACGGCGTTCCCGTGGCGTCGAGTTCGGCCGCGATGGCGTCGGTGGCCGGGCCGCCGTCGCTCACCACCAGCACCCGCAGGTCGATGCGGGGAGCCGGGGTGCCGGCGTGTGCCGCCGTGGTCGGCGTGCACAGGGCGGCGACGAGTGCGCCCGCCGTGAGCAGGGTGGTGCGTATGGGCCGCTTCATGCGTGCCGTCCCCTCCAGAGCAGGGTTGGGTACTGCTCCGTGGAGCGGCCGTACCCCCCGCGGCGCCGGCTCCCCTCGGAGGCCGGTCGCCGTCGTATCCGTTGCGTCACATCGTGATGCCCTCGTGTAGTTCCTGTGGCCATCTTGCGAAATCTGACGGAAAAGACCGGGCGTGCGACGGCCCTCCCGCGACGGCGGTTCGCGCCCCGGCGGGGTGCGGCGGTTCCGGGCGGCGGCCCGAGGGAGAGGTGTCCTCCCAGGTGGGGGAGGTACGACACACCGGCGGGCCGTCGGGGCCCGCCGGTGCGACTGCCGCCGGCGCGGACCGGTTCACCGGGCGCCGCAGGTCGGTTTCAGGTCATCGCCTCGCCCGGCGCGGTCCGTCAGGCGCAGAGGACGCGGGTCTCGGGCGTGTAGACCGGACCGCCGCTGACGTTCGTCCTGTCGCTGAACTCGGCGTAGAAGTACGAGTAGAAGCCGATGTTGCCGTTGCAGCCGGAGTCGGGGGCGATCTGCAGCGTCAGGGTCACGGTCCGGCTCTGGCCGGGCGGGATGGGGGTGCCGTAGTTGCCGCCGAGGTCGGTGCGGCCGGTGCCGGAGCAGGGGGTGGGGCCGGTGGGCGTGGCGAGGCTGCACCCGGTGAAGGCGTACTTCAGGTCGGGGCGCTGCGTGGTCAGCCACGTGGGGTCGAGGGTCTGGTAGACGAACCAGAGGTCGTAGGTCTTGTTGTTCGTCAGCGTCATCGACAGGTTGACCGTGCCGCCCGGCGTGGTGGTGGCGGCGTCGCTGGTGAAGGTCAGCCCGGCGGGGGCCGGTTCGGCGGCGGTCGCGGAGGGGGCCAGGCCGAAGACGGCCAGGGCGAGGGCGAGGACGGCGGTGAGACCGAAGCGTCTCGTGAAGGGTGATCGCATGCCCCGGGAGGCTAGACAGGGGCGGGCGCGGCGTCTGCCCCGCGTCGGCGTCCCGCTCCGGGAACGACCGAAAGTGTTCCTCCCGTGGAGGCGGTGCGGCGAAAGTGTGGCGGGTGGGTGCGGAACCCGTACGCGCACGGTGGGGCCGGTGCGCCGGGACGGCCATGGAGCCCCGGAGCCCGGCTGCCGGGGCGGAGCGGTGGTGACGTCATTGGCGCGTACCGGCCGCCCCGAACGGACACGGGCGGTGGCGCCGCACCCGGCCGGGACGGGCGCCGACGGCCGGGCCCGGCGCGCCGCACCCGGCCGGGACGGGCGCCTGCCCGCCGTCCGGCGGCCGCCGCGACCGGGTACCGCGCCGCCGGGCGGGGCCGTACGGTCCCGGCGCGTGCGGCCGTCCGCGGGGGGACCGGCCGGGCAGCCGGTACGGCCTTCGGGCCGCCGTTCCGGCCGCCGTTCCGGCCGCCGCCGCGGCGGCCCGCGGGTCCGCGCGCCCGCGGACCGGACGGGTGGCGAGGCTGGTGGGCCGGACGCGAGGACCGGGCTCGCGGACCGGGTTCCGCCTCCGCC
>NZ_CP095474.1:28453-123836 GCF_023614315.1 Streptomyces sudanensis | reverse complement strand
AAAGAAGCACGCCCGGTGGGCGCNGNCCCCGGCCCGCCGCCCGGCCCACCGGGCCCGCCGCCACAGCCCGGAGGATGACCAGATGAGCACCGGCGCCCGTTCCACCGCGAGGCCGCAGGCCGACGCCGACGCGAGGTGGTTCCGCCGCTTCGAAGCGGCGGGCCGCCCCCGCCGCAGGCTCGTCGTGCTGCCGCACGCGGGCGGCTGGCCGACGTACTTCCACTCCTGGGGCACCGCCTTCGACGACGGCACGGAGGTGCTGGTCACGTGCTACCCGGGGCGGTACGACCGGTCGGCCGATCCGTACGCCACCAGCATGGAGGAGCTCGCCGACCAGGTGAGCGCGGCGCTGCGCCCCCGCCTCGACCTGCCGGTCACGCTCCTCGGGCACAGCATGGGGGCCTCGCTGGCCTACGAGGTGGCGCTGCGTCTGGAGGCCCGGTACGGGACGGTCCCGGCGGCCCTGCACGTGTCCGGCCGCAGGCCTCCCCACCGGCTGGCGCCGCGTCCGCTGGACGACGACGGGGACGAGGCGCTGCTGGCGCAGATGCGCCGGCTGGGCGGCACCGACGAGTCGGTCCTGGCCGATCCGTACCTCCGCGAGCTCCTGCTGCCCGCGATCCGCGCGGACTTCGCGATCGTCGGCAGGTACGGCCCGCGCGAGGCGGACCCGGTGGGGTGCCCGGTGTACGCGTACGTCGGCGACCAGGACGCCACCGTTTCGGTGGCGGACGCCTCGGCCTGGGCCGACGTCGCGCCGCACGGGTTCCACCTCGACGTGCTGCCCGGCGGCCACTTCTACCGGAGCGGCCTGCGCGAAGCGCTGGCGGGGGTCGTGGCGCGGCGGCTGGCGCCGGGCGGGGAGGCCGCCGGCTGAGCGACCCGGGCCCTTCGCCGCGCGGCACCNCGCGGGGCGAAGGGCCGGCCGACCCGNNCNNCCGCCGCACCGGCCCCGGAGGCCGGGCCCGGTGCGGCGGGTACACGGCCCCGGCCGGGGCACACGGCAGATGCCGCGTCACCGGGCCGGCCGGACCGCCCTCCCGCCCGCCGGCGCGGCGGACCGCCACCGCACGGGACGCGGCGCGGGACCACCGGAACCGGGCGAAGGGAAGACATGGGCACGGTCGTGCATGTGCCGCAGACGCGGGACATGGTCGGGGAGGAGCTCTCCGGGGACGAGGCGTTTACCGCGCTGCGGCACTACGGGGGGCGCGACCTCCTCGTCGACTCGTTCGCCCGCTTCCGGTACGCGGACGGCTTCAGCTCCGCACGCTCCCTCGGCTACCAGATGGTGCTGGGCATTGTGCCGTTCACCATCGCCCTGGTCGGGGTGGCGACGACCATGCACACCGAGGGGCTCGGCCGGGCCATCGAGCTGACGCTGGCCCGGATCGTCCCCGGCACCAGCGCGGACCTGGTGCGGCAGGCCCTGGCCGACACCCGGCGCAGCGCCGGGGCGGACGTGGCGGGCGCCGTGGCCATGTGGCTGGGCCTCGGCTTCGCCGTCCTCAACCTCGCCTCCGCCATGGCCCAGGTCGAACGCGGCTGCAACCGGATCTACGGCATCGAACGCGACCGCCCCTTCCTCGCCAAGTACGGCCGGGGCGTGCTGCTCGCCGTGTGCGCGGGACTTCCGCTGGGCGGCGGTTTCCTGGCCGTCGTCGCCGGCCGGGACATCGGGGAGTCGGTGGTCCGCTCCCTGCACTGGCCGCCGGTCCTGCTCGACTGGTGGCTGCCCCTGCACGTCCCGGTGGGGGTGCTGCTCGCGGCGCTGGCCTCGGCCGTGATCTTCCGCTGGGCGCCCCGCCGGGACCAGCCCGGCTACACCTGGCTGGTCTTCGGTTCCGGTGTCCACCTGCTGCTCTGGGTGGCCGCCACCTGGCTGCTCGCCCTCTACGTCGGCCGGAGCGGTTCCTTCGGGGCCGTGTACGGCCCGCTCACCGCCTTCGTCGCACTGCTGCTGTGGGCCAACGTGACCGGTGTCGCCCTCTTCCTCGGCGTGGCCTTCGCCGCCCAGCTCGAAGCCGCGAGGGCGGGCATCACGGAACCGGTCCACCCCGACCCCGGCCCCGGCGCCTGACGGCCGCGGGCACCGACGCCCCCGCGGCACGCGGTGCCCCGGTGCCGCTCCCCTCCCCTCCGAGCCGGACCCGCCTGCGCGGACACTTCCCGACGGGTAACGTCGTTATTCGGTCACCTTGAGTGGACGCCTGGTGAACCCGGTGCGACGAGCAGCAGGTCAGGGGCCCTATGGAGGGTGGTTACACGCAGTGCGCGAACCGTCCCGCCCTGTGTGCACACCTGTGCGGACCGGGGCTGACCTGGCAGAACGATCGTTCGGTTGCCGACAATCGAATGAGATGTCTGTAAATCAGCGCTGAATGTGCACACGTCCTTCGTATCCGAGAGACTCAGCGGCGATCGGCCAGCATTACGCAGCCGATTGACCCTCATATCCTTGATATCGAAAGGACCTCATCGTGCGTCACCGCATCGCCGCCGTCTCCGCCGCCGCCCTCCTGACCCTGGCGGGCGCCTCCGGCGTCGCGCAGGCCCAGCCCTCCGGCTCGGACGCCCCCTCCGCGGTCGTCCTCACCGTCGCCAAGGGCACGGAAGCGGAGACCGCCACCCTCAGCTGCGCGCCGACCGTCGGCGGCACCCACCCGAACCCGCAGGCCGCCTGCGCCGAGCTGGCCGCCACGAACGGCGACTTCGGCATGCTCCTGGCCTCCCCCGACCAGGACCGCTACTGCCCGATGTACTACGACCCCATCACCGTCACCATGAGCGGTGTCTGGAAGGGCGAGAAGGTGGCGTGGAAGCACACCTTCTCCAACGCCTGCGTCATGTCCACGACGCTGAACGGCAGCACCGTCTTCTCCTTCTGACGCGACCGGCCGGTACCCTCGCCGTCCGTCCGCCCCCGCCCCTCCCGGGCGGGGGCGGACGCGTGCGCCCTGCCGGACGAGCCGTACCGCGGTCTGCCGGAGGGGCCGGACCACGGCCTTGCGGAAGGGGTGGCGCCCGGAGCCGGCGGCAGCCCGCGGCAGGGTGGGACGGCCTCTTCGCCCCGCGGATCGGGAACGCTCCCGCCGGAAGCCGCACGATAAGAGGGGGCTGCGGCGGTGAGGCGGGCACACCGCCGGCCGGAAGGCCGTCCGTGCCGCCCCCACCGGCCGGGGATGCCGCGACGGGGGAGCGCTACGGCGGGGGAGCGCTACGACGGGGGGAGCGCTACGACGGGGTGGTCGCGCCGGAGCGCGGCTCGTCGGCCTCCGGCTGCTCGGCGAGCTGCTCACGCAGGTAGTTCCAGAAGACCGCGATCAGCGCGGCCGCCGGTACCGCGAGCAGACTGCCCACGATGCCGGCCAGGCTGCCGCCCAGCGTGACCGCGAGGAGGACCACCGCCGCGTGGAGGCCGAGCCCGCGACTCTGGATCATCGGCTGGAACACGTTGCCCTCCAGCTGCTGCACCACGACGATGAGCACCAGCACGATCAGCGCGTCCGTCAGGCCGTTGTAGACCAGGGCGATGAGCACCGCGACCAGGCCGGCGAAGAGGGCGCCCACGATCGGCACGAACGCGGACACGAAGGTCAGCACCGCCAGCGGGAGCACCAGGGGGACGTCGAGGAACCACAGGCCGATGCCGATGAGGACCGCGTCGAGCAGACCGACGAACGCCTGCGAGCGCACGAACGCGCCGAGGGTCTCCCAACTCCGCGCGGCCACGGCCGGGACGTCCGTGGCCAGCCGCCCGGGGAGCTGACGGGACAGCCAGGGCAGGAACCTCGGGCCGTCCTTGAGGAAGAAGAACATCAGGAACAGCGCCAGGATCGTGGTCACCACGCCGTTGACCACGGTGCCCACCCCCGTGACCACCGCGGTGACCATGCTGCCGACGCTGTCCTGGAGGCGGGCGACGGCCGTGTCGAAGGCCTTGGTGATCTGGTCGTCGCCAATGTTCAGCGGCGGTCCGGCGGCCCACTCGCGCAGCCTCTGGATGCCCGCCGCCACACCGTCGGCCAACTCCGCGGACTGGGACGCCACCGGAACGGCGATCAGCGCCACGATGCCCGCGGCCACCAGGAGGAACACCACGGTGACCACCGACGCGGCCAGGGCCGGGTGCCATCCGTGCCGGCGCAGGAAGCGGGCCAGGGGCCAGGTCAGCGTGGTGATGAACAGACCCACTATGAGTGGCCAGACGACCGACCACATCCGTCCCAGCAGCCACAGGGCCGCGGTGATCGCCACGACGACCAGCAGCAGTTCGACGCAGACGCGTGCCGACGTGCGCAGCGCGGCGGCGGTTTTGGCGGAACTCAACGAAGCAGGCATGGAAGGCACTTTATGGGTACTTCCGTCGCGCCACCGCCAGCGCCGGTCCCGACACCGGCAGCGGTGTCGCCGGTCCTGACACCGCCGCGGGTGCCGCCGGTCCCGCCACCGGCAGCGGTGCCGCCGCCGGCGTCGCGCTCCGGCCCGCCGACGCGGGCCCGGCGCGCTCGCGCGGCGATAATTCCGTGGCGCCCGCGAAGCGGTGCGGACACCCTGTGCCCGTGACAGAACCCATGTACCGGATCCGCGCCCTGCACACGGACTCCACGATCACCGTCTACCAGGCGTACGCACCGGAGATCGGGCTGCCCGCAGCCCGGGACGGCCGCTTCCCGGCGGCGTGGCGGCGGAACCGGATGACCTGGATCAAGCCGTCCTTCCTGTGGATGATGTACCGCTGCGGGTGGGGCACCAAGGAGAGCCAGGAGACCGTCCTCGCCGTGGAGATCACCCGGGAGGGATTCGAGTGGGCCCTGGAACACGCCTGCCTGTCCCACTACGAGCACGGCCTCCACGCCGACCGCGCCGCGTGGAAGCGCCGGTTGAGGCACGCCCCGGCCCGGGTGCAGTGGGATCCCGAACGCGACGTGCGCCTCCGGCCCCTTCCCCACCGGTCGCTCCAGCTCGGCCTGGCCGGCGAGGCCGCACGCTGCTACGCCGACGAGTGGACCGTCTCCATTACCGACGTCACACCGCTGGCCCGCGAGGTCCACGCCCGGGTGCGGGACGGGGATGTGGACCTTGCCCGGAAGCTCCTGCCTCGTGAACGCCCCTACCCCGTGACCGGTGGGTCCCTGGCCCACCTGTGCCGGTAGACCGGCTGCCGGCCGGGGGGCCGCCAAACCGTTCGACGGGGGAGAGCGGGCCACAGCATGATCGTCGCGTGGACCACTCGACGAACGGCACGCCGGACAGGCCCCGATCGCGCCGGGGAGTGCTCGCCCGGCGGGATTTCCGGCTGCTCTGGACAGGCGAGACCGTGAGCGCACTGGGCAACGGCATCACCGCGGTGGCCCTGCCGCTGATCGCGGTCGAGGTGATGGGCGCCGGTTCCACCGCCGTCGGTCTGCTCGCCGCGGCGGTGTGGCTGCCATGGCTGCTGGTGGGTCTGCCGGTGGGCGCGTGGGTGGACCGGGTCCGCAGGCGGCCGCTGATGATCGCCTGCGACACGGTGTCCGCCACGGCCCTGGCGAGTGTCCCGCTGGCGGCGTGGTCCGACGCGCTCGCCTTTCCCCATCTGGTCCTCGTCGCGCTGACCTGCGGCACCGCGGCGGTCTGCTTCGACACCTCCCAGCACGCCTACCTCCGGATCGTGCTCGACGGCCGCGACCTCACGGAAGGCAACGCCGCACTGCAGGGCAGCGAGGCCGCCGCCCGCGTCGCCGGGCCGGGAGTGGCGGGTCTGCTCGCCCAGGCGTTCGGCGTGGTCACCGCGCTCGTGGCCGACGCGTTGACGTTCCTGGTCTCCGCCGTCTGCCTGAAGAGGATCGGGGCGGTCGAGCCGGACCGCGCTCCGGGCGGCGAACGCCCTTCCCTGCGGCAGCAGATCGCCGAAGGGCTCCGCTTCGTGGGCCGCGACCGGTACCTGCGGCCGATGGCCGTCTGGGGTGCCGTGACCAATCTGGCGCTGGCGGGGTACCAGGCGGTCCACGTCGTGTTCCTGGTCCGCACCGTCGGACTGGACCCGGCCGCGGTCGGACTGCTGCTGACCGGTGGCAGCGCCGGCGGCATCGTGGGCGCGCTGGCGGCCGCCCGCCTCGGCCGGCGGTTCGGCACCGCGCGCGGCCTGCTCCTCCTGCAAGCCGTCACCGCGCCGTTCGCGCTGCTCCTGCCGGCGACCACGGCGGGGGCCGGGCTGCTCCTGTTCGCCACGGGTTCCTTTCTCGTCGGGGTCGGCGTCTCCGCGGCCAACGTCGTGGTCGCCGGCTTCCGGCAGGCGTACTGCCCGCCGCACATGCTCGGCCGGGTCGTGGCGACGGCCATGGTGGTCAACCACGGCACCATCCCGGTCGGAGCCCTGCTCGGCGGTCTGCTCGGTGACGCCGCCGGGTACCGGCCGGCCATGTGGACCATGACCGGAATCGTCGCCCTCTCCTGGCTCCTCCTCGTCCTGAGCCCGATACGCCGCGAACGCGACCTCCCGGGGACCCGGGAAGCGGAACGGGCGGGCCCCCGAAGGTGAGGGGAAGCCGAGCGGCGTCGACTGCCGGACACCCGCCACCCACGGCGGACCGCCCCGCCGCCCGCCGGCAGGACGACCGGCACCACCGGGTGGGCGCGGAAGAATTCCACGAGACCCCCGAGGACGACCCGCAGGAGCGGCAGGCCCCCGCCGAGGAGGAGCAGCCGCCCACCGTCCGGGCCCCTCCCCGGCCGGCGGGGAACCGGACGGCGCCGCGGGACCGGCCGCCGGCTCACCGCCCGCCCCCGCTGCGGTCCCACCTGACCGGGTACGACACCGTCGGCGTCGGGCGGGGCACGGGCCTGTCCCAGCCGGGCCACTCGATCGGATACGCCACCCGCGGCGAGGGCCGCGGTCCGGGCGGCCCCTCCGCACTCGCCCCGCCGCCCGCCGGCGCACCCGTGTTCCCGAACACGGCCACCGCCACCACGACCCCCACGGCGAGCGCGGTCTCCCGCGCCGTCCCCGCCGGTGCCCGCCGGTGCTCCCGGACCACTGTCCCGTCCTGCTTCGTGTACTGCCTGATGAGCGGCAAGCCCCGGCTCCTCCCTGGTCGCGCCGCGCCTCCTCGCACGGTCACCCCATCAAAGCACCCGACACTGACAATGCGTCACATGAAGATCACCGATGGTGATGTCGGGGATCGTGTCACTAGGCCTTGGACGCCCTGGACCAGGTCCGGGGCACCAAGCGGACACCGTTGCCGACGGCCCCGCGGAGCCTGCCGTTCCCACCGCCGGGCCGAGCCCGCGCCCGGCCGACGGGGAGGACCGGGAACCGCGCCGGGCCGGCCGGACCGCGAGGAAGCGGGCCCGGCCGCGGCACCCCGTGACGAACGGGTCGACGTCGCCGCCGCCCGCGCCCGCCGGGGGATCGCCCGCACCGGGCCGGGGACGCCCCTTCGTACGTACCCGGAGTGCCGGTCCGTTGGCGCACCGGCACCCGGCAGGGCCGCGAGGGCGGGTTACCGGCGGCGGCCGGGGTGAACGGCCGGCAGGGCGGATCCCGGTTCCCGCGACCCGCCCCGGTCCGGTCCGGTCCGGTCCGGTCCGGGGAAACTACTG
The DNA here is from genome assembly GCF_023614315.1 of Streptomyces sudanensis. Classification (NCBI taxonomy): domain Bacteria; kingdom Bacillati; phylum Actinomycetota; class Actinomycetes; order Kitasatosporales; family Streptomycetaceae; genus Streptomyces; species Streptomyces sudanensis. The sequence continues at coordinate 116,249 of NZ_CP095474.1, read as the reverse complement.
TCGCGGTCATGACCGAACACGACGCTCTCAGCGCCACCCGCGACGCCTACGACGCCATCGCCCCCACCTACGCGGAGCTGTTCCGGGACTCGCTGCGCGACAGCCCCCTGGACCGGGCGATCCTGGGCGCCTTCGCCGAGGTCGTACGCGCGGACGGGAACGACCGGGTCGCGGACCTGGGGTGCGGCCCCGGCCACGTCACCGCCCACCTGGACGGGCTGGGGCTGGCGGCGTTCGGCGTCGACGCCTCCCCCGCGATGGTCGACCTGGCCCGGCGGGCCCACCCGGACCTGCGGTTCGAGGTGGGATCGATGGCCGCGCTGGACATCGCCGACGGCACACTGGGCGGCGTCCTCTCCCGCTGGTCCGTCATCCACACCCCGCCGCGGGAACTCCCGGCCGTCCTGGCGGAGTTCCACCGCGTACTGGCACCCGGCGGCCACCTCCTGATCGGCTTCTCGGCGAGCGACGACCCGTCCCGCCCGGTGCAGGTCTTCGACCACGCGGTCGCGCCGGCCTACCGGTGGGCGCCCGACCGCCTCGCCGCGATGCTGCGCGAGGCCGGGCTGGCCGAGGTGGCCCGGATGGTCCGCGAGCCCCGGCCCACCGACCGGCGGCAGTTCCGGGAGGTCCAGCTGCTCGCTCGCAGAATTCCGGCGGAGACCGCCTGACGGACGGGCCGCACACCCCCGGCCGGGTGTGCCGCGCCGCTTCCGGGGGCCGTCCGGCGGCAGCGGCCCCGGACCGGGGCCGCGGAGGCCGTACGCTCCCGCCGGCCGGTCACCGCCCGGGGCCCCGCCCTTCACCAGCCGTGTGACCTCGGGGGTTTTCGGGGTACGCGGAGTCCATGCTCTTCTTCAGCAATCGGGTCGGCTGCCTGGGATCCCTGCTCATCAGCCTGATAGCGACCGCCATCCTGTTGATGATCTTCGCTCGCTGATCCGGCGCCACCCCGTCACGCGCCGGTGCGGGGGAACCGGCCGGTCCGCCCGGATCCGATGCCGGACCCCGCTCCACCGGCCGCCGGACCACGTCCCGATCGGGCCGGGACGCCCCCGGCCTGGACCCTCCACACCGGCGCACGGCCGTCGTCCCGCCCGGTCGGCGTCGGCCGCCCCCTCCAGGCGCCGCGGGCCGGTACGGGAGGCGCCCGGCCCGCCGCCGGGCTCCGCTCAGGCCGTCTCCCGGCCGTCCAGGGGAATGCCCAGGCGGTCGGCCGTGGCGGTGAGGGCCTCCCCCAGGGGGAGCGCGACGCGGGTGAGGGCGTGCCGGTCGCCCCGTGTGGGATCCCGGTTGACGATCAGCACCGGCTTCCCCTCCTGGGCCGCCTGGCGGACGAACCGGAGCCCGGACATCACCGTCAGCGAGGACCCCAGGACCAGCAGGGCGGACGCCGCGCGGACCAGCTCGCGGCAGTGCTCCACCCGCCGCGGCGGAACGGCCTCCCCGAAGAACACCACGTCCGGTTTGAGGACCCCGCCGCAGAGCGCGCAGGGCACCACGTGGAAGTCCCCGACCTGCTCGTCGGTGAGGTCGGCGTCGCCGTCCGGGTTGATCCCGGCGGCCACCGGCGCGAAGCCCGCGTTGGCCTCCTCCAGCCGCCGGGCGAGTTCGCGGCGCGGGACGAGGTCGCCGCAGGAGAGGCAGACGACCCGGCCCAGGCTCCCGTGGAGCTCCACGACGTCCTCGCTGCCGGCGGCCTGGTGCAGGCCGTCGACGTTCTGGGTGATCACGCCCAGGAGCAGCCCGTGCCGTCCGAACGCGGCCACGGCGCGGTGTCCGGCGTTCGGCCGGGCCCGGCCGAAGGTGCGCCACCCGAGGTGGCTGCGCGCCCAGTACCGGCGCCGGGCCCGGGCGCTGCCGGTGAAGTCCTGGTAGGTCATCGGGGTGTGCCGGCTCAGGCTCCCGCCCTCGCCCCGGTAGTCGGGGATGCCCGACTCCGTGGAGATGCCCGCCCCGCTCAGCACCAGTACGCCGCCGGAGCCCAGGGCCGCGGCGACCGGCTCCAGGTCCGTGGTGCCCGGCGGCAGGTCCTCGGTGGGGGTCCAGCTCAGGGTGGGGCGCATGCGCATGCCGCCAGGGTACGGAAACCGCGCCCCGCCGCCACCGCGGGCCCCCGCGCCCGAAACCGCCCCGTGCACGACGTGCAACGGGTCTCGGAACCGCTGGCGAAACGGCCCGCTCCCTCGCGGCCGACCGCCGGATCCGGCCGACCGTACACACCGGCCGCCGATCCCGCGCAACCGGTGGCCGTCCCGCACCCCGGCCGGAAGGATCACGGGCATGGCATCCCCCGTGAACCGAGACCGGGCCCTGTCCTTCGACACCGTCGCGGCGCAGTACGCCGCCGCCCGCCCGGGCTATCCGCCGGCCCTCTTCGACGCCGTGGAGGAGTTCGCCGGCCGTCCGCTGGCCGGCGCCGACGTGCTGGACTGCGGCGCCGGCACCGGAATCGCCACCCGGCAGCTGCGCGGGCGCGGTGCCCGCGCCGTCGCCCTGGAGCCGGGCGCCGGCATGGCCGCGCAGCTGCGCCGGACCGGACCGGAGATCCCGCTGGTGCGGGGCGAGGGGGACCGCCTGCCCTTCGCCGCGGACAGCTTCGACGTGATCGCCTACGCCCAGTCCTGGCACTGGACCGACCCGTCCCGCTCCGTCCCGGAGGCCCTGCGGGTGCTGCGGCCGCACGGCCTGCTGGCCCTGTGGTGGAACCAGATCGACCTCCGCGTCCCGTGGGTCGCGCAGGAGCAGGACCGCCTGGCGCCCTTCGCCCACGGCTTCCCGCCCACCGTGGCCGAGTCCTTCGCCCCGTTCCCGGTCCGGGTGTCCACCCGCGAGTTCACCTGGTCGCGCCGGATCTCCGTCGACGAGCACATCCGCAACCTCGAAACGCACTCGCACTTCGTCGTCATGGACCCCGTCCGGCGGGCCGAACTCCTGGACGCCGACCGCGCCGCCCTGGAGCGGCTCTTCCCCGGCGGCGAACTCGACGAGCCGTACCGGTGCGGCCTGACCGCCGTACGCCCCCTGCCCTGACGCGCCGCCTCCCGCGGCCGCCCGCCGCCCGGTGCGCCCCGGGCCGGGAGCGCCGCCTTCGCCCTTCGGCCCCGTCCGCCGCCCCGCCGGGGGACCGGCGGACGGGCGGACCGGCGGACGGCGCGGTCCCCGGCCGGCGTGAGGGACCGTCAACCCGCCCCGTCCCACCGCCCGCCGGACCCGCCGCCGGTTCCCGGCGGGCCTCCGGCACCCGCCCGCGGAGCGGCCGGAGCCTTCCACCGGACGATCGGCAGGTGACGAACCGGGACGCAGGGGTACCCGCGATCGGGATCGAGTACGACACGCGCACTACGCGGGAGGTACCCATGGGCAAGCTGGGCGACATGGCGAACAAGGCCAAGGAGATGGCGAAGAGCCACCCGGACCAGGCCGACAAGGGCGTCGACGGTGCCGAGCGGCTGGTCGACGAGCGCACGGGCGACAAGTACGACGCCCAGACCGACAAGGGCGCCGACGCGGTGCGCCGCACCTACGGGGGCGGCGGCACGACGGAGCGCNTGACCCCGCACACGGACGCCGCCGGCTCCCCGCCACCAGCGCCGGGGAGCCGGCGGCGTCCGGCTTCGCGGAGGACAAGCCCCCGGCCCCGCACCCGGGCTGCGCCCGCCCCGTCGCGGCGCTAGCATCGCGCCCGGACGGCGATCTCCCAACCGAGCACGGGGGCAGCGGATGGACCAGCAGCTGAACATGGTGACCCTGGGGGTCCACGACCTGGAGGCCAGTCGACGGTTCTACACCCGCGGCCTGGGCTGGACACCCCTCCTCGACCTGGACGAAGTCGTCTTCTACCAGGTCGGCAGGGGGATGGCCCTGGCGCTCTTCCCCCTGGCCGACCTGGGGGCCGACATCGGGCACCCGGCGGTGGCCGGCACCCCGTTCACCCTCGCACGGAACCTCGGCTCGCCCGCCGAGGTGGACGCGGCCGTGCGGCGGGCCCGTGCGGCGGGCGCGACCGTCCTCAAGGAACCGCAGCGCGCCGCGTTCGGCGGCTACCACGGCTACTTCGCGGACCCCGACGGCCACCGCTGGGAGGTGTGCCACAACCCCGGCTGGTCGGTCGCGGACGACGGCACGGTGAGACTGGCGGCCGTCGATCCGGCCGACACCGGGGACTGACGCCGCCCCACCCCCCGGGCCGTCCCCGCACGGTCCACGTCCGGCACCGCCCCCGTACGGCTTCCTCCGCCCGCGGGCCCGGCCCGTACGGGCCGGGCTCACCCGTGCGGGCCCAGAGGGGCGGTCGTACGGGTCGCCGAGTCGTAGGTGCGGGCGGCGACCCACCGGCCCGTCAGGACACCCGGCGGCCCGCCGGGCGCGCCCCGGAGCAACTCGTCGTCCGCGACGGGCCAGACGGCGCCCCGGCCGCGGCCGAGGGTGACGTGCGGGTTCCAGCACGCGGGGTCGTGAAGGGGGTTGAGCCGCCCTGCCGCCGGTGCGCCGGACAGGGCCCGCCACACCTCTTCGTGTACGCGCAGCAGGGCCTCGTCCCTCCGGACGGCCCAGGCCAGCACGTGGATCCGGCCGGTGAACCGCACCGTCCCCCGGAGGACCAGCGGGAGCGGCAGGGCCGCGAGCGCCTCCTCCAGCCGTGCGCGCGTCCCGGGCTCCAGGACCTCCGCCGTGGCGAGGGTGAGGTGCGGGCGGTTCGTCGGGTGCCGGTGCGCGGCCTGGCTGGGCAGCCCCGCCCTCAGCAGGCGGTCCCACACGTCGCGTACGGCCCGCTCGGTGGCGCCGTCGGGCAGCAGTTCCACACTGTGCACCCGGCCAGCGTACGACCGCCCGCCGGGCGGCCCCGGCACCGGCGGGCCCCCGGACGGACCCCACCGCGCGCGGGCGGCCGGTCGGCACGGGACGGAAGTGAAATGTACGTACCTATGGGGGAGATTGCCGCAGTCGCCTTGCCCGTTGAACGCCGGGACCCCTAGCTTGAATATACGTACATTTGATCGGGCGGGAGAGTTCACGTGGCGACCAGACAGCATCTCCGGATCGTGATCATCGGCGGCGGGTCCGCGGGCATCTCGGTCGCGGCCCGGCTCCGCCGCGCCGGAGAACGGGACATCGGCGTGCTCGATCCGAGCGAACGCCACTACTACCAGCCGCTGTGGACGCTGGTCGGCGGCGGCCGGGCACCGCTGAAGGAGAGCGTCCGCCCGCAGCGGTCCGTCATGCCCAAGGGCGTGCGGTGGATCCGCCGTGCCGCGGTCGCCGTCGACCCCGAGGCCCAGGAGGTGACGCTGGACGACGGCGGCGTCGTCTCCTACGACCACCTCGTCGTCTGCCCCGGCATCCAGCTCGACTGGGACCGCGTGCCGGGCCTGGAGGACGGACTCGGCAAGGACGGCCTGTCCAGCAACTACCTGCCCCACACCGCCCCCGAGACCTGGCGCTTCATCCGCCGGACCCGTTCGGGCAGCGCGGTGTTCAGCGCGCCGGCGGGCGCCATCAAGTGCGGCGGCGCCCCGCAGAAGATCGCCTACCTCGCCGCCGACTACTGGCGCGAGCAGGGCCTCCTCGGCAGGATCGACGTCCACCTCGTCATCCCCGCGGCCGGCATCTTCGCCGTCCCGGAGTTCGCACGGGTGCTGGAGGACGTGGTCCGCCGGTACGGCATCCACGTCCACTACGGCAGCGAGGTCACCGAGGTGCGGCCCGAGGCCCGCGAGGTGATCGTCACCGACCTCGGCACCGGGACCAAGAAGGCCCTGCCGTACGACATGGCCCACCTCGTACCGCCGCAGAGCGCCCCGGACTGGATCAAGCGCGGTCCGCTCGCCGCGGCCGGCGACCCGGCCGGCTACGTCGAGATCGACAAGCACACGATGCGGCACGTCAGGTACCCCAACGTCTGGGCCCTCGGCGACGCCGGGTCGTCCCCGAACTCCAAGACCGGCGCCGCCGTGCGCAAGCAGGCCCCCGTGGTCGCCGAGAACCTCCTGGCCACGATGAACGGCCGGGAGCCCACCGCCGCGTACGACGGCTACTCCTCGTGCCCGCTGACCACCGCCCGCGACAAGATGCTGCTCGCCGAGTTCGACTACAGCGGACGGCCCGCCCCGTCGATCCCGCTGGTCGACACCGTCCGCGAACGCACCGACATGTGGTACCTCAAGCGGTACGGCCTGCCGTTCCTCTACTGGAACCTCATGCTCCGCGGGCTCGCCTGACACCCGTGGAACACCCCGCGACCGAAGGGCGCGACGGCGGCCGGGCGCGCNNCCNNNGGNCCCCGGCGGCGACCGCCGCCGCCCCCGGCCGGCAGGCCGCCGCGTNACGCCCGTCACGCGGCGGCCTGCCGGCCCGCCCTCCGTGCCCCGGCCCCGGCCGACGTCCGAGTGCGCGCATCGCCCATCCCCAGGAGACCCTCATGACGCACCACCCCGGACCGCTGGTCTTCGTGCGGTTCTACCTCGACTGCCTCTCCCACGCCTCGTACCTCGTCGGCGACCGCACCACCGGCCGGGCCGTCGTGGTCGACCCCCGGCGCGACGTCAACGACTACCTCTCCACCGCCGAGCGCCACGGCCTGACCATCGAGCGCGTCATCGAGACCCACGTCCACGCCGACTTCCTCTCCGGCCACCTGGAACTGGCCGAACGCACCGGCGCCCGCATCTCCTACGGCTCCGCCGCCGCACTCGACTTCGACACCGACCCCCTGGACGACGGCGAGCACCTGAGCCTCGGCGAGGTCGACCTGGAGGTCCTCCACACCCCGGGCCACACCCCCGAGTCGATCTGCCTCGTCGTACGCGAACACGCCGGCGACGCCGTCCCCTACGGGGTCCTCACCGGCGACACGCTGTTCATCGGCGACGTCGGCCGCCCCGACCTGCTCGCCGCCCGCGGCCGCTCCGCCGAGGACATGGCCCGCGCCCTGTACCGCTCGACCCGCGGGCGCCTGCTCACGCTCCCCGACGACACGCGCGTCCACCCGGCGCACGGAGCCGGCTCGGCCTGCGGCAAGAACCTCTCCACCGAACCGAGCTCCACGATCGGGGAGCAGCGCCGCGGCAACCACGCCCTGGCCGACATGACCGAGGACGAGTTCGTCTCCCTGGTGACCGGGGGCCAGCCCGCCGCCCCCGCCTACTTCGCGTTCACCTCCGAGCGCAACCGCCAGGCCCGCCCGCTTTTCGACGAGGACGCCCCGGTCCCCGCCCTCACCCCGGCCGCCTTCCTCGAGGCCCGGGCGGGCGGCGCCACCGTCCTGGACACGCGGGACCCGGAGGCGTTCGCCTCCGCCCACCTGCCCGGCGCGGTCAACGTCCCCCTCGGCGGCCGGTTCGCCGAACTCGCGGGCCAGGTGCTCGACGCCCGGAGCCGCATCGTGCTGTGCGGCGCCCCGGACACCGCGCGCGAGGCCCGCAACCGCCTCGCCCGCATCGGCTTCGACCACGTCCTCGGCGCCCTGGGCACCACGGTCGACGCCGTCGGCGACGAGCACCTGACCGCCACCGCGCGGGTGGAGGCCGAGGCCCTCGCCGGCCGGCTCGCAAAGGACCCGGACGGCGTCGAACTGGTGGACGTACGCGGCCCGGACGAGGTGCGCGAGAAGGGCACCCTCCCCGGCGCCCGGCTCCTCCCGCTGCCCGAACTGACCGCCCGCCTCGGCGAACTGCCGGCCGGCCGATCGCTGACCGTGCTCTGCGCCGGCGGCAACCGCTCGTCGGTCGCCGCGTCCGTACTGCGCGCCCGCGGCTTCGACGCCACCGACCTGCGCGGCGGATTCTCCGCGTGGCGCGGCCCGGTGGCACACCCCGCCGGCACGGCACCGGACGGCGCCCCGCAGTGAACGCCCACCCCCCGNCNTCCCCGGAACCACCACCGGCCCGGCCCCCGCGGCGCCCCGGACCGCCGCCGGCGGATCCCGCCGACCGGGGCCGCGGCCACCGGCCGGTGCCTTCCGGGCGTGGCCGACGTGCCCGGCCGACGGGCGCGAACGGCTCCCGGGTCAGAGCAGGGTGAGAATGCGGGGACCCTCCTCGGTGACGGCGACGGTGTGTTCGATGTGGGCGGCCCGGCTGCCGTCGGCCGTGCGCAGGGTCCATCCGTCGGGGTCGGTGCGGTAGTCGTCGCGCCCTCCGGCCATGAGCATGGGCTCGATGGCGAGGGTGAGGCCGTGGCGCAGGGGGAAGCCGCGGCCGGGACGCCCACGGTTGGGGACGTGGGGGTCCTCGTGCATCCGGCGGCCGATTCCGTGGCCGCCGAAGTCGGCCGGCATACCGCAGCCGGCCCTGCGGGCGACGGTGCCGATGGCATGGGAGATGTCGCCGATGCGGTGGCCGACGGTGGCGGCGGCGATGCCGGCGTCCAAGGCCTGCCGGGTGGCCGCGATGAGTTCGAGGTCGGCGGGACGGGGGGTGCCGACGGTGAAGCTGATCGCGGCGTCACCGGTCCAGCCGTCGAGTTCGGCTCCGCAGTCGACGCTGACCAGGTCGCCGTCGCGCAGACGGTAGTCGTCGGGGATGCCGTGCACGACGGCGTCGTTCACGGAGGCGCAGATCACCGCCGGGAAGGGGGTCGGGGCGAAGGAGGGCCGGTAGCCCAGGAACGGAGAGCGCGCTCCCGCCTCGCCGAGGACGGCGCGGGCGGCTTCGTCGAGTTCGCGCAGGCGGACTCCCACGGCCGCCGCCGCGCGGACGGCTTCCAGCGTGCGGGCCACGACTCGCCCGGCTTCCCGCATCGCCCCCAGTGCCGTGTCGGTCTTGATCTCCACCATGTGTCGTGTCTCCCCGCACGCGAGCTGCCCAATACCTATACCGGTATTAGTATCACGGGCATGGTGAGAGTTCCTTTGAGCCCGCAGGAGCGGCAGCGCGGAGAGCGCTTCGGAATGCTGCTCCGCCAGGCCCGCGGCGACCGCAGCATGGCCGACGTGGCGGCGGTAGCCGGAGTGTCCGCCGAGACGCTTCGCAAGATCGAGACCGGTCGGGCCCCGACCCCGGCCTTCTTCACCGTGGCGGCCCTGGCCCACGCGCTGGACCTGTCCCTGGACGAACTCGCCGCCGCCTGCGCGGAGGACGCCGAGGACGGCGGGCGGGCCGTGTCGGCGTGACCGCCGGGCGTCGGCCGGCGCGGACCGTACGCCCACGCCCGCCGCCGCGACCGCCCCGTCCCGCCGTGGCGGCACCCCGCGACGCCCCGGCCCGGCACCTTCGGCCCCGGGCATTTCCGGACCCGTTTGCGCCGGCCTTCCGAATGTACGAACATCCCCCTTGTGTCCGTATCACCCGTCCCGCTCCCCGACTCCGGCAGGGCGCCGGAGACCGCACGGCCCGGCCCCCGCCCCCTCGCCCGGTCCACGGGCACGCCCCTGTGGGCGCAGCTCCGCGCCGACCTGCTACGACGCCTCGAAGGCGGGGAGTTCCGCGAAGTCTTCCCCGGGGAGCACGACCTCGTCGCCGAGTACCGCGTCAGCCGGCACACGGTCCGCGAGGCCCTCCGGCAGCTCCGTGCGCAGGGCCTCGTCACCGCGCAGCGCGGCAGGCCCTCCCGGCTCACCGCGGCCCGCCCCCTGGAACAGAAGGTCGGCGAGCCGTACAGCCTCTTCCGGTCCGTCGAGGAGGTCGGTGCCGTCCAGCGCAGCGTCGTGCACGCGCTCGACCAGCGTGCCGACGGTGTCGTCGCCGCCCGCCTGGGACTGGAGGAGTCCACACCGCTCGTCTACCTCGAACGCCTCCGCCTCGCCGACGAGGAGCCGCTCGCCGTCGACCGGGTCTGGCTCCCCGCGGCCGTGGCCCGCCCGCTCCTGGACGTCGACCTCACCCGCACCTCCCTCTACGAGGAGCTCGAACGCCACTGCGCCACCCGTGTCCGCAGCGGCTGGGAACGCATCCGGGCCGTCGTCCCCGGACGCGGAGAGCGCATCCTGCTCCACTGCCCCGAGTCCATCGCGCTGTTCGCCATCGACCGGCTCGGCCACGACGCCGACCGGCGCCCGGTCGAGTGGCGGCAGACGCTCGTCCGCGCGGACCGCTTCGCCGTCTCCGCCGCGTTCTCCGCCGACGACGGCTACCGGCTGGGCACCCCCGCCCGCACGCTCTGACCCGCACTCTCCGGAGCCGGAACCTCCGGCGGACCGCGGCGGGCGGACCGCGGTNNGCNGNNGGNGGCNGGNGGCGGGCGGCGGCTCCCGGCTCCGGACGGGCGCCTCGCCGCCGGTTCCCTCATCTCCCGGCGGGCCCGGTGCGACTGCTCCCGGCCGTGTCCGCTGGCTGGAAGTGCGGACTCGTGCGCTTTTCCCATCGCGCCTACGGCGTCCTTGGCGAAATCCCCGAACACGGGAGACTGCTCAACGGTCTTCAGTGCCGCCTCGGTGCCCATATCGGGCATCGGTGCCGCGAATCCGGTCGTCTCTTCCTCGGGGAGGTGTCTCCGGGAGTTGATTCGCAGGGCCCGTTTGTTTTCGTCCTCGTTCCTGTGGCCGATGTCGGGATTCCGCCCGCCACTCTGTCAGGAGTAGACCCAGCGCCAGGCGTTCGCGCTGTAGGTGCACGTGATCCGAGTGCCACCCGCGGTCGTGGTGTCGGCTCCGTGATCGCTGTTCCGGCAGAACTGTCCCGCCTTGTAGCAGTTGCCGGAGTTGGAGACTATGGAACACGTTCCACTGCCGTCACTGCCGCCGCCGTCACTGCCGCTGCTGCCGAACCCGGCGGCCTGAGCGGTTTCGGTGACGGTGACGGTGGGGCCGGGGCGCGTGACCGTCTTGGTCCGGGTGACGGTCGGGGTGGGCGCGGGCCGGGCGGTGGCGGTGACCGTGGTCGTGACGGTGACGGTCGGCGTGGGGCGCGGGGCGGCCGTACGAACGGCATCCGCGCCGTCCCGCCCGGCCTCCTGGCAGCCGGCGAGTCCAAGCGTGAGCAGTGCCACGCCGGCGACCCGCATCCATGCGTGCGTGCGCAGCGTCCGGGAGCCGGTCGGGCGCGACGGGCTGCTGTGCGAGTCCATGAATCCCCCTGAGTTTCACGTGTTCGCAGAGACCTTCTGTGAACACATCGGCCGACGCCGGACCTTGTCCGAGGCTCAGCAAGGCGCTGCGGGCGATGAGCCGGCGCATCGCCGACGGGCGATGACGGGCGATGCTGTTGACGCGAGCATGAAGCATTCATGTTGGCGATGTCAACAAACTTGCTTTGTCGGGTGCGTGGACCTCCGTGTGCGGTTGCCGCGGGCCGGGGCCGAGGGTGCCGGTCCACGCCGGTACCGCATCGGACCGGTACCGCTCCGAAGCGCGATCCGCTGCGGGTTCTGCCCGCCCGGCCCGCACGCCCGGCCAGGACCGGCCACCGCGCCTCCGGCCGCCGGATCGGACCACCGCCGTCCGGCCGCCGGTGCCGCAGCCCCGGTGCACCCTCCCGTTCGGAGCATCGGGAGGCGCGGCTCGTGGGGCGGGCGCCTGAACACCGGCTCGCCGGTCTTGTCCTCGGCGCTCAGGCGTACTGTGCGGCGATCGACACGGCGATGGCCGGCCACGTCCAGATCGCCACGTGGGCGGACTTCGGCATGCGGGCGGCCGTCCTCCGGTTCCTCCACCGCCGGCGGCTTCGGACCCAGAGCCCGAACACGTACGCCGACACCAGCAGGTGCCCCGCGCCCAGCAGCGCGGCCACCCGCGGTGGGGCGCCGACGAGCACCGGCGTACCGGTGGGCACCGAGACGAGGTAGAACACGACCGGGACGAGCCACCACAGTCCGGGCCGGCGGGCACCGGCGCCCATGGGCGATGCTTCCGGCTCCCCCGGGGGAGCCGGCTCGGGAGGAGGCGGAGCCGCACTCGTCTGAGGGCGGAGCGCATGCGTGGGAGGTTTCCGAACGGACGGGTTCGGCGCGGGCGCCGGTGGGGCGGGCCGGGTGCGGCGGGTACCCCATCGGCTGAGGAACCCGAGGTCGCCGTGAGCGGCGTACGACTCCTCCAACTGCCGCTCCAGGGAGGAGAGTTCCTCGGCGAGGATGTCGTACCGGGCTCGCTGGACGGCAGCCGCGCGGGCGGCGGCGCGGTCCGTCTCGGCCAATCGGGCGAGAGCCGCTTCGAGAATGCCCCCGGCCTCCGCGCGCGCCTCGTCCGCGACGGATTCCGCCGAGGCCCTCCTGGCCTCCAGCTCCGCTCGCCGCCGTTTCGACGCCTCCTCGATCCGCCGGCGGTCGGCCGGTGTGATGCGCTTCGGTGCCCGCTCCTCGGCGCGCCGCACACAGGACCGGCGCCACTCGACGAGCACCTTCGCGCGGTGCTCTCCGATGCCGTTGATGTGCACACGGTGCCCGTTGGCCAGGCGGATCCACACGGCCTCGCCGCCTTTGCCGTTCGGCGCGGTGCCGCGCTCCACGCCGGTGAAGTCGGCGGCGGTGCGGATGCCGCGGGCCGCGAGATCATTGATCAAGCCCGTACCGAGACCGTTCAGCTCCCTGGCCGACAGGTGGGCTCGCCGGAGCGCCCTGTCGATGAACTGCTGCCTGAGAAGGCGCAGTTCCCGCGCCTCCGAGTCCTGCCGGCCGTCGTCCAGCGCCCGCAACTCGGCCGCGACGGCCTGCTGCTCCCGCTGTCTGTCGCGGTCCGCCGCGGCCAGCGCCGCCTGATGCGTACGGATCGCCTGGGCTCGGGATGCCGAGGCCGTGAACCGGCGTCGCTCTTCGGCCTTCTCGAAGGCCGCACGTTTCCTGAGCAGGGAACGCTTGGCCTGTACGGCCTCACGGAGGCGCCGCCGCTCGGCGCGGAGCGCGGCACGGTCAGGTGCGGTGGGGCTTGCCGGGGCGGCTGGTCTCTGAGGCATCGGGTGGCTCGTCTGGAACGTCCGCGCCCGGTTCACGCGGGCATGGAGGCCGGATGGGGAGGGCGGTCGCGCCGCGTCGGGAGCGGGATCGCTCGGGGGAGCGGAGGTCGAAGCAGGGCGGGTGTGGTTCCTGTCCTCACGGGATGAGTGCGTCCGTCACCGTACACGAATTGAGGACCTCTCACCATCATGTAGTGCGTTGGCTCCGTCAACGCGATCCCGTGCGTATCTGCGCTGCGCTGTGTCGCGGGATCGGGATCGGTGTGACGAGAGCGGTCGGGCCAGGTCGCCGGCCCCGACCGTTGCTCGCTTCGGCGCCCGGGACCAGCATGGCCGGCGGACCCCGGAGGCAGGCGCGCCGGGCCGATCCGGCGGCGTCGAGACGGTCGCCTACAACTCCGGTACCGCATCGGGCCCTTGTGTCGTTCCCGGGAAGGAGAGGGGATGCCGACCGGTGGGGGATCCCTCCCGGGGCCGGGTCCTGAAGGATCCTTCCTGTCCGAACCTGTGACCGGAAGGATCGATATCGTGCGCAGACGACGTCTCGCGCCCCTGCTGGCCGTCGGTGTCGCGGCGACGCTGACACCCGCGCTCCCCACCTCGCCGGCCGCCGCCGCTCCGGCGGCCGCCCCGGCACCGGCCGCGCCGTCGGCCGCCGCCGACCCGCTGGCCCGGTACGCGAAGCAGGAGCCGCGGTGGAAGCGGTGCGACGCCGACCTGCCGGCGGAGTTCGAGTGCGCCGCGGTCGAGGTGCCGCTGGACTACCGGGCTCCCGGCGGCGACCGCATCGAGGTGGCCGTGTCCCGGATCAGGAGCACCTCGCCCGACGAGCGGCGCGGGGTCCTGTTTTCCAACCCCGGCGGCCCCGGGGGTCAGGGGCTCTACATGCCGCTGGAGATGCGGGAGAGGCTCCCCGAGTCCGTATGGCGGAAGTACGACCTCATCGGTTTCGACCCGCGCGGCGTGGGCCGCAGCAGCCCGGTCTCCTGCGGCCTGGAGCCCCACGAGGCGAACTGGCTGCGGCCCCACAGGGAGGAGACGTTCGACAGGGACGTCGCCTGGGCGCGCGGCTTCGCGGAGAAGTGCGAGGAGAAGGCGGGCGCCACGCTCCCGCACATCACCACGCGCAACACCGCGCGGGACATGGACCTGCTCCGGGCGGTCCTCGGCGAGAAGAGGATCTCGTACCTGGGCTACTCGTACGGCACCTACCTGGGTGCCGTCTACACCCAGCTCTTCCCGGGCCGGGCCGACCGGTTCGTGCTGGACAGCGCGGTCGACCCGGCGCGCACCTGGCGGGGGATGATCCAGTGGTGGGCCAAGGGCGCCGAGCCCGCCTTCGACCGGTGGACCGGATGGGCGGCCGGACGGTCGGAGACGTACGGCCTGGGAGAGACCCCGAAGGAGGTCGAGCGGACCTTCTGGGACCTGGTCGAGCGTGCCGACGACAAGCCCATCGAGCTGGAGGGGCAGCCGATCACCGGTGACGACATCCGCGGCGGCATACGCCAGGCGCTCTTCAGCCCCCGGTACGCCACCGAGGCGATCGTGGAGCTGAGGAAGGCCGCGGAGGGCGAGCCCGCCTCCGCGAGGAGGGCCGAGGTGTTCACCCGGTCCGAGGGAGCAGGGACGGCGCGCGCCGCCGGTGCCGCCGAGGTGCCGCCCGACAACATGACGGCGAGCTTCTGGGCCGTGGTGTGCGGCGACAACTCGGCCGCCTGGCCCCGCGACCCCGAGCGCTACCGGCGGGACGCCCTCAGGGACCGCGGCCGCTACCCGCTCTACGGCGACTTCGCCTCCAGCATCAAGCCCTGCGCGTTCTGGGGCAGGTCCGTGGAGCCGGCGACCGAGGTGCGCAACCGGGTCGGCTCGCTGGTCGTCCAGAACGAGTGGGACTCGCAGACCCCGCTGCCCAGCGGCCGGGCCCTGCACGCCGCGCTGAAGGGCTCGAAGATGGTCACCGTCCTCGGCGGCGAGGGCCACGGCGTCTATCCGAGCGGCAACGCGTGCACGGACGGCACGGTCACCCGCTACCTGCTCACCGGCGGCCTCCCGGCGAAGGACGTGGCCTGCCGGGCGACGGCCGAGTCGAACGCGGAGGCGCAGAAGAACCGGAAGCGGGACGCGCTGCCCGGCTCCCCGCTCCCGGAGCGCGCCCCGGACCGCTTCTGAACCGGGCCCTGCGGCCCACCGCCGGGTGAGCCGCGCGCCGGCGGGGCGGGGCCCGGAAGGAGGGGCGCCGATCGCGCCCCGTCCCGCCCCTGTCTCGTCCTGCCGGCGACGGCCGCCGGTCACCGGCTCCCGGCGGCCGGCACCGACCCGGCCCCGGTGCCGCGCCCGGCGCCCGGTCCGCACGCCCTCTGTCCCGGCCGGAGCGCGGGGCCGGCCGGAGAGCGGCTCGCCGATCTCCGGGGCGGGCGCCCGGCGGGGGAGGAGGGCATCCGGCGGGCCCGGTCGGGCACGTGCGGCGGCGTGCCCCNGGGCCAGGTCCGGCCCGCCCAGCTCGACCTGGCCCGGCCCGGCCGGTGCCGGCCGGCGGGCGACCCGGCCCGGGCGGCACCGGCCGGGACTCCGCGTTCCGGCACGGTGCCGGCAGGGCCGAGTGGTCCCTCCGGCGGCCCAACGGCCCTTGTCCCGGTCGGGGGAGTGCGCCGAGGCTGGAGGGAGAGGAGCCGCGTACCGGCGGCGTCGCGCCATGGGAGGGCCAGTTGAGTGATCCGGTGATCGTAGGGGTGGACGGCTCCCCCTCCAGCTTCGACGCGGTGGACCTCGCGGCCCGCGAGGCGCGGCTGCGCGGGGCGCCGCTGCGCCTGGTGCACGCCTTCGGCCACCCGTCGACGGGCGTCCTGCCGTGGAACCCGGCCGGGCACGGCCTGGAGCCGATGGTGGAGGGCGTACTGGCACGGGCCGAGCAGCGGGCACACGCCGTCGCGCCGGGCATCGAGCTCACCCGGTCCGTGGTGGCCGGCGAAGCACTCGAGGTGCTGCGGATCGAGTCGCGCTCCGCCGCGCTGGCGGTGGTCGGCAGCCGGGGCCTCTCCGGCTTCGCCGGGCTGCTGCTGGGCTCCACCGCGGTGCACCTGGCCGCCCACGGCCACTGCCCGCTCCTCGTGCTGCGCGGCCGGCCCGACCCGTCCGGCCCGGTGCTCCTGGCGGTGGACGGCTCCCGCGCCGGGCGGGCGGCGATCGGCTTCGCGTTCGCCGAGGCCGCCCTGCGCGGGGCGCCCCTGGTGGCGCTCCACGTGTGGAACACCTGGAACGACCACGCCTACGAAGGCCCCGGGGACCCGCCGGCCGTCCTGGTCGCGGACGTCGAACGGCTCCGCGAGGCCGAGCAGCGCCTGCTGGACGAGGCGATCGCGCCCTGGCAGGAGGCGTACCCGCGGGTCGCGGTGGAGCGGCGCCTGATCCGCTCCCGCATCCGCCCCGCCCTCGTCGACGCGAGCCGCGACGCCCAGCTCCTCGTGACCGGAGCCAGGGGCCGGGGAGGCTTCACCGGGCTGCTGCTCGGCTCGGTCAGCCAGGCCCTCCTCCACCACGCCCACTGCCCCGTCGCCGTCGTCCGCGGCGAGGAGTGACCGTGTCCCGGCACACTTCCGCCGCCCCCGGGCGCCCGGCCCCGCCCGGACCTTCGGCCCCCCGGCCGGTGGCCGACCCCTACCGGCGGGAGGCCGCCGAGGTGGCGGACCTGCTGGGCGTGGCCCCGGCCACCGGCCTGACCGCGGCGGACGCCGAGCGGCGGGTTGCCGCCTGGGGCGCCAACGAACTGGCCGCCCCCGCCCGCCGGCCGCGGTGGCTGCGCCTGCTGGACCAGTTCCGCAGCTGGCTGGCCGGCATCCTGCTCGCCGCCGCCGTCATCGCCGGAGTCATCGGCGACCTCAAGGACGCCGTCGTCATCACCCTGGTCCTCTTCGTCAACGCGGTCATCGGCTACCTGCAGGAACGCCGCGCCGAACGCAGCCTGGACGCCCTGCGGCGGATGCTGGTGCCCACCGCCCGGGTGCGCCGGGAGGGCCGGGTCCGGACGGTGCCGGCCCGCACCCTGGTGCCCGGTGACGTGGTCCTCCTGGAGGCCGGCGACCGCGTCCCGGCGGACGGGCGCCTGGTGGTGGCCGAATCCGTCGAGGCCGCCGAGGCCGCGCTGACCGGCGAGTCCCACCCGGTGGCCAAGACGACCGCGCCCGTCGCCGCCGCGGGCGGCGAGCCCGTACCCGCCGCCGAACGCACCGGCATGCTCTTCATGAACACCGCCCTGACCCGCGGCCGCGCCGAGATGGTCGTCACCGCGACCGGCATGCGCACCGAGGTCGGCGCCATCGCCGAGGCGCTGCGCACCGGCGTCGAACCGCCCAGCCCGCTGCAGGTCCAGATGGACAGCCTCGGCCGGCGCCTGGCCCTGGTCAGTGCCGCCGCGGTCGTCCTGTACGCGCTGGTGGCCCTCCTGCGCGGCGAGGCCCTGCCCGACCTGGCGCTACGCGCGGTGGCCCTGGCCGTCGCCGCGATCCCCGAGGGACTGCCCGCCGTCCTGGCCCTCACCCTGGCCCTGGGCGTCCACCGCATGGCCCGCCGCGGCGCCATCGTCAAGCACCTCGCCTCCGTCGAGGCGCTCGGTTCGGCGACCGTGGTGTGCAGCGACAAGACCGGCACCCTCACCCTGAACGAGATGACCACCCGCGCCCTGTGGGCGGGCGGGCGCCACCACGAGGTGACCGGCGAGGGGTACGAGACCGCCGGCGCGGTGCGCCCCGCCGACGGCGGGGCCGCCGCCCTGGACCTGCGCCGGGCGGTGCTGCCGTTCGCGCTGTGCAACGACGCCCGCCTCACCCCCGACGGGCGGGGCGCCGCCGGCGACCCCACCGAGGCCGCCCTCCTGGTGCTCGCCGCCAAGACCGGCCTGGACACCGGCGCCCTGCACGCCCGCACACCCCGCACCGGGGAGGTGCCCTTCGACCCGGCCGTCAAGTACATGGCCACCTTCCACCACGACGCCGACGCCGCCTCCGTCCGCGTCCACGTCAAGGGAGCCGTCGACGTCCTGCTGGACCGCTGCACCCACATCCTGACGGAGGACGGCCCCGCCCCCCTCGACGCCGGGCACCGCCGGGCGGTCGACGACGCCGTCCGGCTCATGGGCGACCGGGGCCTGCGCGTCCTGGGCGCCGCCACCGCGGTCACCGACCGGTCCCGGCCCGACCGGGTGGCGGGCCTGACCCTCACGGCGGTCGCCGGGATCGCCGACCCGCCCCGCCCCCAGGCCCGCGACGCGGTCGCCCTGGCCCGGGCCGCCGGCGTCACCGTCAAGATGATCACCGGGGACCACGCCGGCACCGCCGCCGCCATCGCCCGCGAACTGGGCATCACCGGCGACGTCCTCACCGGCGCCGAGCTGGACCGGATGAGCCGGGAGGACCTCGCCGACCGCATCGAGGACGTCGGCGTCTTCGCCCGCGTCGCCCCCGAGCACAAGGTGACCATCGTCCGTATCCTGTCCGAGCGCGGCCACATCGTCGCCATGACCGGCGACGGCGTCAACGACGCCGCCGCCCTGCGCGCCGCCCACATCGGCGTCGCCATGGGCGCCACCGGCACCGACGTGGCCAAGGAAGCCGCCGACATGGTCCTGACCGACGACGACTTCTCCACCATCGTCCGCGCGGTCCGCGAAGGCCGCTCCATCTACGACAACATCGTCACCTTCGTCCGCTTCCAGCTGTCCACCAACATCGGCGCCATCCTCACCCTGCTGGCCGCGGTCGTGGCCGGACTGCCCGCGCCGATGTCCGCGATCCAGCTGCTGTGGGTCAACATCATCATGGACGGGCCGCCCGCGATGGCCCTGGGCGTCGACCCGCCCCGCGACAACGTGATGAGCCGTCCTCCCCGCCCGCCCGGCGAACGCATCCTCAGCGTCCGCCGCCTGGCCGCCGCCGTCCGCGCCGGCGCCGTCATGGCCACCGGAACCCTGGTCGTCTTCGCCGTCGCCCGGCACCTCGCCGGCACCCCCGCCGCGGCCACCATGGCCTTCACCACCTTCGTCCTCTTCCAGCTGTGCAACGCCCTGGCCGCCCGCAACGAGGACGGCCCCGTCCTGGGCCGCCACCAGTTCCACAACCGCCTCCTGTGGGCCTGCCTCGCCGCGGTGTTCCTCCTGCAGGTCACGGCCGTCCAGGTGCCCCTGGCCCGAGGGGTCTTCGGCACCGTTCCGCTCAGCCTCACCCAGTGGGCGGTCTGCCTGGCCACCGCTTCCACCGTGCTGCTGACCGAGCACCTCTGGCGCACCGCCCGAGCCCGGCCGGGACGCCTCCGGCGTGTCTGACCGGCGGGCCCGGCCCGCGTCCCGGCGCCGGGCCGGGCCCGCTTCCCGGCATCGGGGAGCGCCGGGGCGAAGGGCCGCCGGGACGACCGGGTGGGACCGGCGCGCCTCCGCCACCCCGGCGAAACGGGCGCGGGCCGCGCGTCGCGCGTCGTGCCCGGCCGGGTNCGCGCCGGTCCNNNCCGGTCGCGNCNGTCCTCCCGCACCCCGCCCGTCCTCCCCGGAGCCCGGCGCCGCTCCGGCGGCAGCCGCGGCACGGGGACACCACGGCGTGTGAGGCACGTCACGGGAACGGCCGACCTCGCACGGACAAGGCAGGGTGTGGACTACTCACTACACGCCCGGATACGCGCCGGGGACCCCGAAGCGTTCCGGGAACTCTTCCGCGACCACGCACCCCTGGTTCACCGGCACGCCGTCCGCGTGACCGGTGACCGCACCACCGCCGAGGACGTCGTCTCGCTGACGTTCCTGGAGGCATGGCGGCTGCGCGAAAGACTCCTCGACCACGGTGACAGCCCCCGCCCCTGGCTCATGGGCATCGCCGTCAACGTCCTGCGCAACACCCACCGCGCCGCCCGCCGCCACCGGGCCGCGCTCGACCGCCTGCCGAACAGGGACACGGTTCCCGACTTCGCCGACGAACTCGTCGGACGCCTCACCGACGCCGACCAGCTGGCCGCCGCGCACAAGGCGCTGGCCAGGCTCCGGCGCACCGAACGCGAGGTCTTCACCCTGTGCGTGTGGTCGGGGCTCGGATACGCCGAGGCCGCCCAAGCCCTCGGCGTCCCGGTCGGCACCGTCCGCTCGCGGCTCTCCCGCGCCCGCGACCGCCTGCGCAGACTCGCGGAACAAGAACTCAGGAAGAACCGGGAACCGCTCACCGGGACCGGACAAGTACAGGGCGGCCGCACCCTCGCGGCCCGGTCGTACGAGACGCACGAGGAGACGTACGGATGATCCGCAGGTTCCGCACGCAGGCCGAGCCCCTGGACCAGGCGCAGCTCGCCCGGCTGCTGCCGGCCCCGCCCGCCTCCCCCCTNCCCCGCGACCGCCAGACGCTGATCGAGGAGCACCTGTTGAACGAGATCCGCACCCCCGCCCCCGCCCCCGGCCACCGGAAGAACCGGCGCGCCCTGCTGGTCGGCGTCCCGGCCACGGCAGCCGCACTCCTCGCCGTGCTCGCGGTCAACATGACCGGCGCCGCCGAGAACCCGCCGAGCGCGGCGGGGGTCGAGGCGCCCGTCGTCCGGGTGGAGGCCGGCAGCACCGACCGGCTCGCCTCCACCGTCCAGCGGATCGCCGCCGCCGCCGGGGCCCAGAAGACCCCCGAGCCCAAGCCGGGCCAGTACATCTACGTCAAGAGCAAGGTGTCCTACCTCGCCTCCGAGGTCGATGCCGACGCCGACCGCACCAAGACGTGGGTGCAGCCCCTGCACCTGCGCGAGATCTGGAAGTCCCCCGACGGCACCAAGGGCTGGCTCGACGAGCCGGGGTACCAGCCCACGGGGGGCATCACGCTGGACGAGGACGCCCCCGGCTCCACGCCCGACGGCAAGGACCTCACGGGCGGCGGTGTCGCCCACGACGACTACGACTGGCTCAAGGCCCGTCCCGCCGACCCCGACGCCCTGCTCGCCTACCTCTACAGCGTGGGCAGCGACGAACGCGACCGCCACCAGCAGGCGTTCGAGGAGATCCAGGCGATCGTCGGCGAGCAGATCGTGCCTCCCCGGACCGCCGCCGCCCTCTACCGCGCCGCCGCCGAAATCCCCGGCGTGGTCGTCGTCGACGCCTCCCAGGACGCCGCCGGCCGCACCGGGATCGCGCTGGCCCGCCTGGACGAGGAGACCGGCGAGCGCACCGAGATGATCTTCGATCGCGCCACCCACGCCTACCTCGGCAGCCGGGGCGTCCAGGTCAGGCAGTCCGGCACCATCAAGCCCGGCACCGTCGTCGAACGCACGGCCGTCCTCGAACGCGCCGTCGTCGACGCCCAGAAGGAGCGCCCCGGCACCGACGGCGCGGCCTGACCCCACCGGCCGGCGCCGCCGACCGCACCGCGAGGCCCCCGCTGCGGGACCCCGGTCCACCGGCCCGCCCGCGGGCGCGGCCGGNGGACCGGGGTCCCGCGCACACCGGCCCGCCCGGCCCGACGACCGCAGGCCGGGCGGGCCGGTGCCCTGCCCGCGCGGCGGTGCCCAGTCACCGCCCGGTCGGCGCGGGACCGGCCGGCACGGCACCGGTCGGCGGGCGGCGCGCTGACGGCCGGGCAGGGCCTTCGGGGGAGCAGCGCGGACGCGCTGCCTCCCCTTCGTTCATGTGGCATCGCCTCCGAGCGAGCGGCCGCGCCGGGGCGCAACGCCCGTCGGGGTGGCGGCCGGGGTGCGTCTCGACGGTCCCGCGGATGGGGGAGGGGCCGGGGCACGACCGTCGTCTCGCCTTCTGCGTGAAGGGCTGCGGGGTCCGTGCCGGCAGGTCAGCCCACCGCCTCGTGGGCGTCCGGCCGGGTGCCGCGGGGGCCGGGAAGCGTGCCGCCCGCGGGCGTGAGCCCGTACTGGGCGGCCTGGGCGGTGAACATGCCGCGGTACAGGCCGCCCTCGTGGGCCATGAGCTCGTCGTGGGTGCCGTCCTCGACGACGCGGCCGTGGTCGAGGACGTAGATGTGGTCGGCGTTCATGGTCGCGGCGAGCCGGTGGGTGACGAGCACGACGGCGTGCCCTTCCTCGGCCAGGGACCACAGCGCCTGGAACGAGGCGATCTCGGCGTGGGGGTCGAGGGCGCTGGTGGGCTCGTCGACCAGCAGGAACGGCGCCTGCCGGTACCGGGTCCGGGCGGACCCCAGCTTCTGCCACTGGCCGCCCGAGAGCTGGACGCCCCGCTCGAAGCCCTTGAACACGATGGAGTCCCAACCGTGCGGCAGGCCCTCGATCAGGTCCAGCACATCCGCTTCCCCGGCGGCCCGGCGGACGCGGTCCATGTCCCGCGGACGATCGCCGGCGCCGATCGCCACGTTCGCAGCCGCCGTCATCTCCCAGCGCGGGAAGTCCTGCGCCAGCACCCCGACCTCGGCGAACACCTGGGCGCGGTCCGCCTCGCGGAGCTCGACCGGCCCGCCCGGCCCNNNCTCCCACCACACGCTTCCCTCCGTGGGGAGGAGAAGCCCCGCCAGCACCTTGGTGAGGGTGGTCTTCCCCGAGCCGTTCGCCCCCACCAGGGCCGTCACCTTCCCCCGGGGGACCCGTACGCTCACGCCCTCCAGGGCGGGGAGGTCCGCTCCCGGATAGGTGAACGACACTCCTTCCGTCCGTACCTCCCGCACCGGCGCGGGCAGCGGCGTCCCGGAGTCCGGGATGGCGTTCTGCCCGGCGATCCTGATGGCGTCCTCGGTGTCGGTGAGGAACAGCAGTTCCTCGTAGAGCCGGTTGACCTGCTGCACCAGCGACGTGAGCCGCGCCGTCGAGGTGCGGATCGCGATCACCGCCGTCCCGCCGACCGCGAGCGGCAGACCACCGGTCGACAGCAGCCACCACAGGACCCCGTAGCAGGCCAGCGACGCCACACCGGCGAACGCTCCCGCGACCAGGTCCGTGGAGGCCTGCGCCCGGGCCAGGCGCCGCTGCTCCGCCTCCGTCTGCCGCGACATCTCCTCGTAACCGGACAGCAGCTTCGTGCCGGCGGCGTGCACGCGGATCTCCCCGGCGGCGTGCGGGCGGGTCAGATACGCCAGCAGGGAGGCGACCGCCCTGCGGTGGTCGACCCAGTTCAGGCGCGAGAAGTACTCACGGCGCGCGGAGCGGACCGCACCCCACCCCTTGGGCAGGGCGATCGCCAGCAGCATCGGCAGCAGAGCCCAGTGCAGCGCCGCCAGCACGACCGCGGCCGCCACCATGCCGATCACCACGTTGCCCACGCCCACCGACAGCCGGAGCATGCCGCGGGCCGAGTCCGTGCCGAACTTCCCCGCCTCCAGAACCCGCTGGACCTCCGGGCGTTCCGTCGCCTCGACCTCCACACGGGTGACGGCCGTGTAGTACCGGGTGGAGACCACCCGCTCCACCTGCGGCTCCAGCCGGCCCGACATCGCCGTCGACCACGCCGACAGCACCGCGGCCGCCACCACCGCGACCGCGAGCACCGCGAGCGACGGCAGCGCGTCACGGAGCTTGTCCGCGGTCGGACCGTCGGCGAACAGCCGCATCAGGACGCTGTTGACCGCCACCAGACCCCAGCCGGCCGTCACGCCCTGCCCGAGCTGCGCCGCGACCAGCCCGGCGAGCGCCCGCCGGTCCGCCTGCCACCCGGTGCGCAGCACCATGCCCACCATCCGGGGCAGCGCTGCCGCCATGTGACCGAACCCCAGCCGGGTCAGCGGCCCTTCGTGGCGGACGTAGGAATGGTCGTAGCGCAACCGGCCTCCGTACAACTCCCGCTCGGCATCCGAGATGCCGTCCGGGACGGGGGACCTCGGAGGGTTCTTCGCTCCGCCACCGGCTGGTTCGTTTCTCATCGACGTGTTCCCCCTCGTGGACGTGATGGTGGTGTCGGCGTGTCCAACGACGCCGCCGCGATTTCGAACACATGCGCTTTCGGACGGGTTGCCTTTCCCGGGGTTGAGCGGTTCTCCGAAGCTGCACCATGCATCGACCCTTGCCGCGCAAGAGCACGCGGCCGGAGCGGATTGGCCGAAACGCCGACGGTCGGGCGCCGCGGCTGCACGCGGGTGACGAGAGCCCGCGGTCGATGCCCCGCCGACCGCCCCCGACAGGGGCGGCGAGTCCGGTCACCAGGACCCGGGACGGGACGCGCTGCCGACCGGGCCGACGCGGGCCCCGGTGAGCCGCACATGATGGACGGCCTCCGGCTTCGACGAGCAGCGCCACCGGAGGCGCGGCACCGCCGGGCGGGCGGTCGACCGCACGGAGCGGTCCCGGGCGGTCGCCTCCCGCCACGACGAACGCGGCCACGCCTCCTTCGCCACCGCCACCGCCACCGCCACCGCCGTGGCGGGCCGGGCCCGGGGATCCCGGGCGCGCCCGCACTGCGGCGGGCCAGCCGTCCTGCCCGCCCCGCCGGCCGGCGTGCCACCGGCGCCGCCGGGCGACCGGGCCGCCCCGCAGGCGTGCCGTACGCGGTCGAGGACGTCCGGCCGGAGCGGGGCCGCCGGACGGTTCGCCGGTTGTTTCCTGAGCCCGCCGGCCNGGNNNCNGGCGGGGCCCGGGGCCGGCGGGCTCAGGTGTCCGCCGGCTCCGCGGTGGCGATCAGGTTGGCCTGGTAGCCGCCGGCCTCGGGGACGAAGGGAGGGGCGCAGGTGACGAGGGTGAGGACCGGCGGGCCGCTCCTGCGGAACACCCGGGCCGGGAGCGCGTCCTTCGGGACCGTGGAGCGCGCGGTGACGCGGTAGCGGACCGGCGTGCTCCCGGCGCGCCGCACCTCCACCGAATCGCCGGCCGCGACATCGCGGAGCGCCGCGAACTCGCCGAGGGCCCCGGTGCCGTCGTCGACGTGGCCCACCAGGACGGATGAGCCCCGCGGGCCGCCCGGTGCCGGCCCGAAGCGGTACCAGCCCGCGACGGCGGGGTCGGCGGGTACGGCCAGGTCGCCCGCCCCGGTGACGCCGACCGGCCGGACCGGGGCGTCCAGCCCCACGCCCGGTACCAGCACCCGCACGGGAGGAGCGGGGGCCCGCACCGGTGGCGCGGGCTCCGACGGGGCGGCGGGGGTGGCGGTGTCCGCGGCTGCGGCCCGGCCGAAGCCGGGCGGTGCGGAGGCGTGCCGGGACGGGGCCGCCGCNNGGGCGNNGACCGCGGCGAAGCCGGTGACCTGCCGCGCGGTGTCGGCGGCNCNNCCGGGCACCGTGCGCCCGGGCGCACGCTGTCCAGCCGGTCCCGAAAGGCGCGCCCCCGGAACGGCTGCCCGCCTTTCGGGACCGGCCCGGCGCGGCGGTGCGGGCGTACCGTCCGCACCGCCGCGCCCGCGACCTGCGAAGGAGCAGGACAGGGCGCCCCGCCGCCGCGGCGTCCCGGACGCGGTCGCCGCCGGAGCGGACCTCACCGGACGCGCCCGCGCGCCGGACGCGCCCGCGCGCCGGACGCGAGCNNCGCCGGACGCGAGCNGCGCCGGACGCGAGCCGCGCCGGACGCGAGCCGCGCCGGACGCGAGCCGCGCCCGACGGAGCGCCGCGCTGCCCGAGCCGGCCGAGACCCCGAACGCCCCGGACGGCCTCGGCCTGCTCACCGGCCCCCCGCACGCGGCCGAGGGCGCGTCGACGCACCTCGGCCGGCGCACCCGCCGATCGACGAGCGCACCGGCGAAACCGGCTTCCAGGAGCCGCTCGCCGTGTCCGGTGCCGTCGAGGTCAGGCGCCCGGCGGGATCCCGGAGCGTGGACGGCCCCTCGCGTACGGGCCGCCCCGCCGGTCGGGGCGGCGCGGCTTCCGCCTCGCGGAGTGCCTCGAGAGCGCCGTCCGCCACAGGGCCGTGCAGCAGCCCCGCAGCGCCTCCTCCACCCCCNCCCCGGGGACGCGGACCGCCCCGTGCACCCCGCGCGTCCTCACCCGCGACTCAGCGCGCGCCCCGGTCGCAGCGGCCCGCGGGCCGGGCGCGCGTGACCACGTCGGTGGTCCCGGTCGTCGAGTCCAGCCACACCACCCGGCCGCCGCCGACGGCCGCGGGGTGCGTCTGGGCCCCCCGGTTGCAGGAGACACGGCCCTTGTAGGTGCCCGGGGCGCCGGGGGTCCCGGCAGCCGCGAACTGGTGGAGCTTGGGGCTGGCCTCGTTGCTGACGGGGGCGTCGGGCAGGTAGCTGAGAACCGTCGCGCTGTCCTCGGAGACCGTCAGGTCGCGCGCGTACCGCGCGTCCGGCCCGTGCGCGGGAAGGAGGTCCACCGCTTCGGACCCCTCCAGGGTGGCTCGCCGCAGGGTCGTCGCGCCGTCGGCGGGATCCTCGTCGAGGAGCCAGAAGACGTGGGTGCCGTTGACGGCCGTCGGACCGAGGCTCGTGGCGGCGGGGTACTCCTCGATCACCGTGCTCTCGCCGGTCGCGACGTCGACGACGAGGATCCGCCACTCGTAGACGGCGCGCGCGCCCAGCGCCACCCGCCGCCACTCGCGGTAGGCGACCTTGCCGTCGCTCACCGACGGCGAGTAGGCCCGGCGGTAGGTCCCGCCGCCGAACGTCTCGATGTTCCTCGGATCCTTCAGGCTCAGGTAGGCCACCGCCGAACGCCCGCCCACGTTCGCGTAGGTGAAGGCCACGACGTCGCCGTCGACACCGGAGACGCTTCCGCCGCTGCGGCCGGACCACAGCGTGCGTACGACGCCGCCCGCGAGCGGCCTCGCCAGGAGCTCGACGCCGCCGGGGCCGTAGGCCTGCCACACCACGGTCCTGCCGTCGGTGGACGGATTGGCGTGATACCGGCCGTCGTTGGGGCTCATCAGCTTCGGTTGGCCCTTGCCGTCGGCTCGCCCGGCCCACACCGAGTACGGCTCGGAGCCGTCCTCGTCGGAACGGGAGGCCGCCCACCAGCCGCCGCCCGCGCCCAGTTTCGTACCGGTGGTGTTGATCCGGCCCAGCAGCGGCTTGGAGTCGATCCGCAGGGCCGACTCCCAGCCGGGCACGATGCCGTGTGCGGTGAAGGCGCCGCGCAGGGCCTTCAGGGAGGTCCCCGTGACGCCGAGGTCCTTCGCGGCGGCGAGGACGGCGGCACGGCCCTCGGTGAAGCCGTCGAGCGGTGTGAGGTACTCGGTCAGCGCCTTGTACACGATCCTGTCGGTGAGGTCCGCGCCGAGTTCCCTGCGGGCGTCCCACAGGGCGCCGCCGAAGATGGTCGAGTTGAGGTGGACGCCGCCGTTGTCGTGGGCGAAGTCCAGACCGAGGAAGGACCCGGTGGTGGTCCGCCCGTCGGACAGGTCCCGCAGGGCGCACTCGCGGGGGCTCTTCGTCCGGCACAGGCGCTCCCCGACCAGCCCGGAGTCCGGGTCGGTCGTCGGGATGCCGTGGACGTCCGCCTCGATGGCGTTGCCGAAGTAGTCGGCGACGGCCTCGTTCAGGGCGCCGGACTGGCCCGCGTAGACGAGGTTCGCCGAATGCTCGATCACACCGTGCGTCAGCTCGTGGCCGACGACGTCCAGGGCCGCGGAGAGCGGCCGGTACTCCCCGTCCCCGCTGCCGTACACCGCCTTTTGGCCGTCCCAGAACGCGTTGACGTAGGGCTCCCCGAACTCGGTCACGCCGACCAGGGAGTCGATCCCCATGCCGCGGCCGTCGAGGCTGTCGCGGCCGTGCTTGTCACGGAAGTAGTCGTAGACCCGAGCCGTGGCCCAGTGCGCGTCGACGGCCCCCGCCTCGGTGGCCTCGGCGCCGAACTCGGGGGTGGGCGAGGCGAACTGCCCGATGCCCTCGGGCCACTTCCCGCCGACCTCGCCGGCGTTCCTGCCGCGCGCGTCCCAGGTGGCCAGGGTCCGGGCGCCGTACTCGTCCGGTATGCGGGTACGGTCCCGCAGCAGGTACGGCCCGCCGTCCTCGCCGCGGAACACGTCGAGTGGCACGGGGGTGCCGTCGAGCCGGACACCGCTGCCCTTCTCGTCCCCGGCGGCCCGCGCCCGCCGCCCGGCGGCGTCCTCCGGGGGCTTTCCGGCCGTCCGGCCCGGCGCGCCGAAGGTCTTGATGCCGCTGTGGGCGAGGACCGGATAGCCGGCGCGTGCGTCGACGTACACCTCCCGCAGCACGGGTCCGCCGGTGGCCGGGTCGGTGCCGCGCACGGTGACGTGCCGGGTGAGGACGCCCGTGCCCATGGGCAGGACGACGAGGCCGCGGGCGGTGCCCCGCAGCGGGGCCTCCTCCTCCCCGCCCTCGCGCGGCGCCCTCGCCAGGTGCCGCCCGGCGAGGTCGTCGAGGACGCCGTCCACGGCCCGTTCCACGGCGAGTTCCCCGTCGACCTCGGCCGTCGTCGAGACGCTCAGCCCGGTGAAGTACCTGCCGGAGGTGCCGGTGACGATCCGCGCCCCGCCGTCCCGCTCCATGCGCACGATGTACTGACCGCCCAGGACGGGCACGCCGCGGTGCCGCTGCTCCAGGCGCACGGTCTCACGGCCGCCCGAGACGGTGGTCCCGGCGGGCACGAGGTCGCGTTCCGCGTGCTCGATCCGGTACCGCTCCGGCTTGTCGGCCAGATGGGCGCGGGCCGCCGCCGCCGGGTCCCCCGCCTCCGGGGCGCGCTCCCGGATGCCCTGCACCAGGGCCGGTGCCGCCGTCCGCTGCCCGGGCACCACCTCGCCCGGGACGGGCGGCGGCGGAGCCTGCGCCCCCGCCGCGGCGCCGGCGGGCACCGCCGAAACGACGAGTGCGGTGACGCCCGCCAGCGCCACCGCACCCGATATCGCACTCAGCCGTGTTCCACGGCCGCCTCCGCGGCCTCTGCCTCTCGTACGCTCACGCACAGCCCCTCAGCCCCCAGTCGTCGACGGCGCCGGCGGCACCGCGCCCCCGGCAGGGGGCCATCGAAGCCCCGGCGCGCCGCCGCATCAACAGGGCCCGGCGCCCAGCGGCGACTTTCGGCCGATGCCTGCGCGCACGGGCCCCGGGCCCGGCCCCGCGTCCGGCACGGGGCCGCCGGGGGAGTGCCGGCGGCGGCCCGGAGGCGGGGCGCGCCCGTCACCGGGAGGGCCGAGGGGGCGCGGCGTCGAGCCGCGCCAGGGCCTCCTCCAGGAGCTCCCGGCACGCGTCCTGCGGGCCCGGGCCCAAAAAGGCGTACACGGCACGGACCGTGTCCTTCATGTCCCGCAGCAGCGACTGTTCCTCCATGGCCAGGGCCGCGCGGGCCCCCACCTCGAGCGCTCCGCACCACGAGGTGGCCAGGCCCGGCGGCCGGCCCGGCGCGGATCCGTCCGTGCAACGCATCACCGCTCGGCACATCAGGTGCGTCTCGGCCGCGACACGCCACGCCCGCGCGGCCTCCCCCTCGCGTACCAGGCAGTCGGCGAGAGCGACCAGTTGGGCCGCCTGGGCGGGAAGCGCGGCCGGGCGGACGAGGCGGGACGTCGCCGAGTACGACTCGTGGGCCGTCAGCGCCTCACGCAGCAGTCCGACGTCCCGCGGGGAGACGGCAGGCCGCGGCTGCCCGCGCATGAGGGACTCGGCCGCGGCGAGGGCTTCCCCGAAGGTGGGCGGTGATGCGAGGGCGGCGGTCTCCTCCTCGCGGGCGACGGACCCCGGGGACTCCCGCTCCGCCCGGACGAGAAGCGGCTCGGCTTCGCGCGGGCGGCCGGCCAGGCGCAGGTGCAGGCCCCGGCGGGCGAGGGCCGCGCCGAGGGAGCCCCAGCCCTGCTCCGCCACCTGCAGGACGAGTGCGTCCACGCTCAGGGCCGCGCTCCAGTTGCCGCGGGCCGCCTCCAGGCGGGTGGCGGTGTCGCCGGCCATGCCGATGGCGTAGCCGAGGTGGTCGGCGGGGAGGCGGCCCTGCGCGGCGGCCATGAGGTCGCCGTAGCGGGCGAGGGACTGCCGGGCGCAGGCCAGAGCCTGATCCCGGTCGCCGCTGGCGAGGTGGACGGTGGAGGCGAGAGCCAGGACGCGCGCGAAGTCCGCGAGCCGCGGGTGGGGGGAGGCGAACGCGCCCTCCCGTACGTAGGCGGTGATGGCGGCGTCCACGTCGGCGAGCGCCGACAACGCGTTTCCGTCCTGGCTGTGGGCACGGGCGCGACGGATGGCGGCGTCGGCGGCGAGGACGCCGCCGTCGGGGTGCGCACCGCGCCGGTACGCTTCCTCGCACCCGTTCAGCGAGGCGATCGCCTCGCTGCGCAGGCCGGCGGCCAGTTGGGAGGACGCCTCGGAGTACAGCAGCGCCCCGCGCATGTGCCACAGCTCGCGGTCCTCGGGATGCCGCTCGAGGAGCTGCCCGAGACTCCGGTGGGCCTCGCCGAACGCTTCGAGCGCACGGAGCGCGGCTTCCCGGCCGGGAGTCCGCTGGTGGGCGATCGCCCTTTCGTAGGCCTCGGCCGTCCGTCGCCTGAGCCGCTCCGCGCGCA
This sequence comes from Streptomyces sudanensis, assembly GCF_023614315.1. Taxonomy (NCBI): domain Bacteria; kingdom Bacillati; phylum Actinomycetota; class Actinomycetes; order Kitasatosporales; family Streptomycetaceae; genus Streptomyces; species Streptomyces sudanensis. Next base: position 86,088 of record NZ_CP095474.1, on the reverse strand, counting down.
TGCGTCCGATCGGTGCCATCAGCGCCCCCCGGGTGTCTTCGCCGCCGGACCCATCATGGCGCAGGCGCGTCGCCCCGCACAGGGATTCGACGGACGCCGGGCGCGCTTCCTCCCTCGCGGCGCGCACCTCCGGGCGGCGGGCCCCGTCGGCTTCGAGCGGGCCGCCCCCGGTGCCGGGGGCGGCCCGCTCACGGCCCGCCGTCCGGCCCGCCCGGTTCACGGCCCGCGCCGGGTGCCGCGCAGGACACGTGCGTGGACGTGCCGGGCGACGCTGTTCCGCGAACGGCCCCGGATCTCCGTCACCACGTGTGGCGCGGCCCCGGTCGCCGGTCGGAGCATGGTCGTACCGTGGGGCGGCCGGCCCCTCCGGCGGCCGGCTGCCGCTTCACCGGGAGGCGCCGGCGGGCACCGAGGGCAGGTACCGGGGCGCCCGCCAGGCGTCCAGCCGCCGCTCCACCGCGGCTCCCAGCGACAGCAGTTCCGCGTCCTGGCGGTCGCCGGCCATCAGGAGCAGGCCGACCGGCAACTCGTCCACGAACCCGGCGGGCACGGACAGGGACGGGTACCCGGCGACGGCGGCCGGGGTGGAGGACGGGACGATGTCGTTGTCACCGCGGGCGCAGTCGGTCGTCCACGCGGGCGGATTCGCCGGGGAGGCGATGGCGTCCAGGTCGTGGGCGGCCATGGTCTCGTCGATGGAGCGCCGCGAGAGGTCCCGCAACTCGGCCCGCGCGGCCCGGTAGCGCGGGTCGGTGGTCGGAGGTGCGAGCAGTGCCTGCTCGAACAGTTCCTGCCCGGCGAAGCAGGTCCGCTCGGCCGGGTGCGCGCGGTTGAACTCGATCAGGTCGGCCAGGGTGCGGGGCCCGCCGGCGCGGGTGGAGAGGTAGGCGTCGATGTCCCGGTGGAACTCGCTCAGGAGCGCCGGGAACTCCAGTTCGGCGAGTCTCGCCTGGTACGGCGGGGTCACCTCGACGACCCGGGCCCCCGCGGCGCGCAGTTCGGCGGCCGTACGGGTCATCAGGGCGTCCACCCGCGGGCCGAGCGAAGGGAGCCGCCACAGGCCGATGCGCTTGCCGCGCAGGCCGCCGGGGCGCAGGGCCCCGTCCGCGAGACCGGGAGCGCGGCCGGTGCGCGCGGTGTCGCGATCGCTGATCACCGAAAGGGTGAGCGCGGCGTCGACGACGTTGCGTGCCATGGGGCCGGCGGTGTCCTGTTCGGCGGAGATCGGGACGACACCCGACTGGCTGACCAGCCCGAGGCTGGGCTTGTGGCCGACCACGCCGTTCATCCCCGCCGGGCACACGATGGAGCCGTCCGTCTCCGTGCCGATCGTCACCTGCGCCAGCGACGCGGCGAGCGCGGCGGCCGAACCGGAGGACGATCCGCAGGGGTTCCGGTCCAGGACGTAGGGGTTGTTCGTCTGGCCGCCCACCGCCGACCAGCCCGATGTCGGCTTCGCCGCCCGGAAGTTGGCCCACTCGGACATGTTGGCCTTGCCGAGGATCACCGCGCCCGCCGCCCGTAACCTCGTGACCAGGGCCGCGTCCGTGTCCGGGGGGCTGCCCGCCAGTGCCAGCGACCCGGCCGTCGTCGCCATGCCGCGGGTGTTCACGTTGTCCTTGAGCAGGACGGGGATACCGTCGAGCGGACCGCGGACGGTGCCGCGACGGTGCCTGACGTCGCTGGCGGCCGCCTGGCGCAAGGCCGTTGGGTCGGTACGCAGTACCGCGTTGATCTTCGGGTCGATGGCTTCGATCCGCCGCAGGTACGCCGTCGTCAGCGCCGCCGATGTCAGCGAGCCGCGACGCATGCGGGCCTGCAGTTCGGGAATCGTCACCGTGTTGAGGTCCACGCCCCGGACGAGGGCCGAATCGGCGAGTGGTGCCGAGCCGGCGACAGCGGCGGGTTCGGCCGCCGTCGCGTGCCGGTCGGGCGCGCCCGCCAGGGGAACGGACGCCACGACCAGGATCGTGGCCAGCGCGGCCATGCTTCTCGTAGTCATGGGGGGCAGCCCACTACATGGGCCGGACCGGCGCAAGGGCCGGCCGGCTGCCGGCGTGCGCGTGAACGCGGGTCGCCCCTGAGTCGCATGGAGTTCGGCCCTGGTGGTTCGGATACGCCGGTGGACCTGTTCCCGGTTTCACCAAGAGCCCGGATCCTTCGAGAAGCAACCTCGCGCCCGACCGCCACCGCCGCCGCGCCGCACTCGGCGGCCGCCCGCCGGCCGCGCCGGCAGCGCGCGGGCCGATGCGGTCGGCCCCGTCACCTCGGCACGCTCCCCGCCTGCCGGCGAGGCCCCTTCCCGGCGTCCCGTGCTCCCGCCCACCGGGCCCGGATGCGTACGGTGCGCATCCACGACAGCAGGACCGCGCACGCGGCCGCGCAGGTGGCGGCCGCGGCCGGCAGCGCTGTACGGGCGGCGGCTTCGGCGGCCGGGACGTCGTGACCGGTGACGGAGCCGGCGAGGGCGACGCCGAGACCGGCGGCGACGGTGATGACGGTCTTGGTGACGCCGGACGCCTCACCGGCGCGTTCGGGGCGGACGATGCCCTGAGTGGCGATGAGGGTGAGGGCGTTGGCGAGCCCGAGGGCGGCGCCGCAGAACGCGGCGGCAACCAGATACGCCAGGAGACCGGGGGCGAGGGCCAAAGTGGCGGGCGGCGCGACCCCGCCGAAGCCTGGGGCCGGCCCTCCGGCGCGGCGGCCCCCGGCGGGGGCCTGCCGCACGACATCCCGGTTCACCGGTTCACCGGTATGCCCGGGCCGCACCGGCGAGTTCGCGGCGCCCGGCGCGCACGAGCCCGTCAGGCGTACCGGTGAAGGGTCCGTGCCGCGAGTTCGCGGATCCGGTCACGGGCTTCGGGGGGACCGGTCACGATCAGGTCGTCGGCGAAGGGCAGCAGTTGGCGTACGTCCTCCGTCTCCCGGCACGCCACCGTGATCGCGACCTCCTCGTCCGTGTGGGAGTGCACGGTCATGCGGGAGCCGAGGATGCGTCGGGCGCGGTCGAGTTGGCGGGCGGCGAGCCGTGCGTGCACCTGGACGGCGCCGGCGGTCTGCCAGCGCGAGGTCAGTTCCGCCACCACGTCGGCGAGGGTCGTTTCGGGGCGCAGTCGGCGCGGGGCACGCATCGGCCGCCAGTCGACGAGCCGTTCGAGGGCGTACAGCCGGGGGACCGCGCGGCGGTCGGCGACGAGGTACCAGCGGCCCGCTTTGGCCAGCAGACCGTAGGGATCGACGACCTGCCAGGTCGGCTCGGTGTCTTCGGAGCGCCGGTAGCGGATGCGCAGCCGCACACCGCGGCGTACGTCGCCGACGACGGCGCTCGGGTCGGCGCCTTCGGCGTCCCGGCCGAACCAGGGACTGTTGTCGGTGACGACGACGGCGCTGATCGGCAGCCGGGAAGCCGTGGGCTGGCGCCGTGCCGCGAGCTTCGCACGGGCCCGGCGGCTCTCGGTGCCGGCGCCCAGCTGGTGCCGCTGCTCGTCGTCCAGGCCGTGCAGTACGAGGTGGTCCCGCTCGGCGGGGGTGAGCCGCGAGGTGTCGAGGGCGCCGCCGGGCAGCAGCCTCACACCGCCCCAGCGGCCGCGCTCGACCAGTACCGGGAAACCCGCCTCCTGCAGCCACCGCAGGTCCCTCAGCGCGGTGCGCACCGAGACCCCGGTCTGCTCGGCGAGGTCGGCCGCGGTGACGGCCTCGCGGGTCTGGAGGGCCAGCAGCAGGGAGAAGAAACGATCCGGGGTCATGATGCCGAGGTTCTCACGGGAACACGACAGGATCTGTCAGGTATGACCGACAGGATCTTGTCCGTCCGGAACGACCGGCAGAACCGAAGGAGCCGCTCATGGCAGTCCCGAACATGGTCATCGTCTACGTCTCCGACGCACCGGCGTCCGCCCGCTTCTACTCGCAGCTGTTCGACATCGCCCCGAGCTTCGAAACGCCCCGGTTCATCTCGTTCCCCCTCACCGGCGGCTTCGAGCTGGCTCTGTGGAGCGGGGTGTCGGACCACCTGTCGGCGCCGCGCACCAGCGAACTGTGCGTGACCGTGGACGGCGGTCCCGAACAGATCGACCGGCAGTTCCGGGAGTGGGCGGCCAAGGGCGTCAAGACGGTGGAGGAACCCCACGACGAGGTGTTCGGCCGCACCTTCGTCGTCGCCGACCCCGACGGCAACCTGATCCGGGTGGCACCCGTCGACTGACTGTGAGGATGAAGATGGCACCGCTCGGGGGTCTGACCCTCCGACTGACTGACGCTCCGGCTGTCCTGCGGTTGAATCGTCGGCCGTCCGGGCGGTGCCGCCATGCACGCGGCCGGTCGGGCGTCTGTGACTTCATAGGAGCCCGGCCAAAGGTCCCATCACAGTCTTGTCCTGTCGCCCGACCGGCGCGTGTCATCCCTCGCGCGTCGCACGGAAGGACAGCAGCAGTCAGCATGGCAGACGAGATAGCGGTGGTCGGCGGCGTGGACACCCACACCGACTTCCACCAGGCCGCCGTGATCGACTCCATCGGTCGCCACCTCGCCACCGAGGCGTTCCCCACCAGCCCCGCCGGCTACCGCCGCCTGCTGGACTGGCTGCGTTCGCACGGTGACCTCATGGCCGTCGGCGTCGAGGGCACAGGTGCCTACGGCGCCGAACTGGCGCGGTACCTGCGGGCGAACCAGGTCACCGTCATCGACGTGGACCGGCCCGACCGGCGGGCCAGGCGTGCCAACGGAAAGTCCGACCCCGTCGATGCCTACGCCGCAGCCACCGCCGTGCTCTCCGGCCGGGCCGGTGGTACGCCGAAGACGCGCGACGGCGTCGTAGAGGCGATCCGCTCCCTGCGCGTGGTCCGCCGTTCGGCCATCAAGTCCCGTACCCAGACGATCAATCAGATCCGCACGCTCATCGTCACCGCACCCGGCGAGGTCCGTGAGAAGTTGCGCGCTCTGCCGACCGGCGAGCTGATCCGGCAGCTGGCCCGCTCGCGCCCGGGCAGCGACCACGCGGATCCGGCCTGCGCGATTCGCACCGCACTGCGACGCCTCGCCCGCCGCTACCAGTACCTCACCGAGGAGATCACCGATGCCGATGCCGAGCTGAAACCGCTGGTCGCGCAGACCGTCCCCGACCTGGTTGCGTTGCCTGGCGTCGGCACCGAAACCGCCGCCCAGCTCTTGATCACGGCGGGCGACAACCCGAACCGGCTCAGGTCGGAGGCGTCCTTCGCGCACCTGTGCGCGGCGGCGCCGATCCCGGCCAGTTCAGGTCGCACCCACCGGCACCGCCTCAACCGCGGCGGTGACCGCCAGGCCAACAACGCACTCCACACGATCGCGCTCGTCCGCATGCGCTACGACACCCGTACCAAGGACTACGTGATCCGACGAACCGCCGAAGGCATGTCCAAGAAGGACATCCTCCGGTGCCTCAAACGCTTCATAGCGCGCGAGGTCTACAAGCACCTCATCAGCTCACAGACCACACCGAAACCGCTCCTTCAGACCGCTTGACGATCTATAGGAGCTTCAGCGGTTTCCAGGCGGTCGGCTGCTTTGGCCGCTTCGGCCACCACTCCAGGGCGTCGCCGTCCACGAGCATTCCGGAGCGATTCCGGGAGCGGTCCCGGGAGCGATCCCGGGCAGGACACCAGGGGGTTCGTGGGCGGCGGGACCGGCGTGGCTTTGTGCGTGCTTGCCGACGCCGTTCGCCGAGGAGCCGGGGAGTCGGGGAGGCAGCCGGGGTCAGCGGAGCCGGGAGGCGTTCGTCGGCCTTGAGGGCGGCAGCCGGTTGCCGTGCCTGCGGTGTCCGGCCGTTGTCAGTGCCTGCTGGCAGGATCGCCGGCATGACACCGCTGCTTCTCACCGACATCGAACGAGCCGTCCGCAGCAGTTGGAGTGCCGAGACGTGCACGCCCGAGTTCCGATCGCGCTGGACCGAGGGCAATCCGGCCCGGGACCAGTGTGGAGTGACCGCCATGGTGCTCAACGACCTGCTGGGAGGCGAGTTGGTCCGGGGGGAGGTCCACGTCGGCGGAGAGCGTGTGGACTACCACTGGTGGAACCGCCTGGGCGGGGGGATCGAGATCGACCTCACCCGTGAGCAGTTCGGGCCGGAGGAGACCGTCACCGGGGGCATTGTGATTCCTCGCCCTCCCGTGACCGAATGGCGCAGGCTGCGTGAGGAGTACGAGCTTCTCCGCGACCGCGTCATGGAAAAGCTCGATCAGCGGCGGGGAACGGCCCCCGCGGCCGTGTCCCGCCGGCCGGCTTGACCGTGTTCGGCTCGTGCCCGTGTGCCCGTGTGCCCGTGTGCCCGTGTGCCCGTGTGCCCGTGTGCCGGCGGGAGCCGGTGCCGGTCCCGACGATCGTGCCGTTTCGGGGCACCGGCCCCCGGGGGCCTCCGCGTCCGCAGTGGAGGCGCGGTTCCGGAGGCATCCGGGGATCGGGTCGTGCGCACCTGGCCGGAGTGAGGCGGGTGCGAGGGCCGGGTGGTTCCCCGGCCGGGGTCAGGGGCCGGTGGGGACGGCGAAGGCGTCCAGGGACTCGGGGAGGGTCTGGCCGCCGTCGACGGTGAGGGACTGGCCGGTGACGAAGGACGCCTCGTCGGAGGCGAGGAAGAGCACGGCGTGTGCGACGTCGACGGTCTCACCGAGCCGTCCCAGCGGGATGGAGTCGCTCATCCGGCGCAGGTAGTCCGACCCGAGGCCGGTCAGCCCCTCGGTGCGCACGTTTCCGGGCAGGACGGCGTTGACCGTGATGCCGTACGGCGCCAGCTCCAGAGCCGCGCTGCGCAGGAAACCCAACTGCCCTGCCTTGCTGGCCCCGTAGTGGGACCATCCCGCGTAGCCGGTCGCCGGGCCGGTGATCGAGGAGGTCAGGACGATCCGGCCCCGGCCGGCCCGTTCCATCGCGGGCAGACAGGCCCGCACCGACAGGATGGAGCCCCGGAGGTTGACGCCCAGGACCTCGTCCACGTCCTCGGCGGTCAGCTCGCGCAGCGGACGTTCGGGGAAGATCCCGGCGTTGACGCACAGCACGTCGATCCCGCCGTACTGCCGTTCGGCTTCGGCTGCCATCTTCTCGATCTCCTCGGGCCGCCGCACATCCACGCCCATGCCCGCGACCCGCCCGCCGGTGGCCTGGGCGAGACCGTCCGCCGCCTTCCGGGCCCTCTCCTCGTCCCGGCCCGTGAGCAGCACGGCGGCGCCCTGCCGGGCGAAGAGTTCGGCGATACCGAATCCGATCCCCCGCGTACCTCCGGTCACGACGACGGACCGGTCCTTCCAGCGTGTGAACGTCATGCCGTTCGCGCCCTTCACTGCCGTTCCTCCACCGCCGGGGGAGCCCGGCCGCTGTCCCGGCCACGCTAGTGACGGACCCGGACGGGGCGGCGAGGACCGGCCAACACGTGAACACCCGGCGCAGGCCCGACGACGAGGAGGCGGTCCGGTCGCCGCGCAGGTGACCGGCGCGTCGCCGTGCGGCCCGCCCCGAAATTCGGCCGGAACCGGCTGCCGAACGCATGACTGTGTTGACGGCTGGTCACCACCCGTTCCAGCCTCTGGGCCGCGGTACGTGAAGCCGCGCTTCCCGGAGAGGAATTCATGGCCATGGAGCCGACGAAAGAGCAGCAGGCTGCCCGTGAGGTGTTCGCCTCCGGCCGGGACCTGGCCCTGGTCGCAGGTGCCGGGACGGGCAAGACGTCCACGCTGATCCTGATGGGAGCCGCGACCCGCGGACGCGGGCTGTACGTGGCGTTCAACCGGGCGATCGCCGACGACGCCCGAGGGCGGTTCGGGCCGAACGTGCAGTGCCGTACCGCGCACTCCCTGGCCTTCCGCGCCGTCGGCCACCACTATCGTGAGCGTCTGGACGCCTCGGCGCGGATCCCCGCCAAGCACACCGCCCGCCTGCTCGGCATTACCCGCGACCTCGACGGGGGCTCCCGCCAGATCAAGGTCACTCACGCCGCGCGCCTGGTGATGGGCATGGTCCGCAAGTTCTGCTACACCACCGACCGGCAGGTCATGGCCCGCCACATGGAGCCGGTCAACGGCCTCGACGGCCCCGGCCAGGACTATCTCGCCCGCACCCTGCTGCCCTACGCGCACCGTGCGTGGGAGGACATCTGCTCGCCCGCGGGCCGGCTGCGGTTCGAGCACGACCACTACATGAAGCTGTGGGCGATGACCTCCCCGCGGCTCGGGGCGGACTTCGTCCTGCTGGACGAGGCCCAGGACACCAACCCGGTGCTGGAGGAGGTCTTCCTCGCCCAGGACGCGCAGCGGGTGTGCGTCGGGGACCCGGCCCAGCAGATCTACGGCTGGCGCAACGCGCGCGATGTGATGACCGGTTTCCCCGCCGAGCAACTGCGCCTGACCCAGTCCTTCCGCTTCGGCCCGACCATCGCCGAGGTGGCCAACCGGTGGCTGGGGCACGCCGAGTCGGAGATGCAGCTGACCGGCCACGGCCCCGGCTCCCGCGTGGGTGAGGTGGCGCGGCCCGAGGCGGTGCTGTGCCGGGGCAACGTGGACGCGATGAGCGAAGTCCTGTCCTACCTGGAACTCGGCGTCCCAGTGGCGCTGACCGGCGGGGGCAGCGCGCTGCAGCGCATCGCCAAGGCCGCACTCGAGCTGAAAGCCGGGCAGCGCACCAGCCACCCGGAGCTGTTCTTGTTCTCCTCCTGGGGCGAGGTGCAGGAGTACGCCGAGCAGGACAAGGCCGGCCAGGACCTCAAAGCGATCGTGCAGCTGGTCGACACCTACGGCCCCGACCAGATCATCACCGCGGTGGACCGCCTCTCCCCGGAGGAGAAGGCACAGGTCACCGTCTCCACCGCGCACAAGGCCAAGGGACGGGAGTGGCCGTCGGTACGCATCGGCAAGGGCTTCACGGCCCCGCCGGTGGACGACCTGGGGCTGCAGCGCGCGCTGAACGCGAGCGAGGCCCGCCTGATCTACGTCGCGGTCACCCGTGCCCGCCACCGGTTGGACACCGAGGGCATCGCCTGGATCGACGCGTACGAGAAGACCATGGCCGACACCGGCCGGGACGGCACGGTGGCCGGCCGGCCGATGATCGAGCTGTCCTTGACCGGGCAGCTGAAGTACGACTCCTCACCGGTCTCGCAGTTCATGGCCGCCCACCTCCCGTACAGCCAGAACCTGGTGGGCGACTACCAGGCGCGCATCGCCGGCCTCCCGCACCCGGTGCAGCCGATCGACGTGCGGTACCCGAACTGGTCGGCCCTCGGCCACGCCGTCGACTACCGCCTCCGCCTCAGCCTCGGCGGGCGGCTCGGACCGGCCGTCGCCGCCGGTGTCATGCTCCTCGACGAGACCGGACCGCTGCCCGGAGCACCGGCTCGTGGGACCCGAGGGGCCCTGCACGCGGCGGGCCGGGAGCTGCTGGCCGCCGTCGACGCCTACCTCGCCGACCCCGGCAGCATGGACGAGAACGCGCTCACCCGGCTGTGCTTCGTCGCCGGCTTCTTCGAGGACATCGCCCGCACCGGTGAGATCCGCCGCTTCAGCATGCTCGGCTCCGCCACTCCCGCCACGACCCTGGACGACCTCACCGCGGCGGTCCCCGAGTACGTGGTGACCGACATCGACCAGCAGATGCGGCTCGCCGAGGGGCCGTTCGCCGCCTTCCGGGCCCTGCCGCAAAGGGCCCGCGTGTGCGGTCCGGTCTTCGCCGGCAGCGGCGACATCGGCGGCGCCGACGCCGACTACATCCTCGGCGGCCTGCTGCTGGACTGCAAAGCCACCAAGGACCCCCGCCGCCTGGGCCGCGAGGAGATCCACCAGCTCGCCGGATACCTCCTGCTCGACTACGACGACCGGTTCGGCATCGACCGGGTCGGCCTGTACCTCTCCCGCCAGGGCGGCCTGATCACCTGGGACGCCGCCGGCTTCCTGCGCCGGCTCGGCGCGGGCGCTCCTCTGCCGCGACTGCGCGCACAGCTGCGCCGGCACCTGCACGAGGCGGCCCGCCGCTGAAGGCCACGGCGGGCCGCCCCGGCACCCGGTCGGATGGGCGAGCCCGGTACCGGTGGAAAGGCCGGCCGGGGACCGCTGACGGCGTGGGCCGTCCGCTGGAGGCCGGCGGCCCTGTCGCGGGACCGCGGAAAACACGACGGTGCTGCCGCCGGGACGGGGCGTGGGGGAGGGGGNCGGNCGGNNNNGGCGGGGGCCCGAACCGGACGAGGGTGTCGTCCGGTTCGGGCCCCGTTCGGGTCGGGCTGTCAGCTTCCCTGGAGCGTCACGTCGTCGATGACGAAGCTCGTCTGCAGGCTCGAGTCCTCGGAGGCCGTGAAGGCCAGCGTGACCTGCTGTCCGGCGTAGGAGGTCAGGTCGACCGACTGCTGGAGGTACCCGCTGGCGGCGTTGGCGTTGGACCTGGTCGCGACCGTGGTGCCGTTCACCTGCACGCGGAAGACGTCGTAGGCGGTGGATCCGCTTTCGGCGGTGTCGATGTGCAGGTAGTACGTGAGGGTGGCCTTGGCGCAGCCCTTGGGGACGGTCACCGACTGGCTGATCGTCTCGGTGCGGGTGCTGCCGTAGCCCACGAGCCAGGCGGACCGGGTGCCGGTGCGCGCCGGCTGGCCGCTGTGGGCGCCGATGGCGGCGGTGTCACCCGTCCACGGCGAGGTGCCGCTCTCGAACCCGCCGTTGGCGACCTTCTGCACGGTGTCGCAGGAGCCGGAGCCGTTGACGGTCAGGGTGTACGTCGTCGTGCGCGTGGCCGAGGCCCCCGTGCCGGTGACGGTGAGCGTGTACACGCCGGGTGCCGTCGAGCTCGCCGCGGTGACGGTCATGGTCGAGCTGCCGCCCGAGGTGAGGGACGACGGCGCGAAGCTGACGGAGACGCCCGCGGGGGCGTTCGCCGCGGACAGCTGGACCGTCTGGGCCGAACCGCTGGTGGTGCTGGTGGCGACGGTGGCCGTGGTGGAGGCGCCCGGGTTCACGGTGCCCGAGGAGGGGGTGGCCGACAGGGAGAAGTCGTTCGCGGGCACCCCGGTGCCGACCGCCTGCTTCCACAGGGTGTGGGCGATGCCGTCCGCCGCGCGGTTCAGGCCGGTGTCGTTGACGTTGGTGAGGTTGTCGCAGGACGAGTGGTAGCACGGGTCGTACGCGCGTCCCGCCGTGCCGCCCCACTTGGCGGCCTGCGCCGACGTCTTGGTGGCGCTGGCGCCCATCGCGTATCCGGAGGTCGCGATCCCGTACTGCTCGAACGGGTAGTCGTCGCTGCGGCCCGCGCCCTCGGTGTTCTCCTCGGGCGCCAGGCCCAGCGAGTCCCAGTACTCCTTCATCGGCGCGGCCGCGGCCGAGGTGAGGTGGTTGATGAAGTAGCCGCCGTTGGTGGAGGCGACCATGTCGAAGTTGTAGTACGCCCTGATCTGCGACCGCTGCGTGGCGGTGAGGGACCTGACGTAGAACTCGGAGCCGTTCAGCCCCTGCTCCTCGTCCGTCCACCAGGCGAACCGGACCCGGTTCAGCATGGTCGGGTTCTTCTGCGCCAGCGTCAGCGCGGTCTCCAGCAGCGCCGCGGAACCGGAGCCGTTGTCGTTGATGCCGGGGCCGGTGGAGATGCTGTCCAGGTGGGCGCCGAACATGTAGACCCTGGTCGCGTCGCCCTTGGGCCATTCGGCGATCAGGTTGGCGCCGGCGCCGGCGGTGCAGCCGGAGGTGCAGGCCTGCTCGGTGACCGTGTAGCCGGCCGCCTGGAGCTTGCCCTTGACGTAGGCGAGCGACTGGGTGTAGCCGGTGCCGGTCGCCCTGCGGTTGCCGCCGTTGTTGTTCGCGATCGTCTGGAACTGGCTCAGGTGCGCCTTGACCTGGGCGATGTCGATGTCGGGCGCGCCGGTGCCGGGGGTGGTGCCGCCGACGGTCAGGGTGTACTGCGCGGTGTGGTCGGCCTGGGCGCCGTCACCCCGGACGGTGAGGGTGTACGTCCCGGGGGCCGTGGAGGCGGTGGTGCTTACCGTCATCGTGGCGTTGCCGCCGGAGGTCACCGAGGCGGGGCTGAAGGAGACGGAGACCCCGGTCGGCGCGCCGGTGGCCGACAGGGCGACGGACTGGCCGCTGCCGCTGGTCACGGTGGTGGAGATGGTCGCCGTGGTGGAGCCGCCCGGCTGGACGGTGCCCGAGGAGGGGCTCACGGCCATGGAGTAGTCGGACGCCGGGGTGCCGGTGCACGTGGGGTCGCCGGCCTGCGCGGGCACGCTGATCGCGTCCCAGGCGGCCTTGGTCTTGTTGAACAGACCGCAGGAGGCGTCGAGGTTCTTGGCCGCCGTGAGGGTCGCGGTGCGGTACCGCTTGTGGGTCATCCCGCTCGTCTTCAGCAGCATGCCGCCGTAGAAGATCTTCCCGGCGTTCTGGATGCCGACCCCGGTGAGCGCGGTGTTGTTGCAGGTGGTGCTGGCCGGCTTGCCGCCGCCGGGGTTGGTGCCCTCGGCCAGCAGGTAGAACCAGTGGTTCAGCGGGCCCGCGGCCGCGTGCACCTCGGTCGTCGGGATCGACGACGAGTAGCAGCTGGGGTGGTTCAGCTTGGACGGGTCGTACATGTAGCGGATCGGGCCGTTGCCGACGAGGTTGATCACCTCGCCGACCTCGTAGTCGTCCGGGGTGTCGTAGGGCGCGGGCTGGTTGGCGTACGCCTCGGTCAGCGCACCGAAGATGTCGCCGGTGGCCTCGCCGAGACCGCTCTCGTTGTTGGCGCCGCCCGGCGTGTACTGGTCGATGCCGTGCCCGTACTCGTGGGCGACGACGTCCAGCGAGGCGATCCACTTGTTCGCCTGGTTGTGGCCGATGGTGACCCGCGTGCCGTTCCACGTGGCGTTGACGTCGTTCAGACCGACCCTGACCGGCCAGCTGCGGCCGTTGCCGTCGTGGCCGTTGCGGCCGAGCCAGGCGCCGAGCATGTCCCACTGCTTCTGCGCGCCGTACATGGCGTCGACGCAGCCGGTCTCCTTGCTGCTCGCGCTGCCGGTGCCCCAGTTGTCGTCGGAGCCGCTGAACACGGCGCCGGTGCTGTAGTCGGAGCAGGCCAGTCCGGGGCGGGTGGGGTCGCTGAGCTGGTAGGTGCCGCCCGACTGGCTCGTGGTGATGGGAAGCGGGCTCGGGCCGTTCCACTCGCTGGTGCCGTTGCCCTGGCGCACGTCGTCGTAGGAGTCGAGGACCTTGCCGGTGTGGGCGTCGACGAACACGTGCAGCCGGCTCTCGTGCACGCCGGCGGCGTCCGTGGAGCCGGAGACGACGGTGTCCCAGGCGAGCCGTGCCTTGCCCTGCTGGATCTTGACCACGAGGCGCTGGGACTCGGTCCGCTCGGCCTTCTTCAGCTTCGCCCGGCTGGTCTGCGCCGCGGCGGCCGCGGTGATCCTGGGCGTCGTGTCGACCGAGATCCTGACGTCGGAGGCGGAGCTCGCGGCGCGGACCTTGCCCTCGCCGTCCGCGAGGACGACGGCGTCGCCGCCGACGACGGGCAGACCGCGGTAGGTCCGCTCGTAGGCCACCGAGTACAGGCCCTTGACCCACGGGGTGACCATGCGGCGGTCGTAGTCCTCGTCGGGCCCCTTGGCCAGGGCGTCGAAACCGCTGTCGGCGGCCTTGTCCGCCGCGGCTATCGCCCGGTCGAGCGGTTCGGGTATCGGCTTCGCGGCGGCCTGGGTGGGGGCCGCCACCTCGGCGGCCGAGGCCGCGGGCAGCGTCACCGCTCCCAGGGCCACGGCCATGGAGAGGCCGGCCACGGCAAGTCTTCGGTTCACCAGTGCTCCTAGCGAAAAAGGGATGGGCAGACGCGACGGCTCCGGTGCTGACCGCCGCCGGAACACCCAGCCCTGAAGAGCGACTCGGTGGTACGGGACACGCGTGGGGAGTTCCGGGCCACGATCCGGGGATGGCGGAAAGTGGTCATGTTCACGTCTAGGCGGCAGAACACTCACACCAGACGTCGGCTGGGTCAACGAAGTTGGCCGGCCGAACACCCCTTGTCAAAAAGAGGCAAACCCCGTCCGATAACCGGACACCCCTGCACAGCAGGTCAGCGGGCCCGCGGGCCGGCGGGCTCACAGCAGCCGTGGACCCCGCCACAGGGCCGGCCGTGTGCCTCCGGCGCGGGCGGTGGCGAGATTCCTCAGCCCCGCGACGCCTCCGCCGCGGCCCCGAGCCGCTCCGCGAACTCGCGCGTCTCGCGCAGCCCGCCCCAGGCGCCGAGGAGCCGGGACCTCAGCCCCTTCAGCTCCTGCGAGATCGTCTGCCTCCGGGCCGCCACCGCACGCTCCACCACCGATCCCGCCACCTGGAGCGCGGCGTCCACGTCCCCGGCGCAGACATGGCAGTCCGCGAGCCGCACGGTCAGCAGCAGCCGCGTGGGCACCATCCCGTCGGGCAGCTGCTCCAGGGCCCGTACGGCCGAGCGGGCCGCGCTGCGGGCGGCGAGCCGGTCACCGGTGACCGCGGCGAGATCCCGCAGCGCGCCCGCGACCGTGGCCTCCATCCGCAACTGCCCCTGCCCGCCCGCCAGCCAGGGCGCCTCCTGGAGGTCCCGCCCACGCAGCCGCTCCAGACACCGACGGCTCAGGTCCGCCTGCCGCCTGGTCTCCGCCCCGTCACCGAGCGCCGCATGGCCGCGGGCCTGGTACATGTGGGACAACGCGGTGATCCAGCCGCGCCTCGCGTCGAGCGCGCCGATGGCCGACGCGTACGCCAGCGCGGAGGCGCCGTCGCCGTCGAGCCTGGCCAGCGTGCACAGATCGGTCATCAGCGTCGCCCGCACCCCGGTGTCGCCGCCCGCCTCGGCCCACCGCAGACCGTGGCCGACCCACGCCATCGCCAGGGCGCCCTGGCCCCCGTGCATCCGAAGCCGTCCGGCGAGCTGGGCGAAGTGGGCGGCGAGCCCGAGCTGCGCGGCGGCCGAGCGCCCGGCCGCGTCCGCCGCCCCGGCCCAGGCGACCAGACCGCCCAGGACATGCTCGACGGTGCCGAGCGACGCGGCCGGGGCCGCGCACGCGGCCGCCTGTTCGCACCGGCCCAGCAGAGCCGCCAGGAGGTGGATGAGATCGGCCTCCGCCGCGTCCGGCAGCCCGGCTTCGCACGCCGCTCGCATCCGGCCCGGCAGCACCAGGAGGTCGGCGAAGGCCGGCACCTCGCAGGCGTCCTCCGCATGCAGCGGGCACGCGCCCGCAGGCAGCACGCCGGGCCAGCCCGCTTCGAGGGACGCCGGGACCGGCCCGGACCGAAGACCACCGGGCAGAGGCGGGAAGAACCCGACGCCGAGACCTCCCCGCCGCGTCCGTTCCCCCTCCCGCGGGGGCGGCTCGACCAGCGAGGACAGCGCCCCGCCCGCATTCAGGACCCGCTCCAGGGCGTCCACCGCGCCGCGCGTCGGCTCACGCGTGCCGCTCTCCCACCTGCTGACCAGGCTGTGGCCGTAGCCGACCCGCTGCCCCAGCTGCCGCTGGGTCAGACCGGAACGCCGCCGCAGATGCTTCAGCCGCTCCCCGAACTCCGCCCACGGCGTCGACGCGGTGCTCCCCTGGCCGCCGGGTCTGTCGCTGTCCGGGTCGTTGACGGTCATGGCCGCTCCTGTCGAGGTCCGCGTGCCGGCGGAACCGCGCCGACGATGGGGCGCCGAGGGGCGCGAGGGGGACAAGCTAACCGAAGGGCGCGGCTCCACCAAAGGGAGGACCGCGCCCGGAACACCACCTTCCGGTGTCGGGCAAGGCGCCCCTGCGGCTGTCTCTCGCGAGAGTGCCACAGGAGTTTCTCGCTGAGATGGCACTGCAGACCGCTTAGCGTTCCTGGTCAGTTCCTAGCTGAGTGCTCCTAGCTTGATCTTTAACCTGTGCGGCGGGGTCGTGGAGTTGTTGACTTCTTTGTTCGTCATTGCGTCGGCTGTGTTGTGCGGGGTGTGTGCACGTCGTGGCGGGGTGTGGGCCGGGTGTTCTTGCGGCCTGGTGGTCGTCCGGGGCCGGGCAGGGAGGGTTTCGGTGCCTGGGCCGGGCAGGTGGTTGCTGGGCGGATGCGCCGGAAGTCGCGGCGGACACGGGCGGGGGTGAGTCCGTCCGGCGGGCTGGGTTTGTCCCAGGGGCGGAGCCGGCCGGCCGCCTGCGGCCAGGGGCCCGTCCGATGTCGCGGCGGCGGGCCCGACCGCAGGCACCCGGCACGGAGTGCGCGCACCGGCGGCAACCCCGCGACGCCCCTGGTCAGGCCGGTGCGCCGTTCGGCCGGCTGCGTCCTCACACCGTCCGGCGCCGAACTCCCGCAGCGCGGCCGGTGGGGAAGTCGGATCGCGCCTTTCTCCGGGCGGGCACCGGGATGCCGTTCCGGGCAGACCGTCGCCTGGGACGGTACGGACCGGCAGACCGGACTGTCCGGTGCCGCGGTGCCGCGGCACGAGGCGGTGCGGTGCACCGGGCCCTCGGCCGTGGTCCCCGGACCGGGCCCCGGAACACCGGCGACCGCGCGCCGTCGGGCGGCCGTGGACGGTACTCCGAGCAACCACGATTGTCGATATTGATGGTATTTGACGCCTTGTGGGTGTTGTATCCACCCCTCGCTTTGGTGTCGGAGAACTTGGTGAACGGTTCCGCCGGTGGATTCCGGGGCGGGCGCCCATCAGTCTGGAAGGGCGGGAGGGGAATGGCCGGGCGGCACCGGCCGGGACTTCTCCGGTATTCCTCACTCTGAACTCCGGGAGAAGAAAATGAAGCCTGTTCGTGCGGTCGTGGTCGCTGCTCCCCGCATGACGACGGTCGGCGCCGCCGTCGGAACCGCTGCCGCCGACACCGGTGGCGCCGGTACGCGGGCGGCGTCCTCCGCCGCGCCCGGCGATGACAGCGGCTGGGGATGACCAGCGCGTACGTCCGGGGAAGCCGGCTCGTGACGAGTCCCGGAGCCCGCCACTCACAGGACCCGGAGCGCAGGAACCGTCCAGGGAAAGGGCACCCGAATCCGTGAGTGACAAAATGCGGGAAGCGGTCCGTGAAATGCGCGGCCGGGAAACAGAAGTGCTCGGACATGTCGCGTGCGGGGACGTCCACGGGGAGACCGGCCGGCGTCTGAAGACCGGCCCGCGCACTGTCGGGAAGAAGTCGGCCCCCGGACCTTCGCCGCGCGACCGCGCGGTCCTCGGCCGCCGGGAGCGGCCGGTGCCGGTACCGCCGGAGCGGAACGCCGGGGCGACTTCCTTCGCCGAGCTGCTGAAGGAGCATCGGGACCGGTCCGGACTGACCCAGCAACAACTGGCGGACTTCGCCACGTTGAGCGTCCGGGCCATTCGGGACCTGGAGAGCGGCAGGGTACGACGGCCCCGGCGGGAGAGCGTGGAGCTGCTCGCCGACGCGCTGCGGTTGAGTGGCCCGGAGCGCCTGCGACTGCACGCCGCCGGGGGAAGCCCGGTGGACCACCGGGTTCCGCCGTTCGCGCTGCCCGCTCCGCCCGCTCCGCCCGGCGCGCTGGTGGGCCGGGAAGCGGAGCTTCAGGTGCTGCTCGACCAGATCACCGTGCACGGCCACCGCCTGGTGAGCGTGGTCGGGATCAGCGGCATCGGCAAGACGCATCTGGTGCTCGAGGCGGCCAGAGTGCTGCGGGCCAGGGGCTGGCGGGTCGGGTGGCACTCCTCGGCCGGGGACCCGCCGTGCTGCGGTGCGACCCCGGCGGCCGGCTCCGGTTCCGGCGGGTCGCCGGCGCGCACCACCGACCTGACCGACGACCTCGCCGGGGCGATCGGCGAAGGACACGAGCTGCTGGTGATCGACGGCGACGACGCTCCGGGACCCGGCGGGGTGGACATCGGCGAACTGCTTCGGCGTTGCCCGGGTCTGCGTGTCGTGGTGACCGGTCTGGCGCCGCGCCGCCTGCCGAGCGAGCGGGTACTGCCGCTCACCGGGACGGCCGTGCCCGAGGAGACGCGGGACCACGACCACGCCGGTCTGAGCGAGGTCGCGTCCGTGGCGCTGTTCCTGTCCCATATGCGCCGGTCACGGCCCGGATTCCGGCTTCGGGAGGACAACGCGCGCGCGGTGGCGCGGTTGTGCCGCTGGCTCGACGGGGTACCGAGAGCGCTCGAATACGCGGCGGGCTGGTGCCTGCTGTACCCGCCGGAGCTCCTGCTGGCCCGAGCCGGTCGCGACTCGCACCTCCTCTCCCCGCCGACGGGCTGCTCCTGCCGGAACCTGCTGCGCTCCCTGACGCGCAGTGTCGACGTCGTGGCCAGGCGCTACCGCCAGGTGCTGGCCGAGGTGGCGGACCGCCGGCACTGGACGGTCGCGGACATCGACCACCTCGTCCCGGACCCGGCCGCCGCCCTGCACGCGCTGTTGATTCACGGCCTCGTGCGGCCGGCGGGCGACCACCTGCCGGAGCAGTTCACGGTGCTGCAACTGGTGCGGCTCCTGCACGCGTAGGGCCGCGCCCCGGCCAGGACCCCGGGGCGGGGGAGGTGGGCAGGGGCGCCGAGACTGCCGCTCATTCTGCCTGTCGGGGCCCGGAGCGGTCATTACGTTTACCTGTGCCTCGTGGCCTTCGACGAAAGGAATGGAAAATGGTCCCCTGTCCGGAGTGCGAGAGTTCGGTGGCCCTCGCCGGAACGCCGGTGATCGGTGAAATCGTGGAATGCGGTGAATGCGCCAGCGAACTGGAGATCCTCACGCTGGATCCGATACGGATCGCGCTCGCGCCGGAAATCGAAGAGGACTGGGGCGAGTGAGCCGCGCCGTGCCCTTCGCGGTACTCACTTCCCGTGTGCGGGCCAGTGAGAAGAACATCCTCGAAGCCCTCGGCCGCAGGGGGATCGCCCATCGGCACATCGACAGCCGCGAGTGCTGGTACCGGCTCGGTGACCGAGGCCCCCGCCCGATCGTGCTGAACAGGGAGATCGGGCTCGCCAGGGCGACGTACGCGGCGCACGCGCTGGAGGCGGCGGGGGCGACGGTGGTCAACTCGGCGCGCGCGACCGAGCTGTGCGGGGACAAGTGGCGCACCTCCGCGGCACTGGTCGAAGCCGGACTCCCGACACCGCGAGCGGCCCTCGGGCTGACCGGGGAAGCGGCGCTGACGGCCCTGGAGACCATCGGCTACCCGGCCGTGGTGAAGCCCCTGCAGGGCTCGTGGGGGCGGCTGGTCGCCGCGCTGCCGGACCGGCGGACCGCGGAGACCGTCCTGGAGTACGTCGCCGCGTTGCCCTCACCGCAGGCCCGGATCGTCTACCTGCAGGAATGGATAGCCAAACCGGGGCGGGACATCCGTGTTGCCGTGGTGGGCGGCGAAGCGCTCGCCGCGACCTACCGGCGCAGCGAGGACTGGCGGACCAACGTGGCGCGGGGTGCCGTGAGCGAACTGTGCACCCTGACACCGGACATCGCGAAACTCGCGGTCATGGCCGCGCAGGCGGTGGAGGCCGAGATCGCCGGTGTCGACCTGATCGAGGACGAGACGGGAGAGGTCCTCGTCCTGGAGGTCAACCACGGCATCGAGTTCTCCGGGCTGCAGCAGGCCCTCGGCGACGCGGTCTCCGTCGCCGACCGGATCGTCGACCACCTCCTGACGAAGGTACGCCCATGCTCCGAGTAGCGATCGTCGGGGCGTCCGGCTACATCGGCGGCGAGCTGCTCCGCCTGCTGCACGGCCACCCGCGGGTCACGGTCGTGGCCGCCACGTCCGACCGCCTGGCCGGGCGCCGGGTCGACGGCCCCCATCCCAACCTGCGCGGCCACACGGACTTGTGCTTCGTCGGCCACGACACGCTGGAGAGCGTTGATTTCGAG
The DNA here is from genome assembly GCF_023614315.1 of Streptomyces sudanensis. NCBI lineage: Bacteria > Bacillati > Actinomycetota > Actinomycetes > Kitasatosporales > Streptomycetaceae > Streptomyces > Streptomyces sudanensis. Next base: position 66,329 of record NZ_CP095474.1, on the reverse strand, counting down.
GTGCTCTTCCTGGCCGCCCCCCATCGGGAGACGATGGGGAGGATGGCCGGTTTCCTGAAACTGGCCAGGACCGTCATCGACCTGTCCGGGGACTTCCGTCTACGAGATCCCGGGGTCTACGCGTCCTACTACGGAGTCCCCCACACCGCACCGCACCTGCTTCCCGATTTCACCACCGGGCTGCCCGAATGGCATCGCGCCCGACTGGCCTCCAGCGACCGGATCTCGGTTCCCGGCTGCATGGCCACCGCCGGCATCCTCGCGGTCCGGCCGATGGCCCGGGCGGGCCTGATCGAGGGAACGGTCCGGGTGGACGCCAGAACCGGTTCCAGCGGATCGGGGGTCTCCGGCGGTCCCGCCAGCGCCCACGCCGAACGCAGCGGCGCCCTCAGGGTGTTCGCTCCCTCCGGACACCGGCACGAGGCCGAGATCGCCCAGGCCACGGGCCACGCCGTGCGGATGACCGCCACAGGGGTCGAGGCGGTCCGCGGCGTGCAGGTGGTGTGCCACGTGAAGCTGGCGCCCGGCGTGTCGGAGAGGGACGTCCGGTCCGCGTTCCGCGCGGCGTACCGGAACGAGCCGTTCGTCCGGGTCGTCGCCCAGCGCCACGGCCTGTACCGGTTGCCGGAGCCGAAGATCCTGACGGGGTCCAACTTCTGCGACGTCGGGTTCGCGGTGTCCGGGGAGGACGGCACCGCGGTCCTGATCGGAGCTCTGGACAACCTGGTCAAGGGCGGCGCGGGAGGGGCCGTGCAGTGTCTGAACGTCCGCTTCGGCTGGCCGGAGCGGACGGGGCTGGAATTCCCCGGACTGCATCCCAACTGATGTGAGGTTGATGAAGCGAATGCGGGACATTCTCGTGGTCAAATGCGGTGGAAACGCCGCCGTGCGGTCGGAGGCGATCTGCGCGGACGTCGCCGCCGTGCACCGGGGCGGCAGGCCGGTGATCCTCGCCCACGGCGGTTCGGCCGACATCGACAGCCTTGCCGAACGCCTCGGAGTCCCTTCCCGCCGACTCGTCGCCCCGGACGGGGTGTCGACCCGGTACACCGACGAACGAACCCTCGAAGTGGTGCAGTTGGCGCTGGCCGGCTCCGTCAAGCCCCGTCTGCTGGCCGCTCTGCGCGCGTGCGGGGTGAACGCGGTCGGGCTGACCGGCCTGGACGCCGGACTCCTGGTGGCCGCCCGCAAGTCGGCGCACCGCGCGCTCGTCGACGGACGCCGGGTCGTGGTCAGGGACGACCACAGCGGACGGATCGTCGAGGTGAACGGCGACCTGCTGGCCACGATGCTCGCGGCGGGGCTGCTGCCCGTGGTGTCGCCGCCGGCCCTGGCCCGGGACGGCCGTGTGGTCAACACGGACGCCGACCGCGCCGCCGCGGCCGTCGCGGGCGCCGTCCGGGCGAGCACCCTCGTGCTGCTCACCGGGGCGAGGGGGGTGCTGGCCGACCGGCACGACGAACGGTCGGTGCTCCCCGTCTGCCGTGTTCCCCGCCGGGGAACGCCTCCGGTGGTCACCGGGGGAATGGGGATCAAGCTGATCGCGGCCCGCGAGGCACTGCTGGCCGGTGCGAACCGCGTCCTGATCGCGGACGGCCGCCGCCCCCGTCCGGTCCGGGAGGCCCTGGCGGGCTCGTGCACCGAAGTGCTCCTGGAGGAAGAGTGACGAGGTTCTCCGACCCGGCCGCGGTCGAACTGCTCCACGGCATGCTGAGGATCCCCTCGCCGTCCTTCGCGGAGTCGGAGCTGGCCGGCCATCTGGCGGACGCCATGAGCGGAGCCGGTCTCGCCGCGCGGATCGACGGCGCGGGCAACGTGATCGGGGAGATCCGGCACGGCCCGGGGCCGACGGTGATGCTGCTCGGCCATATGGACACCGTACCGGGGGACGTCCCGGTGCGGATGGCCGGCGACCGCTTGTACGGCAGGGGCGCGGTCGACGCCAAGGGGCCGCTCGCCACGATGATCTGCGCGGCCGCCGGCAGCACCGGGTTCCGCGGCCGGATCGTCGTCGTGGGCGTGGTGGAGGAGGAGACCCCGATGTCCCGGGGCGCGGTGGGGATCCGCCGTACGCACGAGCCGCCGGACGCCCTGGTCATCGGCGAGCCCAGCGGCTGCGACACGGTCGTCCTGGGGTACAAGGGGAAGATCGACCTCCGCTACCGGGTGCGGTGCGAGGCGACCCACCCCAGCAACGTCGTGCCCAAGGCGTCCGAGCTGGCGACCCGGGCGTGGACGGAACTCCTGGAGCTGCTCGGCCCGGAGGCGAGCCACGCCCGGTTCGACCGTCCCGGCCCGACCCTGATGTCGATCGACGGCGGACTGACGTCCGCCACCGCGGAGTTCAGCATCCGCGTCCCCCCGGACTTCGACGGCGAGGGCCTGGTGGCCGCACTGTCCGAACGGTCGGCCCCTGGCATCCTCCAGGTCGTCAACACGGTGCGTGCCTGCCGTGTCGGCCGCAACGATCCCGTGGTGCGGGCCCTCACGGTCGCGATCCGCGCGCAGGGCGGAAGCCCGAGGGCGAAGGTGAAGACCGGCACCTCCGACATGAACACGCTGGCGGAGGAGTGGGCGGTGCCGATGGCCACCTACGGGCCGGGCGACAGCAGCCTGGACCATTCCGATCAGGAACACATCAAACTGTCCGAGTACCTGTTCGGCATCCGGGTGCTGACCCGGGCGCTGGCCGAACTCGACGGGCATCTCACCGGAGAGGGCCGATGAGCGACGACCACGCGCGCAGGGCACGAGAACTCATCGTGCGCATGTGCGCCAACCCGGAGGGCGGCCACCTCGGCGGATCGATGTCCATGGTCGAGATCCTGGTCACGCTCTACCACCACGTGCTGCGGATCGACCCGCGGCTGCCGCAGGCGCCGGACCGGGACATCCTGCTGCTGAGCAAGGGCCACGGCGCGATCGGACTGTACGCCGTCCTGGCGGAGCGGGGCTTCTTCCCCGAGGAGCGACTGGCGGGCTACGGCGCTCCGGACAGCGTGTTCACCGCACACCCGAACCCGGCCGTCCCCGGGGTCGAGATGCCCACCGGGTCGCTCGGGCACGGACTGCCCCTCGGCGTCGGCTTCGCGCTCGCCGCACGGCTGGACGGGAGCGACCGGCGCTGCTTCGTCGTGCTCGGCGACGGCGAACTGCAGGAGGGCTCGGTCTGGGAGGCCGCGATGGCCGCCGGCGCCCAGCGACTGGACCGGCTGGTGGCGATCGTCGACCGCAACGGGCTGCAGATCAGCGGCGACACGGAGGAGACCGTGGGCCTCGAACCGCTGGGGGACCGCTGGCGCGGCTTCGGGTGGGCGGTGCGCGAGGTCGACGGGCACGACACGGACCAGTTGCGTGCGGCCCTGTCGCACGTCCCGTACGCCCCGGGCAGACCGACCGTCGTGCTGGCCCGCACGGTCAAGGGCAAAGGACTGCCCTACATCGAGGGCCAGGCCCGCAGCCACTACGTCCGGCTCACCGAACGCGGGCACCGGCGTGCCCGTGCGGCGGTGACGCGCGGCGAACCGACCCGAACGGAGACGACATGTCCGTCGTGACGACCGAACCCGCCGTGCCGGGCCAGGACCGCGCGGCCCGGGAGATCTACCGGGACGTCCTGGTCGAGCTGGTCGGCGAGGACGAGCGCTACGTGTGCCTGGACAGCGACACCGGCCTGTTCTCCGCCACCTCCTGGGGCGAGGGCGCACGGCGGTACCTCAACCTCGGCATCGCGGAACAGAACCTGATGGGCGTGGCGGCGGGGCTGGCCAGGTCCGGCCGGATCCCCTTCGTCAACACCATGGCGACCTTCGCCGCCACCCGTGCGCTGGAAGCGGTGAAACTCGACATCGCCTGGAACGACCTGCCGGTGAGGATCGCCGCCACCCACGGCGGGCTCTCCGCCGGCCACCTCGGGACCACCCACCACTCGCTGGAAGACCTCGCCGTCATGCGGATGCTGCCGAACATGACGGTGCTGGTACCCGCGGACGGCCCCGCCACCGAGACCCTGGTCCGGGCCTGCGCGGAGCTGCCGGGGCCGGTGTACCTGCGCCTGGGGCGCGGCGCGACGCCGGCCCTGGCAGCGCGGGAGCCGGTACGGATCGGGGTCGCGCAGTCCCTGCGCCGGGGAACCGACGTGACGCTGATCGCCACCGGCCCGTACCCCGTGCTCACCGCGCTCCGGACCGCCGACGAGCTGGCCGGTGCCGGGATCGACGTGGCCGTGCTCAACATGCACACGGTCAAACCGCTCGACCAGGAGGCGATCGTCACGGCCGCCACCCGCACGCGCGGCATCGTCACCGTCGAGGAGCACTGGGCGGCCGGGGGCCTCGGTTCCGCGGTGGCCGAGGTCGTGGCAGACCTGGGCGCCGCCTGTCCGGTACGGCGGGTGGCGGTGGCCGACCGGTTCGCCGCCGGCACCGGCGGACACCGCCACCTGCTGGCGCGCAACGGGATCTCCGGCGCTGCGGTGACGGAGCAGGTGCGGCGGCTGCTGGCCTGAACCGCCGGCGTCGGGGTCACCGACCGCCGAACGCCGCCGACCACTCGGCGTCGGCGATCCGCGAGGCGCGTTCCCAGTGCGGCGTGTGGGCCGCCGTCCCGGCGACGGCGGCCAGCGCGTCGCGGTGCTGCCAGACCTTCTCGAACCCGTCGGCGTACCTGGCGAGCAGCGGTCCCGACTCCGGGTGCAGGTGCGCCTTCTGGAGGGTGAAGGAGTCGTCGAGGACCCGCAGGGTCGCGGGGAAGTCCTCGGGACGGTAGGGGCGGGCCGCGATGCCGGGCAGCGCCCACGGGTAGGCGCCGAACCCGCGCCGTTCGGTGAACACCCGCTGCGCGGGCAGCGGCTGGAGTTGGTAGGGCGCGGCGGGCACCCCTTCGGCACGCAGGGCCCGCTGCACGACGGCGCGCAGCGGACCCGCGAACTCGTCGGCCAGCCCGAAGGCGGCGGGGTCCACCCGGAAACGCAGGATGTGCCAGGCGTGAGTGCGGTCCCGGGGGACCGTCGGCACCAGGAAGCCGGGGTACGCGGCCAGCCGTTCCAGCAGCCGGCGGACGTTCTCCTCGCGGACGGCCGCCTCGGCGGGGAACCGCGTGAGACGGCTGCGGGTGAAGGCCGCCTGCATCGCGTTCGGTTTGCAGTTCCAGCCCAGCAGGTGCGCGACGTAGCTGCGTTCGCCGTCGGCCGCGATGAGTTCGCCGAACTGCCGCAGCATGGTCGCCTTCGTCGCAACGTCCGCGTCGTCGGTCGTGATCAGACCGCCCTCGCCGCAGGTGGCGAGGTTCTTGCTGACGTTGAGGCTGAACGTGTTCACGGCACCGATCGAGCCCACCGCCCGGCCCCGGTACCGGGCGCCGTGCGCCTGCGCGGCGTCCTCGACCACGGCGATCCCGTGCCGGGCGGCGATCGCGGTGATCCGGTCCAGGTCGGCGGGCAGACCGTGCAGGTGGACCACGACGACCGCCTTGGTACGGGGGGTGATCGCGGCTTCGAGCGCCGCGGGGTCCAGATTGAACGTGACGGGGTCGACGTCCGCGAAAACCGGCACGGCCATGAGGTGAAGCGGAGCGGTGGCGCTGCCGATGAAGCTCAGGGCGGGCACGACGACCTCGTCGCCGGCTCCCACGCCCACGGCGCTCAGCGCGACCGACAGCGCCGCGGTCCCGTTGCTCACCGCCACGCAGTGCTCCGTACCGACATGCCGCGCCCACTCCCGCTCCAGCCCCGTGATCTCCTGCTCCCCCGACGAGGCGGAGGTGAACCGGCCGGACCGCAGCACCCGGCGGACCGCCTGCTCGTCCTCCTCGGTCACCATCGGCCAGGGCCGGATCCGCAGTCCCCTGGGCACGGCCCGTTCGCCGCCGAACATCGCAAGGTCGCCCGCCGACCGGACCGGCTGCTGCATCGTCATCGTCGCTCCTCTTCCCGAGGTGATTCCACCTGGACGTCGCACCCGCCAGTGTCGGCGTGCGCCGTTGCGTCCGGCGGCAATCCCACCGGCAATCCACGCGCCCCGCCCCGCGATCCCCCCGGATTGCCGCCGCGACTGCCGCCGGCGGCGACCACCGCTCGATAACTTCGTCGTCGATTCCAGATCGGACTCGAAATGAGGGAATACGTGACCAGCCCTTTCGCTGAACCGAATTCGAGCGTGACCGGGCGGAATCCGGTCACCCGGCGCCAGCGCCTCCTGTGTGAACTGGTCGCCGACCTGCTTCGGGTGAGCGACGTGGGGCTCGACGACGGCTTCGTGGCGCTCGGCGGGGACAGCATCATCGCCATGCAGCTCGTCAGCCGGGCACGGAAAGCCGGTCTGCGGATCACCGTCGGTGACGTGCTGAGTCACCGCGACATGGAAGCACTGGCGGAGGCGGCCACCACGGTCGACCGGGAGTCGGCACCCGTCGCGGACGACGGGGTGGGGCCGGTCGCCGCCACGCCCGTCATGCGCTGGTTCCGGGAACGCGGCGGCGGGGTGGACACCTACAACCAGTTCGCGGTCCTGCGTACGCCTCCGGGGCTGACGGAGACCCGCCTGGTCTCGATGGTGCAGGCCCTGCTCGACCACCACGACGTCCTGCGCCTGCGGTTGTCCGTGCCCGGCGGCGAGAAGGACTGGGTGCTCGAGACCCTGCCGGCGGGCACGGTCGACGCAGCCCCGGCCGTCCGGCGGATCGACGCGGCGGGGCGCCTCGAGTGCGACCGGGCCGCGCTGGTCCGACAGGAGTCGGACGCGGCGCGCGACAGGCTCCGCCCGCGGGAGGGCAACGTCCTCCAGGCCGTGTGGTTCGACGCCGGACCGGATCGCCGGGGCGAGCTCGCGCTGGTCGTCCACCACCTGGCCGTCGACTCCGTCTCCTGGCGTGTCCTGATCGCCGACCTCGCGGCGGCCTGGCGAGCGGTCGAGGAAGACGCCGCCGTCGCCCTCGAACCGGTACCGACCTCGTTCCGCCGCTGGTCCCGGCTGCTCGGCGAGCAGGCGCACGCACAGGAGTGCGTCGCCGAACTCCCCTACTGGCTGGAACGGCTGCGCCCCGGCGCCGCCGGGTTCGGCGACCGGGCGAGGGTGCCCGGCGACGACCGGGAGAGCCGGGACCGCTGCTTCACCGAGTCCCTGCCGGCCGAGTTCACCGAGGAGTTGCTGACCACGGTGCCGGCGTTGTTCAACGCCGACGTCAACGACATCCTCCTCGCCGGTCTCGCACTGGCGATGGGGGACTGGCACCGCGGACGCGGCACGGCGGGCGACGGCACCGCGCTGCTGCACCTGGAGGGCCACGGCAGGGAGGCCGCGCTCGCGGACGTGGACCTCTCCCGGACCGTGGGCTGGTTCACCAGCATGTTCCCCATCAGGCTCGAACTGGGCGAGGTGGACTGGGCGGACGTGGACGCCGCCGGGCCCGCGGTGGGAACCGCGGTGAAGCGGATCAAGGAGCAGGTGCGCGGCATCCCCGACAAGGGGGTCCGGTACGGCCTCCTCCGCTACCTGAACCCGCGGACCGGCGCGCTGCTGGAACAGGCGGCCCGGCCGGAGTTCGTCTTCAACTACCTGGGCCGCTTCGCGGTCTCGGACGACGCCGACTGGTCGGTCGTACCGGAGTACGGGACCGGCCTGGACGACGCGGGGCCGGGCATGCCCATGGCCCACAGCATCGAGGTGAACGCGGCCACGGTGGACCGGGCGGACGGCCCGGTGCTGCAGGCCACCTGGACCTGGGCCGGCGGCGTCGTGTCCGAGGCGGACACGCGCGAGCTGGCGGAGACGTGGTTCCGGATGCTGCGGACCCTGGTCGCGCACGCCCGCCGACCCGGAGCGGGCGGACTCACCCCGTCCGACCTGACCCTGAGCTCGCTCAGCCAGCGCGAACTCGAAGAAATCGAATCCGACCTGCGGGCCGTCTGAGGAAGTTGGCACTGAAGATGAGTCAGTCGGTAGTCGAGGACGTCCTTCCCCTGTCGCCCCTCCAGGAAGGACTCCTCTTCCACGCGCTGTTCGACCGGAAGAAGCACAGCCCCTACCTCGCGCAGTTCGCGGTGGACCTCGACGGGCCGGTGGACACCGCGCTCCTGAGGACGGCCGCGGAGACCGTGATGCGGCGCCACGCCACACTGCGGTCCGGGTTCCGGTACCGGAAGTCGGGTGAACCGATACGGGTGGTCCGCCGCGACGTCCCGCTGGAGTGGCGGGAGATCGGACTGGGGCGGGAAGAGGACGCGCGGCGGCGGTTCGCCGAACTGACCGAGCAGGACTGGGCACAGGGCATCGACGTCGGCGGGCCGTCGTTGATCCGGTTCACTCTCGTCGGGCACACCGCCCGCCGCCACCGGCTCCTCGTCACCGCCCACCACCTCCTGCTGGACGGGTGGTCCTTCGCCCTGCTGTTCCAGGAGCTGTTCGCGCTGTACTCCCGGGGAGGCGGCACCGCCGGCCTGGCACCGGTGCGTCCCTACCGGGACTACCTGGCGTGGCTGGCGGGGCAGGACCGGGCCGGCGCGGAGCGGCACTGGGCGACGGCCCTGGAGGGGATCACCGAACCCACCTTCGTCGCGCCCGCCGACTCCCGGACCGGGCCGCCGCCCAAGGAGGTGGAGGTGCTGCTGCCGGCGGAGACGACGGCGCTGCTGACCGCGCGCGCCCGGCAGAACCACGTCCTGCTCAACACGGTGTGCCAGGGGGTGTGGGCCGTCCTGGTCGGCTCGCTCACCGGGCGCGACGACGTCGTGTTCGGCTCGACGGTCAGCGGCCGCCCGGCGGAGCTGACCGGCGCGGACTCGATGATCGGGATGCTCATCAACACGGTCCCGGTGCGGGTGCGGCTGGACCGTGCGGCCTCGGTGAGCGCACTGTTCGAACAGATCCAGTCGGGACGCTCCGCGGCGCTCGACCACGACCACCTCGGCCTGGTGGAGATCCAGCGCCTCACCGGCTGCCCCACCGCGCTGTTCGACACCAACGTGGTCTTCGACAACTTCCCGATGCACGACTACAGGGTCGACTCGCCCGACGGCGAGCTCCAGGTGGACGTCACGTTCCGCGACAGCGCGCACTACCCGCTGACCCTCGCCGTCGAGCCGGGCGAGCGGCTCGCCCTGCGCCTGCACTACCGCCCGGACCTGTTCACCGACGCCGAGGCGGCCGACCTCGCCGAACGGCTGAGGCTGCTGCTGGAGCAGGTGGCCGCCGACCCGGACCGGCCGCTCTCCGCGCTGACCGTGCTGTCACCCGACCAGCGCGACCGGGTCGTACGGAAGTGGAACGACACCGCCGTCGAACTGCCCGAGGTGACGCTTGCCGAGCTGTGGTCGCAGCAGGTCCGGCGCACGCCGCACGCGACGGCCCTGGTAGCCCCCGACGAACGGCTGAGCTACGCCGAGCTGGACGCGCGAGTGGACCGGCTGGCGTCGCGGCTCGTTCACGGGGGCGCGGGCCCGGACCGGGTCGTGGCCGTGGCACTGCCCCGTTCGGTGGATCTCGTGGTCGCGATCCTCGCCGTGGTCAGGGCGGGCGCCGCCTACCTGCCGGTGGACCTGGAGCACCCCGCCGGGCGGATCGCCGCGATGATCGAGGATGCCGGCCCGGTCCTCGTACTGACCGACTCGAAGAGCGCCGACGCCCTTCCCGCCTCCCCGCCGAGGCTGCTGCTCGACGAGCCGGTCGCGTCCGCCCCCGCCCGGCCGGTACGCCGGCATCCGGCGCACTGCGCCTACGTCATCTTCACCTCCGGATCCACCGGACGGCCCAAGGGCGTCATGGTCCCGCACGCGGCCATCGTCAACCGCCTGCTGTGGATGCAGCGGCAGTACCGGCTCACCGGCGCCGACAGGGTGCTGCAGAAGACCCCGGCCGGCTTCGACGTGTCGGTCTGGGAGTTCTTCTGGCCGCTGATCTCCGGCGCGACCCTGGTACTGGCGAAGCCCGGCGGACACCGCGACCCCGGCTACCTCGCCGAGCTGATCCGGCGGGAGTCGGTGACCGTCACGCACTTCGTGCCCTCGATGCTGCAGGCGTTCCTCCGGGAGCCCGGTGCGGCCGACTGCACGGGCCTGCGCCGGATCATCTGCAGCGGCGAGGCCCTGCCCGCGGAGACGCAACGCGAACTGTTCGCCACGCTCGGCTCCACCGAGCTGCACAACCTCTACGGGCCGACCGAAGCCGCCGTCGACGTGACCCACTGGCGGTGCCGCCGGGACGACGGGGGAAACTCGGTGCCGATCGGCCGACCGCTGGCCAACGTGTCGGCGTTCGTACTGGACGGTGCGCTGCGACCGGTGCCGCCGGGAGTGGTGGGCGAGCTGTACCTGAGCGGGATCCAGCTCGCCAGGGGGTACGCCGGGCGCCCCGCGCTGACCGCCGAGAGGTTCGTGGCCTGCCCCTTCTCGGCGGGGGAGCGGATGTACCGGTCCGGTGACCTGGTCCGGTGGACCGCCGGCGGCGAGCTGGAGTTCGTCGGCCGCGCGGACGCGCAGGTGAAGATCCGGGGCTTCCGCGTGGAGCCCGGCGAGATCGAGGCCGCGCTGGCCGGCCATCCCGAGGTGGCGCAGGCCGCGGTCGTCGTCCGGGAGGACCGGCCGGGCGACCGGCGCCCGGTCGCGTATGCCGTGCCCCGGTCCTCCGGCCTCACCGGCAGGGAGCTTCGCCGGTTCGTGTCGGGCATCCTGCCCGACTACATGGTCCCCGCCGCCGTGGTCCTGGTCGAGACCATGCCGACGACACTGAACGGGAAACTCGACCGTGCCGCGCTGCCGGAGCCGGACCGGACCGCGAGCGCCGTGCGGGAGCCGCGCAGTCCGCGCGAGGAGATCCTGTGCGAACTCTTCGCGGAAGTACTGGGAGTGCCCCGCGTGGGGACCGACGACGACTTCTTCGACCTGGGAGGGCACTCCCTCCTGGCCCTCCGGCTGCTCTCCCGGATCCGGTCGGTCCTGGGGGAGGGGTTCGAGATCCGGGACCTGTTCGCCGAACCCACGGTGGCCGGACTGGCCCGGCTGACCGGGACCGCGCGTCCGGCGCCGACCGCCCGCGCGGGGTCGGAGCCCGTGCCCCTGTCGCCCGCCCAGCGACGGCTGTGGTTCCTGAACCGGATGGAGCACGGCGAAGGGACGTACAACGTGCCCGTCGCGGTCCGCCTCACCGGGACGGTGGACGGGGACGCCCTGGCACGGGCGCTCGCGGACGTGACGGAACGGCACGAGAGCCTGCGCACGGTCTTCCCCGAGGACGGCGGCGAACCGCGCCCGGTGCTCCTGGACCCGGCCCCCGGGATCGAGGTCGTCGAGGTGGCGCCGCCCGACCTCGCCGGCGCCATGGCGGAACGGGCCCGCCACCGGTTCGACCTCACCGAGGACGCCCCCCTCCGGGCCACGCTGTTCCTGCTCGGCCCCGAGCAGCAGGTACTGCTACTGGTCGTCCAGCACATCGCGGCCGACGGGTGGTCCCTGCGTCCCCTGCTCAGGGACCTCGCCCTGGCCTACACCGCCCGGTGCGGGGGGACCGCACCGGACTGGCCGCCGCAGCCGGTGCGCTACGCCGACTACACGCTGTGGCAGCGGGAACTGCTCGGCGACGCCGAGGACCCGACGAGCCTGATGAGCCGCCAGCTGGAGTACTGGCGCACCCGGCTGGCCGGCCTGCCCGCGGAGCTGACGCTGCCGGCGGACCGGCCGCGCCCCGCGGTGGCGGCACACTCCGGAGGGATCGTCCCCGTCCACTGGGGGCCGGATCTGCACGGCAGGCTGCTCGAACTCGCCAGGTCCACCGGCTGCACGCTGTTCATGGCGGTGCAGGCGGGCTTCGCGGCGCTCCTGACCCGTATGGGCGCGGGCACCGACATCCCCTTCGGCACCCCGGTGGCGGGCCGGTCGGACAGCGCGTTCGACGACCTGGTCGGGTTCTTCGTCAACACCCTGGTGCTGCGTACCGACACCGCGGGCGACCCCGGGTTCACCGAACTGCTGCGGCGGGTCCGGGACACCGACCTGGAGGCGTTCGCCCACCAGGACGTCCCGTTCGAGCGCGTCGTCGAGGACCTGCGGCCCGAGCGGTCGCTGTCCCGGAGCCCCCTGTTCCAGGTCATGGTCCAGGTGCAGCACGCCGAGGACACCACCCTGGGCTTCGCCGGACTGCACGGCGAGCGGATCCCGGTGGACTGGGACGTCGCGAAGTTCGACCTCAGTCTTGAGCTGGTGGACGAACGCGACGCCCGAGGCGCGCCGGCCGGACTGACCGGCTACCTCGAGTACGCCGAGGAGCTGTTCGACCGGACCACCGCCGAACAGCTCGTGACGCGCCTGCGGCGCCTGCTGGAACAGGTGCTCGCCGCCCCGGAACGACCGATCGGCGCCGTCGACGTGCTCTCGGACGAGGAACGGCGGCTCCTCCTCCCCGGGCGCCCCGCGCCCGCACCGCGGGCCGTGTTCCTGCCCGACGCGTTCCGGGAGCAGGCCGCCCGCACCCCGGACGCGACGGCGCTGGTCTTCGAGGACACCGCGATGACCTACGCCGAACTCGACGCGTCCGCCACCCGGCTCGCCCACCGCCTCGTGGGCCGGGGCGCGGGCCCGGAACACGTGGTGGCGGTGGCTCTGCCCCGGTCCGCGGCCCTGGTGGTCGCCCTCCTGGCCGTACTGAAGTCGGGCGCCGCGTTCCTGTTCGTCGACCCGGCCTACCCGGCCCGGCGGATCGCCTACCTGCTCGAGGACTCCGCCCCCGCCCTGGTCGTCACCGACAGGGCGACCGCCGCGTCGCTGCCCGTGTGCGAACCGGTGTTCGTCGACGGCCCCGTCCTCGACGACGAGGCGCCGGGCGAACTCCGGACCGCCGTCGCCGCGGACCATCCGGCATACGTCGTGTACACCTCCGGATCGACCGGCCGGCCCAAGGGCGTGACGGTGACCCACGGCGGGCTGGCCAACCTGCTGGCCTTCTACCGCGCGGAGGTCATCGCCACCGCCGAGCGGACACGCGGCCCGCGCCGCTGCCGGATGGCACTGACGGCGTCCCTCTCCTTCGACACCTCGGTCGTCGGCCTGCTGTGGCAGGCCGCCGGCCACGAACTCCACCTGATCGGCGACGACACCCGCCGCGACCCGGCCGCCATGGCCCGGTACATGGACCGGCGCGGCATCGACGCCCTCGACGTGATGCCCAGCTACGCCGAGGAACTGATCCGGCAGGGGATGCTCGATCCGGCCGGAACGCCGCCCGCGGTGGTGATGACCGGCGCGGAGACCGTGGGCGAGAAGCTGTGGGCACGGATCCGGGAGACCGAGGGCACCACCGTCTACAACATCTACGGACAGACCGAGACCACGGTGGACAGCCTCTTTTGGACATCGGACGAGAGCGACCGGCCCCTGATCGGCCGTCCGATCGCCGGGGTGGACGTGTTCGTGCTCGACCCGGGACTGCGGCCCGTCCCGCCGCGGGTGGTCGGCGAACTGTACGTCGCGGGCGCCCAGCTGGCCCGGGGCTACGTGAACCGCCCCGGCCTGACCGCGGAACGGTTCGTGGCGAACCCGTTCGGCCCGGGCCGGCGCATGTACCGCACGGGCGACCTGGTCCGGTGGACCGGCGACGGCGCGCTGGAGTTCCTCGGCCGGGCCGACGACCAGGTGAAGATCCGCGGCTTCCGGGTCGAACTCGGCGAGGTCGAGGCGGTACTGGCCCGCCACGAGGACGTCGCGTACGCGGTGGCGGTCCTGCGCGACGACCACCCCGGCGACAAACGCCTCGTCGCATACGTGCTCGTGCGGGACACGGAGACCGACGTGCGGCGGCTGCGCGAGTTCGCACGGCAGAATCTGCCGGACTACATGGTGCCCGCCGCGATCGTGGTGATCGACGAACTGCCGCTGACACCGAACGGGAAGGTGGACAGTGCCGCGCTGCCGAAACCGGCGTATCCCGCCGGCACCCGGCGCGCGCCGCGCGATCCGCGCGAGGAGCTCCTGTGCGGACTGTTCGCGGAAGTGCTCGGCCGCGACGCGGTGGGCATCGACGACGGCTTCTTCGACCTCGGCGGCCACTCCCTGCTGGCCGTGCGGCTGAGCAGCAGGGCGCGCTCCGTCCTCGGCGTGGAACTGCCGACCCGCCTGCTGTTCGGCACCCCCACCGTGGCCGGGCTGGCGGAGCGCCTCGACGACATGCTCCCCGCCAGGCCGGCCCTCCGGCCGGGGGGACGCCCGGACGTGCTGCCGCTGTCCCACGCCCAGCAGCGGCTGTGGTTCCTGAACCAGTGGGAGGAGACGGGCACCGCCTACAACCTCCCCGTCGCCCTCGGCCTGTCCGGGCCGCTGGACGTGGAGGCCCTCGAACAGGCGCTGTCCGACGTCACGGACAGGCACGAGAGCCTGCGGACGGTCTTCGTCGAACGGGGCGACCGGCCGGTGCAGTCGGTGCTCGCACCGGAGGAGGCCCGGCCGGCACTGGTGCGCCGGGAGGTGTCCGAGGCCGAGGTCAAAGCGGCGGTGCGCGCGGCCGCGGACCACCGGTTCGACCTGGCCGCACGGCCCCCCGTGATCGCCCACCTGCTCACCACGGGCCGGGACGACCATCTGCTGCTGCTGGTGTTCCACCACATCGTCTGCGACGGCTGGTCGCTCGGACCGCTCCTGCGCGACCTCTCCACCGCCTATGCCGCCCGCACGCGGCGCGAGGCCCCCCGGTGGGACGACCTGCCGGCACAGTACGCCGACTACGTGCTGTGGCAGCGGGAACTGCTCGGCGGCGAGGACGACCGGGACAGTGTGCTCTCCCGCCAGCTGGACCACTGGCGCACCCGACTGGCCGGCCTGCCGGTGGAGCTGGCCCTGCCGACGGACCGGCCCCGGCCCGAGACCGGCGACCGGGCCGGCGGGTCGGCGGACATCGCGTGGGGACCGGAACTCCACCGGAGCCTGCTCGCCGTCGCCAGGGAGCACGACTGCACGTTGTTCATGGTCCTCCAAGCCGGATGCGCCGCCCTGCTCAGCAGGCTGGGCGCGGGGACGGACATCCCGATCGGTACCCCGGTGGCCGGCCGGTCGGACAGCGCGCTCGACGACCTGGTCGGGTTCTTCGTCAACACGCTGGTCCTGCGGACCGATGTCTCGGGGAACCCGAGCTTCGCGGAGCTGCTCCGCCGCGTCCGGGCCACCGACCTCGCGGCCTACGAGCACCAGGACGTCCCGTTCGAGCGGCTGGTCGAAGCGGTGAACCCGCCGCGCTCACCCGGCCGTCACCCGCTCTTCCAGGTCATGGTCCAGCTCCAGCACGCGACCGCCACCCCCGAGTTCCCCGGCCTGCGGGCGGCCGAGCGGCCGGTCCCGTCGACCACCGCGAAGTTCGACCTGGTCGTCGACGTGGAGGAGCGGCTCGACCAGGACGGAGCACCGGCGGGGCTGGCCGGCACCCTGACGTACCCGACCGCGCTGTTCGACGCCTCGACGGGGGAGCGGCTCGCGGACGGCCTGCGCCGGCTGCTCACGCAGGTCGCCGAGGACCCGGAGCGGCCGGTCGCCGACCTCGACGTGCCACCCGTCCAGGACCGGCGGCCCCGTCACGCCACCGCAGGGCCGACCCCGCAGGACGCGGCACCGGCCGCCACCGGCCCGCGCACGGCGCACGAGGAGGTGCTCGCCGAGCTGTTCGCCGCGGTGCTCGGCCGGGACTCGGTCGGCGTCGACGACAGCTTCTTCGTCCTGGGCGGGCATTCGCTGCTGGCGATGCGGCTGATCTCCCGGGTGCGTTCGGCCCTGGGGCTGGAACTGCCGGTCCGCGAGTTCTTCCGGGCCCCGACCGTCGCCGGGGTCGCCGCCTACCTGGCCAACGCCCGGCCCGCCCGCCCGGCGCTGCGGCCGGCCACCCCCCGCTGACGGCGGGGCGTTCACCGACACACCTGGGAGACGCACCCATGCTCACCCTGTGGGGACTGGAACCGATGGAGGAAGCGGTGTACCGGGAGACGTGCGCGTCACCCGCGCCGGGCACCGAGACGATCGCCGACCGGCTGGCCGTCGCACCGGACCTGGTGCGCGCCCGCCTCGACCGGCTGCTCGAACTCGGCCTGGTACGACCCTCCTACGAGGTGCCGGGCGGGTTCGCCGCGGTGGACCCGGTCCTGAGCCTGCAGCAGTCGCTGGCGGGCCAGCACGAGGAGTTGCTGCGACGGCAGCGGCGGCTCGCCGAGACCCACGCCGAGGTCGTCCGCCTGCTCGTGTCCGGTCCGTCGGGCAGGGCCGAACAGGTGGAGCGGCTCCGGGGGAGGGACGAGGTGCAGTGCCGGATGGACCGCCTGGTGGGGGAGGCGACCCGCGAGGTGCTGACGTTCCGGCCAGGCGGCGCGCAGTCGGCACCGGAACTCGCGGCGTCGCGCCGGAACGACGCGGCGCTGCTGAGCCGCTCGGTGTCGATCCGGACCGTCGGCACGGACACCCGCTCCTACGACGCCGCGACGACGGCGTACGTGCGCTGGCTGACCGGCAACGGCGGCCAGTTCCGCGGCTCCGAAACCCCGCTGCCGAGAATGGTCCTGGTCGACGGCTCGGTCGCGCTGGTACCCGCCGACCCGCAGGACACGGCGGCGGGCGCGCTCTGCGTGACCGATCCCGGTCTCGTCGCCCCCATGGTCACCCTGTTCGAACAAACCTGGTCGTCGGCCGCACCACTGGACGCCGAGCGGCCCACTGCGGGCGACACCCCGAGCGGCAGGGAACTGGCGCTGCTCAGGCTGGTCGCCGAGGGGTGCACCGATGCCGCCGCCGCCGGCCGGCTGCACGTCTCGCACCGGACCGCCCGCCGCATGATGGCGGCGCTGATGGAGCGCCTCGGCGCTCGCAGCCGCTTCGAGGCCGGGGTCAAAGCCGCCCGGCTCGGCTGGCTCTGACCGGCGGACGGGCCGGCCGCACCCGACTCCGGCCCCACGACACATCCCCGGCCGATCTCCACGATCCGGCCCGATCACCCGGAAGGACAGTTCCGTGAACAATCCGTTCGACGACGAAAACGGCTCCTACCTCGTGCTGGTCAACGCGGAGCGACAGCACTCCCTGTGGCCCGCGGACATCGACGTGCCCGCCGGATGGTCCACCGTGTTCGGCCCGGCAACGCGGACCGCGTGTCTGGACCACGTCGAGGAGAACTGGACGGACATGCGGCCCGCCAGCCTGGCGGCCATGATGGACGGGGCCTGACCGATGGCGGCGAGCCCCGTCGGCCCCACCGGCCCCGCGGCCGGGCCGACGCCCACCGGGGCGTCGCGGTGAGCGGCGCACGGGACACCGCTGCGGCGCCCCCGCACCGGGGTCCGGGCGCCGCACGGCCCCCGGCCTGCCCGGGCCTCTCCGGCGGTGGCACGGCCGGGTACCGGCCGTGGACCGCGAGCACGCACGCCGGGACGGCCCCGGCCGTGCTCCGCCGCCCCGGCGGAGAGGGGCGGTTCACCGGGCCCCTCGCCCGGGACCGGGCCGAACCGGCCACCGGGGGCGCGGAACCGCCGCCCTGTGCCGGCCCCGGTCCCCACCGGCACGACGTGCCCGGTGACGGCCGCCTCCCCACNCCTCCGACCCATCTCCTATACCGCGCCGGACCGCCCCCACCCCTTCCGCCGCATCCGGCTCCGCCCCTGAGGAGTGACCCGTGTACCCCGTGTCCTACGCCCAGCGGAGGCTGTGGTTCCTGAATCGTGTGAACGGCCTGTCCGCGGTCTACAACTGCCCGCTCGTGATCCGGATGGAAGGCGAACTGGACCGCACCGCCCTGGCGGCGGCGCTCGCCGACCTGGCGGACCGGCACCAGGTGCTGCGCACGGTGTACCCGGCGATCGACGGCGAACCCGTACAGCGGGTCCTCGACCGGCGGCCCGAACTCGACCTGGTGACGTGCGAGGGGAAGAGCGGGCTCGCCGGCGCACTCGCCTCCACCGTCGACCGCGGCTTCGAGCTGACGACGGATCTCCCGATCCGCGCGACGCTGTTCGCGCCGGCGCCGCGGGAGCACGTGCTGGCGCTGGTGATCCACCACATCGCCTGCGACGAGTGGTCCTGGCGGCCGCTGCTCGGCGACCTGGCCGCGGCCTACCGCGCCAGGGCCGCGGGGCGGGCCCCGCGGTGGGAACCGCTGCCGGTGAGCTACCCGGACTACGCGGCGTGGCAGCGGGAACTGCTGGGCGACCCGGACGATCCGGCGAGCCTGCTCGCGACACAGCTGTCCTTCTGGCGGGAGACGCTGGCCGGACTGCCGGCCGAGCTGGACCTGCCGTTCGACCACCCGCGCCCCGCGGTGGCCGACCACCGCGGCGACTGGGTGCCGCTGAAGCTCGACGGCGACCTGCACCGCCACCTGCTCGCGGTCGCCACCGACCACGGGTGCACCACGTTCATGGTCCTGCAAGCCGGCCTCGCGGTCCTGCTGTCCCGGCTGGGGGCGGGCACGGACATCCCGATCGGCACCGCGGTGGCGGGGCGTCCGGACGAGGCGCTGGAGGGCCTGGTGGGCTTCTTCGTGAACACCGTGGTGCTGCGCACCGACGTGTCCGGCGATCCGACCTTCAGCGAGCTGCTGCACCGCCTGCGGGACGCGGACCTCGCCGCCTACGACCACCAGGACGTCCCCTTCGAGCGGCTGGTCGAGGACCTCAACCCGGAGCGGTCACTGGCACGGCACCCGCTCTTCCAGGTCATGCTGACCCTGTCCCGGTCGGAGGAGGCGACGCTCTCGCTGCCGGGCCTGGCGTGCACCGAGGAGCACCCGGACTGGAAGGTCGCGAAATTCGACCTGTCCGCGGACTTCCGGGAGAACTACACGCCGGACGGGAACGCCGCGGGCATCGACGGCGCCCTCGAGTACGCCACCAGCCTGTTCGACCGGGCCACCGCCGACCGCATCGCCGACGCCCTGCCCCGGTTGCTCCGGCAACTCCTGTCGGCACCCCAGCGCCCCGTCGGTGAAGCCGACCCGCTGTCCGCCGAACACCGCCACCAGGTCCTCGTCGCGTGGAACGACACCGCCCGGCCCGTGCCGCAGGCCACCGTGCCGGAGCTGTTCGAGGCGCAGGCCGCGCGGACACCCCGGGCGACCGCGGTGGTGTGCGGGAGCACCAGACTCACCTTCGCCGAACTCGACGACCGCGCCAACCTCCTCGCGCACCGTCTGCGTGCGGAAGGGGCCGCGACGGAGCGGCTGGTCGGGCTGGCCCTGCCCCGGTCGGCGGACTCCGTGGTGGCGATGCTGGCGGTGCTCAAGACCGGCGCGGCCTACCTGCACGTCGACCTCGAGTACCCGCCGGACCGGATCGGGCACATGCTGCGGGACGCCGCACCGGTCGCCGTCGTCACGGACACCGCGACCGCGGCCGCGCACGCGTTCGGCGAGCTGCCCGCGGTGCTCGTCGACCGGATCGAGGAGCCCACCGGCCCCGTGGCCGCCCTGAACCACCGCATACCGCCGGCGAGCGCGGCGTACGTCATCTACACGTCCGGATCCACCGGCCGCCCCAAGGGAGTGCTGACTCCGCACTCCGCGCTGAGCAACCTGTACGCCTTCCACCGCGAGGGCCTGATCGCGCGCGCCGAGGCCACCGCAGGCCGGCGGCTGAGGTCCGCCGTCACCGCCTCCCTCTCGTTCGACACGTCGTGGGAGGCACTGTTCTGGATGCTGGCCGGACACGAACTCCACGTGATCCGCGACGACGTCCGGCGCGACGCCGCCGCGTTGACCGCGTACGTCGCGGCCGCCGGGATCGACGTCCTGGACGTCACCCCCACCTACGCGGAGCACCTGCTCGACGCGGGCCTGCTGTCCGGACCGCACGCGCCGCTGGTGCTGCTGCTCGGCGGGGAAGCCGCCGGGCGGACCCTGTGGACCCGCGTCCGGGAGGCGTCCGGCACGATCTGCCACAACCTCTACGGCCCCACGGAGTGCACTCTGGACGCGCTGTGGTGGGACGCCGCGGACAGCCCGCACCCGCTGATCGGCACACCGATCGGGAACACCAGGGTCTTCGTGCTGGACGAGCGGCTGCGCCCCGTCGCGCCCGGCGTCCCGGGCGAGCTGTACGTGACCGGCCCCGGCGTGGCCCGCGGCTACGTGAACCGTCCGGCCGCGACCGCCGAACGGTTCGTCGCCTGCCCCTTCGTCCCGCACGGCGAGACGGGGAGCCGCATGTACCGCACCGGCGACCTGGTCCGGTGGGATCACCGGGGCAGACTGGACTACCTGGGCCGCACCGACGACCAGGTCAAGGTGCGGGGCTTCCGGGTCGAACCCGGCGAGGTGGAGGCCGCGCTGGCCCGGTGCCCGGGGGTGGCGCAGGCCGCCGTGGCCGTGCACGGGGCCGCCGGGGGCGACAGACGGCTGGTGGGGTACGTGCAACCCGCGGCGGGCCGGACGCCCGACGCGCGGGACCTGCGCAGACGGCTGGCCGCGACCCTGCCCGACCACATGGTCCCGTCGTTCTTCCAGGTGGTGGAACGGCTGCCGATGACGCCCAACGGGAAACTCGACCGGGACGCGCTGCCGCCCCCGGACCTCGCGCACCGTCCGGCGTCGCGCGGCCCGCGCGGGCCCCACGAGGAGGTCCTCTGCGGGCTGTTCGCGGAGGTGCTGGGGCTGAGCCGGGTCGGCGCCGAGGAGAACTTCTTCGAACTGGGCGGCCACTCCCTGCTCGCCACCCGGCTGCTCGCCCGGGTACGGGCGGTGCTGGGCGGGGAACTCACCATCCTGGACCTGTTCCAGGCACCCACCGCGGCCGACCTGGCGGACCGGCTGGCCGCCGGCGCGCGGCACGATCCGCTCTCGCCTCTGCTCCCGCTGCGGACGGGAACGGATCGGCCCGCCGTCTTCTGCGTGTATCCGGCCGCCGGGATCAGCTGGGTCTACTCGGGCCTCCTCGGCCACATCGACGCCGAGTACCCCGTGTACGGCCTGCAGGCGAGGGGCCTCACCGACGCGGCGGCGGCCGGCCGGTCCTGGCGGGAGACGGTCGAGTACCACGTGGAGCAGATCAGGTCCGTCCAGCCCGAAGGGCCCTACCGGCTGGTCGGATGGTCCTTCGGCGCCGTGCTCGCCCACCTGATGGCCACCGACCTGCAGGCCGGGGGAGCCCGGGTCGACCTGCTCGCCCTGCTCGACGGCTACCCGCCCGACTCGGTACCCGGCCACCGGCCCCTCGCCGACGGCAGCCCGGAGGCATTCACCGAGCTCCTGGACTCCCTGGGGTACGACCTCTCCGCACGCGGCGAGGGGCCGCTGCGCTACGACGACTACGAGCGGACGGTCCGCCGGCCGGGCAGCGCGCTCGAACGGCTGACGCGGCCGGAGGCCGCCGCCCTGGCCCGGGTGTTCGTGGACAACGACCGGATCTACGGGGAGCTGAGGCCCCGGACGTACCGGGGGGACGTGGTGTTCTTCTCCGCCACGGCGGGGAAGTCGCAGGACTCGCCCGCGCCGGAAGCCTGGCGCGACCACGTGACCGGACGGATCGAGGTGCACGAGATCGCCTGCGCCCACGGTGAGATCACCCGGACGGAGCCGATCGCGCGGATCGGCGCCGTCCTCGCCGGAGAACTCGCCCGGCTGGACGGCCCGCGGCCCACGGCGGGAGAGCGATGACCGACGGGCCGCACCGGGGCTCGGTGGTCGGGCGCGGATTCCGGTTGTTCTGGTTCGGGGAGACGGTGAACCTCCTCGGCAACGGGATCGCGGTGGTGGTGCTGCCCCTGGTCGCCGTCCTCACCCTGCACGCGGGCACCCTCGTCGTCGGACTGCTGACATCGGTCGCCTACCTGCCCTGGCTGATCCTCGGCCTGCCCGCGGGCGCGTGGGTGGACCGCCTGCCGCGCCGCCCGGTGATGCTGGTCTGCAACGCCGTCTCCTTCGTCGCCTTCGCCAGCGTCCCGGCCGCGGCCTGGGCGGGCGCACTCACCATTCCCCACCTGCTCCTGACCGCCTTCGTCGGCGGTTGCGCCGACGTCTTCTTCACCACCGCGCAACGTGCGTACGTGCCGACGCTGCTCTCCGACGCGGAGTTGCTGGCCGGCAACGCGCGGCTGCAGGGCAGCGAGTCGACGGCCGAGGTCGTCGGCCCCGGTCTGGCCGGACTGCTGGTGCAGGCCTTCGGCGCCGCCACCGGACTGCTGGCCAACGCGCTGAGCTTCCTGGTGTCCTGGCTCTGCCTGCGGACGATCCGGACCACGGAGCCGCCGCCCCCGGCGGTCCGGCGGCGCCGGTTGCGCACCGAGGTCGGTGACGGCCTGAGATTCCTGTTCCGGGACCCCGTCCTGCGCACACTCGCGGTTTTCAGCGCGGTCTCCAACATCGCGCTGACCGGACTGAGCTCGATCGAAGTGGCGTTCCTGGTCCGGACGGTCGGCGTCGGCGAGGCCGTGGCCGGCGCGGTGCTGACGCTGTGCGGTCTCGGCGGGATCCTCGGAGTACTGCTGTCCAACCGGGTGTCCCACCGGTTCGGCACCGCCCGGGCCGTGCTGATCTGCCAGGTGGGCGCCGCGCCCTTCACGTTGCTCTTCCCGCTGACCGGTCCGGGTGCCGGCCTCGCGTTCTTCGTCGTCGGCGGTGTCGGAGCCGGCGCGGGCGTGGTCGCGGCGAACGTCATCACCGACACCTTCCGCCAGCGGTACTGCCCGCCGGACCTGATCGGGCGGATCAGTGCGAGCGCGGCCGTGACCAGCTTCGGTGCCATCGCCGTCGGCGGACTGCTCGGCGGCGTGCTCGGCGAGATGTCCGGCGTCCGGGAAACCCTGTGGACGATGAGCGGGCTGCAGGTACTGGCGACAGGAATTCTGCTGTTCAGCCCGATCCGGAAAATGCGCGATTTCCCGGAAGGTGAACGCGCGACTTCCCGGATCGGGGAGGGAAAAGTCATGGCCTAAAGAGTCCTGGCCGTTTCCGCTCACTGCGAGAACCTTTTCCCGATGTAATGCGGAAGTAGGATGAAGATGGCAAGGCCAAAGCGAACAAGGATTATCGAAGCGAGGCTTTCATGCAGGAGAGCGGGCCCTTGAGGGATCTTCCGGCCGCGGTGATGTTGCGGGACGACCTGGATGTCGACCGGCTGACCGCGGACGTCGCGGAACTCAGCGGTTCCGAATTCTGGGCGCTGCAGCGGTCCTTCGAGGACGGCGCCGTCGGGGAGGAGACCGATGTGGACTGGAAGGTCCTTCCGCTGCGCGCGCCGGGCGGGGACGTCCGGCGAACCGACCCCGGAGGTCCAGGACTCGACCGGTTCGAGGACACCCCCCTGATGGCGAAGGCGCCCTACCTCGCCCGGGTCCTTGCCGAGCTGGGTGCCGAACTGCGCAGCGTCCGCCTGATGGCCCTGGCGCCCGGGGTGTCCGTCGCGGAGCACGCGGACACCCCGATCGGACTCCCCTACGGCTACGTGCGGCTGCACATCCCGCTGGTCACCAACCCCGGCGCGGTGCTGGTGACGGACGGGGCCGAGCAGCGCTGGCAGCCGGGAACGCTCTGGTACGCCGACTTCAACCGCCCGCACTCCGTACGCAACACCGGCGACCGGACCAGGATCCACCTGGTCGCGGACTGCACGGTCGACGACAGGCTGCTGGCCCTGTTCCCGGAGGGTTTCCGGGCGCGGCTGCCGGTCAGCGACATCGCCTACCACCGGCCCGTCCTGCCGCTGACCCCGCCCGAACTCGCCGAGTTCGGCTGCCGCTTCGCCGTCCCGTTCTCCTTCATGGAGTGGGGAGAGCAGGTGGTCGACGACCGGGAGACCGACCTCGACGCCGAAGTGGCCGCCGAGGACGGCGAGCTCGTCCTGCGCGCCGAGGGACGTGCGCCGGTGGGACTGCTGCACCTGGGCGCCGGCGAGTTCCGGTTGCTCGGCTGGAGCGAGGAGCGACTGCTCCGCCTCGACCTCTTCGGCGACGACCCGCGGGTGGAGTTCTCCACCCGGTGCGGACGCCGGCGCCAGGTGGTCGTCCGCCCGGCCCGCCGGCCCGCCGCGGCCTGACGGCCCGGGCCGTCGCCCACCCCAGTCCACCCGTTTCGACCACTGCTTGGGACAGTCATGCAGACGCTTTCCGAACCGTCCATCCTCGTCCAGCACGGATTCGCCCGCTACGACCTCGCCGAGGAATTCGGGATCACCGAGTCCGACGAAGCCTTCCGGAGCCTGCGCGCCGAATTCCTCGACCTGCCGCCGGACCCCTACGCGCCGGAGGTGGGACGCAACCGCCGCTACGCCCGCGGTGTTTTCCTCCCGTGGTCGCGGGAGTTCGACTGGATACCGGACACGCACCTCGGCGAACGGGGCCGGATGAACGGCTACTACCAGGCCGACCACAACCCCGAGTACGTCGGTGTGGTTCGCGAACTGCCCGCCATGAGCGAAACCGCCCGGAACAATCCGATCATCCGCGAGATCCTCTCCTTCGACTTCGCGCAGACGCGATGGTCGCGGGATGACGCGGCGTTCCCGCTGCACGTCGGGGTGCACCTGATCAAGCTGGCGGTGGACGACCCCCGGCACGAGGCGATCTCCTCACCCAACGAACTCCACCAGGACGGCGAACCGTTCGTCTTCGCGCACCTGGTGTACCGCCGCAACGTCGTCGGCGGCGTGAACGTGATCGCGCCGCCGAAGTACCGGGGCAAGCTGCCCTCGGACGTGCCCGACGGCGAGGCCCTGGCCGAGTTCGAACTGACCAGGCCGCTGGAGTCCTACGGCGTCACCGACGAGAAGGTCAGCCACTACGTGTCCCCCATCAGGCGGGGGACCGCGGCGGAGACGGGCGAGCGTGCGGTGGTCCTGGTCGACTTCACCCCGATGCGGCAGCACATCTGAGACCGGGCCCCACCGCCCGTCCGCCCGCGTGCACGCCCGTGCCGAACCGGAGAGGGAGGGCACACGGCGGACGGCCGATCCCGGGCGACGCCCCGGGGGAACCGCTCGACCGCGCCGCCCGAGGCGGCGGCGCGGTCCGGCGGCCGCGGACGGGAGGCGGTACGACGGGCCGGCGGTGAACGGGCCCCCGGGTGACCGCGGAGGGGATCCGGCACGGGGCCCGGCAGGCGGTACTTGGGTTCTATCGGTCCTCGCAACACCCGTGATCTGTGGGAGTTGCGAGGACCGTGGGTGTTGAACGTGATCTTGCGGGGTTGCGGAAGCGTTTCCTCGTACGGCTGGATGCTGTGGGGAACGTGACGGTGGTGGCGCGTGAGCTGGGGGTGAACCGGAACACCGCTTTCGGCTGGGCCCGGAGGGCGGGACACCGTTCGCAGCGCCTGCCGCGTCGGCATCCTCGGCGGGACGAGTACGAGCGACTGCGCGCCACGGGCACCTCGCAGTCCGAGGCCGCCCGGCGCGTCGGGGTGAACGAGCGCACGGCCAGGGACTGGGACTGGGGCGTCAAGAAGACCGCAACGACCAGGACGTATGCCGACGGCCGCCGTGTCGACTACGCGACGGGGACCGCCACGATGTGCGGTATGACCACAGCATCAGTGGGTCTGACGGCCCTGGACAAGCAGTTGCATCCCCGGTTCTTGACTCTGGCCGAGCGCGAGCAGATCCGTGATCTACGTGCGGCAGGCCACTCGCTGCGGGCGATCGGACGCGNCNNCCGGCCGGNCCAGCACCATCAAGCGGGAGATCGACGCGAACGCCGGCCGCGAGGGCTACCAGCCCTACGCCGCCCACCGGGCCGCCGCAGCGCGCAGGCCCCGGCCCAAGGACCGCAAACTGCTGCGCGAGGGACGGCTGCGCCGCTTCGTCCAGGACGCACTGCGCAAGAGGTGGTCGCCGGAGCAGATCTGCCACGCTCTGAGGATGGAGCATCCCGACGACGAGAGCATGCGGGTGAGCGTGGAGACGGTCTACCAGGCGCTGTATTTCCAGGCCCGCGGCGGCCTGAAGCGGGAAGTGCAGGCCGCGATCCGTTCCGGCCGCACCCGCCGCAAACCACGCCGGGACCCCCAGCGGCGCACCCCGCGGTTCATCGACCCGATGGTGATGATCAGTGACCGTCCCGCCNATNNTNNNGNANNNGGCNNTGNNATCTCAACGTNANNNTGTNCTGATCATCGGTGNNNCGGGCGNNCNNTCCGCGATCGCCACCCTGGTCGAGCGCAGCACCCGGTACACCATGCTGGTCCACCTGCCGGGCGGCGCTCACGATGCCCAGACCGTCCGCGACGGCCTCGTCGCCACGATCCAGACCCTGCCCGACCACCTGCGCGGCTCCCTCACCTGGGACCAGGGCAGCGAGATGGCACGCCACAAGCAGTTCACCATGGCCACCGGCATGCCCGTCTACTTCTGCGACCCGGCCTCACCCTGGCAACGCGGCTCCAACGAGAACACCAACGGGCTGCTGCGGCAGTACTTCCCCAAGGGCACCGACCTGAGCCCGCACACCCCCGAAGACCTCGAACACGTCGCCCAGGAACTCAACGGCCGCCCACGCAAGACGCTCGACTGGGATACCCCAGCCGAGCGTCTACGTGATCTACTCACCACCTGAAACCAAGCGGTGTTGCGACGACCCCTTGAACCCAAGGTACGCGACCGCCCGCGCGGGCCCGGGGGCGTGTCCCCGGGCGAGGGGCCGACGAACCGGCCCGCGCACATCCCGTGGCCGGCCCGGCACCGCGCGCCGGCGGCGGGAAGGCCGCGGGCTTCGGGGAAGAGGCCCGCCGCCTCACATCGGCGTACGCCGGCGCCGCCCGGCGATCGGCGGACCGGGAATTCCGGATGTGGCGACGCGGCGGTTCCCACGCCCGCGCAACGCTTTTCATTGCCCTGCAGAACAAGGCAGAGAGGCCATCGAACCATGCTCACCGAAAGTCAGATATCGGAATACCGCTCCGAGGGGTTCCTGCTCGTCGAAGACGTCTTCGGTGCCGACGACATCGCCGCTCTGCGGCGCGAGGTGGTCGATCTCTACGCGATCGACCACCCCGGGCGGATCTTCGAGGAGGACGGCACCACGGTGCGGGGCATCCACGGCTGCCACACCACGGGGACGCTGTTCTCCCGGCTGGTGCGGCTGCCCGAGCTGCTTTCCGCGGCGCAGGAACTGCTGGAGAGCAAGGTGCACGTGTTCCAGTGCAAGGTCAACGCGAAGCAGGCGCTTCGGGGGGAGGTGTGGCAATGGCACCAGGACTACAGCGTCTGGCACACCAAGGACGGCATGCCCGAGCCGCGGGCGGTCAATGTCGCGTTGTTTCTGGACGACGCCACCGAGCACAACGGCCCGCTGCTGGTCGTACCCGGCTCGCACCGGAACGACGCGATGACCCCGTGGCGCCCCGAGCCCCAGGGCCCGTCGCGGTGGGAAGCCGACCTGTCGGCGAAACTGGAGTTCGCCCTGGACGCCGAGCAGATGGCCAGGGCGACCGCGGAGTCGGAGATCCGGTCCGTCGTCGGACGTGCCGGGAGCCTGCTGTTCTTCCACCCCTGCATCGCGCACGGCTCCGGTGCGAACATGTCACCCGCCGACCGGACCATGGCGTTCGTCAGCTACAACAGCGTCGACAACGAACTGCGCGAAGTGCCCGACCCGCGCCCGGAGTTCGTGGCGTCGCGCGACTACCGGCCGCTGGAACTCCTCGACGGGGGGCTGATCGCATGAGCGACCTCGACGGTTCACTGATCCGGATGCTGGTCGACGCCGTCGCTCGGCACCGGGACGCGGTGGCGGTCGTCGACGACGGCGTCGCCCACACCTACGCGGAACTCGACGAGGTGTCGGCCGAGATCGCCGGCGGTCTCGCCGAACACGGCATCGGCCCCGGTGACGTGGTCGACGTGCACGCGACCCGTTCGTGGTCCCGTTGCGCGGCGGTGCTGGGCGTGTGGCGCGTCGGGGCCGGCGTGCTGTCCATCGACCCGGCCATGCCGCCGGCCTGGACGGGCAGACTGGTCGACAGCGCCGGCTGCGCCATGATCCTGCGGGCCGACGAGTGCGCACCGGTCGAAGCGGGGATCGCGGAACACACCTTCCGGTCGATCCGTGGAACGAGACGGGACGAGGTCGCGACCGGTCCGGTCTGCTACGTCATTCCCACCTCCGGGTCCACGGGCGAACCCAAGGCCGTCGCGGTGCCGCCGGTGGTCCTGGCGGACCTGGGCGAATGGCACGTCCGGCGGTGGAGCCACGACCGGCCCCCGAACACCCTGCACATGTCGTCCATCGGCTTCGACATGGTGTACGAGGACACGGTGGCGACCTGGCTGGCCGGTGCGACCCTGATCGTGGTGGACGACCAGGACCGGCTGGACCCCTTCACGCTGATCGACATCGTTCGCGAGCACGACGTCGCCCGGCTCTTCCAGCCGGTGGTCGGGCTGCACGGACTGGCCGCCGCCGCGTGCGCCGGGGGCAGAAGGATGCCGAGCCTGCGGGAGATCTCGGTGGCGGGTGAACAACTGGTGATCAACGACGAGGTGCGGCGGTTCTGCGCCGACGGCGACCTGACGCTGGTGAACCAGTACGGGCCGAGCGAAACCCATGTGGTCACCCAGTACCGGCTGACGGGCGACGTCGCCACCTGGCCCGACCGGCCGCCCATCGGCACCGCGGTCGTCGACGCGGAGCTGCTGTGCCACGTGGACGGACGGCTGCGTCCGTTCGCGCCCGGCGAGACCCGGGAGCTGGTGATCGCCGGGAACTGCGTCGGGATCGGGTACGCCGGTGACGACGCGCTCACCGCGAAGAAGTTCCGGGAGGTCGAACACCGGGACGGCGGCACGCGGCGCTGCTACTTCAGCGGAGACCTGGTCACGTTCGACGGCGAGGAGTTCCACTTCGTCTCCCGGCTCGACGACCAGCTGAAGGTGAACGGCTACCGGGTCGAGCCGGGTGAGGTGGAGGCCGTGCTCACCGGGGTCGCGGGTGTCCGCCGGGCCGCGGTCGTCGGGGTCAGGGTGGCCGGCTCCACGCAACTGGCGGCGTTCTACACCCCGGTGACCGGTGCGGAGGTCGACCAGGACGACCTGCGCGGCGCGTGCACCTCCCACCTGCCCCGGTTCATGGTTCCCAGACACTTCACCGAATTGGACGCACTCCCGTCGACGCGGAACGGGAAGATCGACCGGGCGAAGCTCCGGGAGTCGTTCCAGGAGCTCGCCGCGGGCCGTGACGGTTGAGGACGCCGGACGGTCCCACCCGCCCGCATCGTCGGCCGTTGAGGGGCTTCGGGTGTTTCGTCCACCCCCCGCCTTGGTGCCGGAGAACTTGGTGAACCGTCCCGTCGGTGGATTCCGGGACGGACGTCCAGCATCGTGGAAAGGCGGGAAGGGCAGGAGGGGAGCGGCCGGGAGGCATCGGCCGGGACTCTTCCGGAACTCCTCACTCCGAACTCCGGGAGAAACCATGAAGTCCACCCGCGCGGTGGGGGAGCGGAGGGGTGCCGGCGGCGGCCTCGCCGAGCGGGGGGAACGGACGTGCCCGGCCCGTGGGGCCGGGCATCCCCGTACCCGGCCCGGGGGCGGGCCGGACACGCGGCTGCCGGAGCCGGCGGATCCCCGCCGCGGCCGCTCGGGCGACCCCTCCGCCTCCCCGGGGCGTCCGGCAGCCTTGACCCGCCTCATCCACCCCGCACCGCCCCGACCCGCGGCGAGATCGGAGAACCGTGCCCGGACAGCGAGGTCTCAGCCGACCGATGCAGTCCTTCGTCGAGGAACTGGCCCTGTGCGTGGCGGTCAACGGCGCCAAGGGGCCCGCCCTGCTGTGGTCCGAGGATCCGACGGTCCCGCCGGCGCTGCTCGGGCTGTCCCGGCCGGCCCGCCCGGAGTCGTGTGCCGGTTCCTCCGTGCCCGGCGGGCCGGACACGGAGGAACTGGCGGCGGAACTGGGCCGCACGCTGCAGTTGCGGGTGCGTTCCTCCTACCGCTTCCTGACGGCGGGTTCGCCCGCCACGGAAGAGGCACCGGGGGATGCCGAGTCCACGGTCACGGTCCTGGAAGGAGCCTGCCGCTGCGTCCTGTCGCGCACCGGTGAGGACCCGGCACCCCGCCCCTCCCACCCGCTGGGCATGCGGTTGCGCTCCGGTGACACCCTCTTCGTGCCCCGGGGCCACACCTACCGGCTGTCGGAGGTCCACGCCCCGACCACCCTGCTCGAACTCCGCCTGCGGGGTCCGGACTGACGGCGTGTGCCGCCGGAGGACGGCTGCCGGATCAGGCCGAGGCCACCGTGGGCCGCGCGTCCGGCTCCCCGTCGCCGTTCAGCAACCCCCTCGCGGCCACCGCGACGCCGGCCTGGAAACGGCTCTGGGCGCCGAGCACCTGCATGATGTCCGCGATGTGCTTGCGGGTCGTACGCAGGGACATGCCCAGCCGCCGGGCGATGGCCTCGTCCTTCAACCCCGCCGCCAGCAGCCACAGGATGGTGCGGTCCAGATCCTTGGCGACCGCCTCCAGGCCGTCGGCGGCCGCGTCGGAGAACGGCTGGGCCTGCGACCACATCTGCTCGAACAGCTCGTACAGGAAGTGCACCACCGACGGCTCCCGCACCACCACCGCGCCCGGCCCGTCGTCACGGCTGGTCATGAACGCCAGTTCCCGATCGAAGACGATCACCCGGCCGACGAGCTGGTGAGCGGTCCGGTACTCGCCGCCCAGCGCGCTCATCGTGGCCACGTACGCCTGGCTGGGGCTGTTGAACCGGGCGGTGTGGTGGTAGAGGGTGCGCAGCCGCACTCCCCGGGCGAGCATCCGGCTGTCCCGAAGCGAGGCATCCTGGAGCACTTCGGGCGAACGGGTGCCGCCGGGCTGCACGGTGACCATGTCCTCCCGGCACTGCTCGGCCGCCCGGTTCAGCGCGGCCCGCACCTGGGTGAGTCCAGGGATGGTCTCCAGGTCCGCCAGGGAACCGTGCCTCCCCTTCTTGTAGTCGAACGCGAGCTGGGCGAACTGGTCGGAGAAGACGCGCAGCCGCGCCTGCTGCTCCGCGATGGCCCGCTCCACCGGCGCGGTGGCCACGGAGGCGACCAGGTGCGGGTCGACGGCCCGCAACCGGTCGTCCCCCTCCCCGTCCCTCCGCACCAGGCCGATCCGGATGAGGTGGTCCACCGCATTGCTCACCGCACCCTCGCAGGACCCCGTCTCCTCGGCTATCCGGACCGGGTCGAGGCGGCCGTGCAGGGCCAGCCAGCGGTAGACGGCCACTTCCTCGGCACCCAGCGTGTCCTCCACGGTGAGTACGTCGCCGCCATCGGTCTGCTGCTTCCCCATCGGTCCTCCTGGTTTCTGCTCGTGGTGCCGGCCGAGCCGGTGGTCGTCGTCCGGCTTCTACGCCTCCGAAGAGCCGGAGGCGGGGGAATCGGTTGCCCCGCGGGGGAGAGGTGCTGGTGCCGTCGGCGCGGCCTTCGCGCGACACCGGCCCGGACAGCGCGTCCCGCACACGCCGCCACTCCCTTCCGGATCGGTGTCTCCCCTGGTCGGAAGGGGGTCCGGGCGCCCCATGCCCTTCGTGGAATCCGGGGCGGCCGTGCGGCGGCGGTTTCGGGTACGCGTGCCGCGCGAAAGGCGCCGGCGTGGAGCACGGCGCACAGGACGCCGGCGCGGCGGCGGGTGACGCGGAGGAGGGCCTGCGCCGGTTCTGCCTCCACCCAGCGGCTGCGGCGACTGCGGCGGCTACGGGGGACGGGGCCGCGCGGAGCGGCGGATGCGGAAGGGGGCGCCGCGTGTCCGGGCCGCCGGTTCCCACGCCCGGGGCGTGCTCGCCGTGGACGGAGACCCCGGACGAGCGGGACCCGGCGTGAGACCCGGGCGGGTGGTCGGGTGGCGGGGGTCTGGACCGTCCGTCATCGGCACCGCGGCGGAGGATTCGGGGATGCCGGCGCAGAAGCCGGCCGCGGTGGCGGGAGCCGTCTTCAGGGCGCGGAACACGATGCCGCCGATATGCCCGGACCAGGCGGACCAGGCGGACCAGGCGGACCAGGCGGACCAGGCGGACCAGGCGGACCAGGCGGACCAGGCGGACCAGGCGGGCCGGGTGACCAGGCAGACCAGACGGACCGGGTGGACCGCGTGGACCGGGCGGGATCTCCGCGGAACGGGGTGAAGCGGTGGCGGCCGCCCGGGGCACGGACGTTCCGGACGCGGTCCCGGGGTCTCGGTGCCGCCCGATCGGCAGCCCGGGGCGCGGCGGGAGCCTGCCGGGCCGGTGACCGGGCCGCCGACGCCGACCGGGCCGGTCACCTGCGGTGGTGACACGGCACCGGAGGGCCGGCGCGCGCGTCGAAGCGCTCCGCCGTCCGTCGAGGGGACGCCACGCCCCGTGCCGGCGGGTTCCGTACGGCCCGCCGGCACGGGGGCGGTGTCATCTTGGCGTACCGGGCTCCAGGCAGGCGGCCAGGGCCGACGGAGTGGGATGGGCGTACAGGTCGGGCAGGGCGACCGGACCGAAGCCCGCCTTGCGGAGGGCGCCCAGGAGCTTCACTGCGAGCAGGGAGTTGCCGCCGTTCTCGAAGAAGTGCGCGTCCGGCTCCGCGTCCGGCTGGACGACGGCACGCCAGAGGGAGAGGACCCGCGCCAGGGCCGGGTCCGTGGGGTCGGGGGCGGCGGCCNNGGCNNCCCGGGGCGACTTCCGGAGGAGGGCCGCCTTGTCCAGTTTGCCGTTGATCGTGAGCGGGAGCGCGGGGAGGGCGATCAGCTCGGAGGGGACCATGTAGTCCGGCAGGAGGCCCGCTGCGCGGCGGCGGACGTCGGCGACGTCGATTGGCCGCGTGTTGTCGGAGGGGACGACGTAGGCGACGATCCCGGTGTGGGCCGGGCCGTCCTCCCGGCCGCGGACGAGGACCGCGGCGTCCGTCACGCCGGGGTCGTCGAGGAGTACCGAGCGGATCTCGCCGAGTTCGATGCGGAAGCCGCGGATCTTGACCTGGTCGTCGAGGCGTCCAGCGTGGTCGAGGGAGCCGTCGGGCCGCAGCCGTCCGAGGTCGCCGCTGCGGTAGAGGCGCCGGCCGGTGAGGCCGTCGGTGACGAAGCGCTCGGCGGTGAGGTCGGGCCGGCCGAGGTAGTGGCGGGCCAGTCCGGCCCCGCCCACCCAGATCTCGCCGACCGCGCCGGGCGGCAGCGGACGCCCCCGGGCGTCGCGCACGGAGACGGACCAGCCGGCGAGCGGGCGTCCCACGCAGCGGGCCCGCGCGGGACTGTCCCAGGGCACGACGTCCCGAAGGGTGACGTGCACGGTCGTCTCCGTGATGCCGTACATGTTGACCAGGCGGCACTCGGCGGGCGGATGGCGCCGGAACCAACCGCCCAGCATCCCCGGGTCGAACGCCTCGCCGCCGAAGACGACCACGCGTGGCGCGGGGCCCCCCGCCGCCGCGTCGGCTTCCAGCAGCCCGGCGAACGCGGACGGGGTCTGGCTCAGTACGGTGACCCCCTCGCGTGCCAGCAGGGCGTGGAAGTCCTCGGGCGAACGCGTGACCAGGTACGGGACGACGACGAGGCGACCGCCGGTGAGCAGGCAGCCCCAGATCTCCCAGACCGAGAAGTCGAACGCCGCCGAGTGGAAGAAGCTCCACACGTCGTCCGGGCCGAGCGCCAGCTCCTCGCGGGTCGCTTCGAGGAGGGCCAGGACGTTGGCGTGCGGTACGACGACGCCCTTGGGGCGGCCGGTGGTGCCGGACGTGTAGATGACGTACGCGTCGTCCTGCGGCCGGACCACGGGCAGTTCGGCGTCCCGTGCCCGCTCGGCGGCGGCCGTGAGGGCGGCGGGGGCGAGCACCGGCGTACCGGGCGGGGCGGGGAAGGCCGAGACGGTGCTGACGACCGCGCTGAGACCGGCGTCCTCCGCGATGTGGCGCAGACGCTCGTCGGGCGCGTGCGGGTCGAGGGGCACGTAGGCGGCGCCGGCCTTGAGCACGGCGAGGAGGGCGACCACCAGGTCGGTGGTGCGTTTCAGGCAGACACCGACGAAGTCGCCGGGTGCGACACCGTGGCCGGCCAGGGCACGGGCCCAGGCCGTGGCGCGTTCGTCGAGCTCGCGGTAGGTCAGCCGGCGCCGGTCGTCGGTGACGGCGAGGGCGTCGGGCCGGGTGCGGGCGAGGAACGCGACGGTGCCGGGAACGGTCCCCGCGCCCGGTGCGGCCGGTGCCGTGGCGTCCCCCAGGGCGACGACCGCACGGGCCTCCTCGTCGGAGAGCGACGGCAGGTCCCCNNAGGGGCTGCCCGGCCCCCGCCCGCCCGAGCCGGGTGGCCAGCCGCGCGACCTGGCGGGCGAACGCCCCGGCGACGGTGGCGTGCACGGCCCGCGGGTCCCGGGCGGTCGCGGCCGGGACGACACCGTCACCCTCCCGGGCGTAGGCGAGGGTCAGTGGGAAGGCGTCCGGCGCGAACGGCACGTACGTCTCGTCGGGGTGTCCCCCGGTCAGGACGAGGCAGAGGGGAGGGCTCTCCGTGCCGCCGGGTTCGCCCGGCCCGCGGAGCCGGGAGGCGACCTGGTCGAGGTACTGCCCGACCGGAAGGTCCTCGTCGACGTCGATGCGGACCACCCCGGCCCCGGGTACGTGCTCGACGGCACCGTCGGAGACGACGGCCAGCCGTACCGCGGGGGTCCGTGCGTACCGGCTGAGGGCGAGGGCCGCCGCGGCGACGGCGCTGACCGGGGATACGGGGGCCCGGCCGGCCGTCTCCCCCTCCGGGCCGAGCGGGGCCAGTGGGGCGCCGGGCCCGTCGGCCAGACCCCAGGCGGGCACGGAAGCGGGCCGCCAGCCGACCGGCGCCGCGGNGGAGGGCGCGGCCGGCACGTCCGNCGGGCNGNCGCCGGCCGCGGCCAGCGCCCCGGCGAGGGCGCGCAGGCCGCCGGGGTCCAGCGTGTCCCGGCGGGCGGTGACGCCGAGGTCGGCCGCGCCGTCCCGGTAGCGGGTCAGGACCACGCGGAGGGTAAAGCCGCCCGGCCCCAGCGGCCGGCGCGCCTCGCGCAGGCCGCGATGGGAGCCCGTCGAGGGGGCGGCGGCGTCCTGGATCCAGTGGCCGGCCGTCCCGTCGGGGCGCGGAAAGGCGGCGGACCGGGCGATACCGGCCGCGGCCCGTGCGACACGGGCGGGGCCCGACAGCCGCAGTACGAAACCGTGTTCGGCCGCGGGCCCGAGCAGGAGACGGGAATCCGTCCGGGTGTGCGTCTCTTCGGTCATCTCTCGTTCCCCTCGGCCGGGTTGTCGTCCGTTGAGCCGGCCCAGCGGCCCCACGGCAGGTGCATGGCGCTCATCGGGCGGTGAACCCGCCGTCGACCGTGAGCGTCGTACCGGTCACCTGGCGGGAGTCGTCGCAGGCCAGCCAGAGCGCCGCACCCGCGATCCCCTCGGGCTCGATCAGCGCGTTCATCGGCTGGGTGGTGACGAAGGTCCGCTCGTGGTCGTCGACGTCCACGCCGAGACTGCGCGCGATCTCGGCGAGCATGCGGCCCTCGACGTCCGGGGCGTCCCGCACCGAGCCCGGGCACAGGGCGTTGACACGCACCTGGAGCGGCGCGAAGTCGAGGGCGGCCGCCTTGGTCAGTCCGATCAGGGCGTGCTTGGCGGCGACGTACGCGGCGAAGTGCCGGTAGCCGACGAGGCCCGCGGTGGAGGAGACGTTGACGATGCTGCCGCTGCGCCGGGCGAGCATCCCCGGGGCCACCGCGCGGATCATGCGCCAGGCGCCGGAGAGGTCGACGTCGAGCATCAGCTCCCACTCGGCGTCGCCGATCTCGTGGACGGGCGTCCCCGAGGGCGCCGCGATGCCGGCGTTGTTGACGAGCACGTCGATGCGGCCGAACCGGCGCAGCGCGGTGTCCACCGCGTCCCGTACGGCAGGGGTGTCCCGGATGTCCGCGAGGACGGGCAGCGTGCAGGCGCCGGCCTCGCGGCACAGCGCGTCGGTCCGGTCCAGCTGGTCGCGGCCGGCGAGCGGGTACGGCACGCCCGGGATGTCGCCGCCGGTGTCGAGGAGCACCAGGTCGGCGCCCTCCCGGGCGAAGCGGACGGCGATCGCGCGGCCGAGGCCCCGACCGGCCCCGGTGACGACGGCGGTCCTGCCCTCCAGCCTCACGGGACCTCCCGCCCGGCCGGGCCGTCGCCCGCCGGGAGGACGCCGGCCGCGGCCGGCGCACCGGGGTGGAGGTCCGCGGCGACGAGGCGCAGCAGCTCCCCGGGCGAGTCGAGCAGGTACATGTGGCCGCCGGACGGCTCCCGGTAGGTGAAGGGGCCGGTCGTGGCCCTGCTCCACTGGGCGGCGTCCTCGGCGGTGACCAGGCTGTCCAGGTCGCCGCGCAGACAGGTCAGGGGCGCCTCGACGGGGGCGTCGGCCAGCGGACGGTAGGTCTCGTGCAGCGCCACGTCGGCGCGGAGCAGGGGCAGCAGCAGCTCCCGGAGCTCCGGGACGTCGAAAGCGGCGTGCCGGTACCCGGCGAGCCGCTCGACGGCGGCGAGGAACGCCTCGTCGTCGAGGTCGGCGGTACTCTCGGCGCGACCGTGGCAGGGGCCGGGCGATCCGCTCACGTACAGGTGGGCCACCGGGATCTCGGTGCGCTCCTCCAGGGCGCGGACCAGCTCGAAGGCGAGGACGGCGCCCATGCTGTGACCCAGGACGGCGACGCGGCGGTGGCCGGCGGCCGCGGCGACGGCCTCGGGAAGCAGGGCGCGGACCGCCGAGGCCGCATCGCGGAACGGTTCCTCGTCGGTGCGCTCCTCACGTCCGGGCAGCTGCAGGGGCGCGAGGCGGATGCCGGGCGGCACCTGCGGCTGCCACGCGTGGAAGAGGCTCGCGCCGGCGCCCGCGTAGGGCAGGCAGAGGAGTGGTACGGGGTCGGGAGTCATCGTGCTGGATCTCGTTTCGTGTGGTGGGCGTGTTGGTGGGCGCCGCCCCCGTGCGGGGAGGTGACGAAGCGGCACACGCGACCGGTGGAGGCGCCGGACCCCGGGGGAGGGCGCGGCGACGAGCCGGTACGAGGAGGAGCGGAAGACGCGGAGGGAGGCCTTCGGCCCGTCGCCGGCGCACGCCGCCGAAGGCGGGACCGCAGGCGCGCGGGGAGTGCGCGGTGGCACGGCGGCGACGGGACCGCGTGCGGGAGCATCCGGAGCTCGGACGGCCCGCCGGCTGCCCGGGCGGAAGGCGGCGCCGTCGGCGTGCTCGCGCGCCGGGACGAGCGCGACCGCACGGGCCGGTTCCCCGACGCGGTCCCCGGTACGGGCGGCCGCGCCGTACCGGCACGGCTCCGCCGTACGGTGCTCCCCGCCGAACGGGGACCCGGCGGGGGCGCCGGTCCGCCCCGGAGGCTCGTCTCGCACGAGTACTGTCACCCACTTCGATCGGTGTGCACGGACGCCTTCCCATGAGGCGACACTGCGACGGCGGGGCACGGCGGCGCCCCCGCGGGCTTTCCGCTCCTTTCCTCGGTGTTCTCGCGCCGCCGGCATCCACCGCGCGGATCGATGCTAGGCAGTGCCCGACAGCGGCGGGCGGCACAACTCCCGGCACCACTGCGGCAGTTTGCGCCCCCCCGGCGGCACGGAACGCGGCGGGCCGTCACCGTGTCCCTCGCCCGCTCCGACGCGAGCCGACCTCTCCCGCACCGCGTCACGCCGACAGGAAGCGAGCGGGACACCCGCGGGTCACGCGCTCCCCCGGAGAGCGCCACGCCGGGTGACACACCACCGCCCACGCGTGCCCGTCCGTCCGCTTCGTGACGTCCGGTTCCCTGCTGTCACCGAGCACGGCATCAGCCCAACGAGTACCGGACCTGTCCGGGAGCGCGCACCGCGTGGCCGGACAGGGGCGGTGAACCTCTCTTTTATCTGTGAGACTTCGGCTCCCCTGTCTGGGACCCCTTGCAGACTGTCATCCGTGACGAACGCACACGATGTCGACTGGTCGACGCGCCACCTGCCCGGTCAGGNTCTGCGGGGTCCCNNNNCACNCNNCGAAA
>NZ_CP095474.1:5652-28444 GCF_023614315.1 Streptomyces sudanensis | reverse complement strand
AGGCGTTTGAGGAGTTCTACGAGGAGGCCCATGACCAAGGAGCGGTCGATCCGTGCACTGCAGCGAGCCTGCCGTTCCTGTTCGGCATGGCCGACGATCCACTCACCCCCGACCGCGCCAAGATCGTCAGACTTCTCCTCAGCATCGGACGTGCAGCGCTGGACTATGACCCTGAGAACGTTTACTTCACGGTGAACGGAGTCGAGTCGAAGGCTCACGTCGAGATCACCGCTGCGATGCCCGAGCGGGTGGATGCCTTCGTCCGTCACGCGGCGGACCCGGACCCGCTGGTACGCCGTTCGGCGATCGAGGCCGTCGGTCTGTTCTCTGCCGACGGCGAACGTGCCGTCGACGTCCTGGACGGGTGTCTGTCGGCCGGGGACGGAATCGTGGAGCGGTTGCTGGTCGTCCGCACCATGGCGCGTCTGGCCCGCCGGCTGAGGGCGACCGGGCCGACCGTCATGGCTTGGCTGGACCAACTGATCGACGGCCGCGCGGGGCCTCACGCCGACACCCCGGTCCGGCTCGCGGCCCTCGCCCACCGGGCCCTGCTGGACCCGGACACCCCCGACCTCGTGCCCCGCGCAATCGCCCTTCTACGGGAGATCACCGTGACCCCGACCGCCGACAAGCCGTGCGACGGATGCCGGTGGTGCCGCTCGTGCTCATATGTCCGCGGCCGGGAGGCCACCCCTACAGTTCGTCCCACTCACCTGGCCGCCGACTTCTTCGATCCCGACCACATCTGGGAGGAATACTCCCCGATCAGCAGCGTCGTGCGCGCCCTCCACACCGCCTTGGACGACCGGATCCCGGACCGCACCGCCCTCCTCGTCGCACAGCTCACCAGCTCCGACGCTGCCACCCGTTACGACGCCATCGCCATGGCCAAGGATCTCCCCGGCTCCCTGCCCCGCCCGGTACTGACACGACTCCTCGACATGCTCCCCGACGACTTGGCCGCAGCTCAGATCATCAGCGGTGGATTCAGCCGATGGCAAGGCGGCCGACTCACCGTCGCCTCCGAGGACGTCGAGCTCCTCCTCGACGCCCTTGCCGACCACATGGCGGGCCTGCGCACCGCACACGGCCCCGACGTCTGGGCCGCCGACAATCCTCTCATCCGCCAGGCCTACCAGGAGGCGGTCATGACCCTGGCCGACCATCGCGACCCCCGCGCCCTTCCCGACCTGATCCGCTCCCTGGAAACCCGCGTGGACGACTGGCGGGTCCTCTACGGCGTCGGCGGCTACCCCCAGGCCGCCGGCCGGCTCGTCCCTCTGCTGGCCGATGGCCTGCGGGATATCGATCCGGACCGCCCGCAGGCACCCATCCCCGGGAGCCTCTACCTGTCCTGCCTGGCCGAACTGAAGGACCCCATCGCCATACCCGTGATCGCCGACACCCTCATATGGGCCGGCCGACACCAGAGCTGGACCATGGTGACCTCCGCCCTCGACGCCCTCGCCGCCTACGGACCTGCGGCACAACCCACCCACGCCCTCGTCCGGCCCCTGACCGGCGTTCCCAACGACGCGGTGCGCACCGCGGCCCGAGCCGCGCTCGACGCGTTCACCGCACGACAGGAACCTCAGCCCGCCCGGTCCGGCGATTACGGGCAGGAGCCGCCCCACTGATCCCCTCCACCTTGCCCCCGCGCGGCGCTCGGGGCCAGTTACCGACCATCCAAGTTGTCCCTCCGGACCATCTGTCGTGCTCAGCCACAGGCACGGGCAAGCCGGGCTGTACCGATACCCCGCTCAGCTCGCCAAACCGAACGCTCAGTCACTCCCCGGCATTGGAGCTGCCGGAGGCCAGACGTTCGCATGTGATCACACCGGACACAGCAAGATCATCTCATTTGTGACCAACAGTTACGGGACACCCCATCCCCGAGCCGGCTTTGTTCACCGGTTTCGGCAGCGGTCGTCCATCGCTTCGGGAGATGCCCGGTTCGCGATGTGTTCGATGTTCGTGGGAAGCGACAGCATCCGCATACGCTGACGAGCACATTGCCGCTCCGGGCCGACCCTACGGGCCACCGGATGCTCCACGGTGTGGAGGGTCGGAATCGGTGGGCGAGCGGGCGCGTCGAGCTCGACGGAGCGGCCCCCCGGGTGGTTTCGGTGGGGTTGAGGGCCGGAAGGCGGGTGGGTCTCAGTCCTGGCGGCCGACCGTCGGCATGGCCGTCGGGTGCCACTCACCGCGGAGCAGGCCGAAGACCCAGGAGTCGCAGACGACGCCGTTGACGACGTAGCTCTCGCGGAGGGCGCCTTCGCGGACGAAGCCGAGCTTCTCCAGAACCCGGGCGGACGCCGCGTTGCGGGTGTCGGTCTCGGCCTGGACGCGGTTCGGGTCCAGGGTGTCGAACGCCCACCGCAGGACGGCGTGCGCGGTCTCCGTGGTGTAGCCGTGGCCCCATGCGGCGGTGTCGAAGAGGTAGCCCAGGGACGCGCTGCGGAAGTCCGGGTTCCAGCCGGTCAGGCCGCACCAGCCGATGAACGCGCCGTCGGAGGCGCGGTCGACGACCACCCGCGCTCCCGTGCCTTCCTCACCCCCGGCGTCACTGACATCGCCGGGCTCACCTCGATTGGAGCACTGCGGGGTTCTCCCACTGGCCGTTGCCGCGGAGAATGACGGCACGGCGTGCTTCCGAGACGCGGATCGGCGCGTTGTTCGTCTTGCGACGGTGGCCTCGCGCCTTGAGCCTCTCCCGACACCGGCCCGCTGCACCAGCCTACCGAGGCGCAGACCCCCACAGGCCGCACGCCTGTCCGCCCGCGCTCTTTGGTGCCCTTTCGCATCCATTGCTAAAGTCGCGCCCAATCAGATAACAGAGTCCGCAACGACAGAGAGGGGGGAGCGTGCTGCTGACGACCGGACAAGCAGCGCAGGAACTCGGCTGCGCCGTCACGACATTCCGGCGCCTCATCCATGCCGACCTGCTCCCCGGGCTCTCCCGCCGCGGCGTGCGCGTCATGGTCCCTCTCAGCGTCGTGCAGGCTCTCAGCGCGCGCCGACAGGCCCCGGTTCACCAGCTTGAATCCCCAGAGGTCGCCGTCCTGCGCGTCGACTCCGCCCAGCCCGCCGCCGATACCGACCGGGACTGGATCGGCTTCGCCGCCGCGCTCGGCCCCGACCACCTTGTCAAGGCACTGCGCGGCTGGTGGCGGTGTGACGCGGCGAGCGTCGCAGCCGGCGGGGTTCTGCCGGTCACCTTGTCGGGCTACGTGGTGGCCGTGCTGACCGGCCTGGAGCGGTGGGAGAAGAACTCCGAGGGCAGACACGCCTTTCCCGAGGCGCGCCTCGCGGGCTACGTGACCGACCTTGCCACCCCGCAGACAGTGATCACCTCTGGTCTCGACGGCGACCGCCGGCTTGCCGAGCTGCTCCTGGGCACGCGGCTCGCTTCCCACTCGGGCGGCGCCATCGCCTACGTCACCACGAACACCGCTACTGCTGGCTGAAGCCGCTTCGGACAAGGAAGTCCAGATGGACGCACAGAGCTACAACGCAGCGCTGGCCGATCTGCGCGGCGTGCGGGACCAGATCAAGAAGATGCGGGCCGCGCTTTTGAAGCTGGAAGCGGACCGGGACAAACGGATCGCCCAACTGGCCTCCTACGAGAAGGCCAAAGCGGAGCGGATCGCCCCGGCGGCCGGACTGAGCGTGGCCGACATTGTCGCCCTCGCCCCCGGCCTGGCCCCCGACAGCCTCGCCGTACAGCAGGCCCCGCGGTCGCCTGCACCGGAGCCGTCCCCTGCGAAGGCTCCTTCCGCGGCCACGGTGTCCCCGCCGACGCAGGCACAGGCCGCTCCCGGTCCCACAACGACCCCTGCTTCCGAAGGCACCGCTGCCCCCGGGGAGGCGCACACCGTGCCTTCGGAGCCGCCCGCAGCACCCTCGAAGGTGCAGCGGGAGCTCCCGTCGATCCCGGCCGGTTCCCACGGTGACGCCTGGTTCACTCACACCGCCGGTCTGCTCTCCACCAGGCCGAACTTCACCCAGCAGGCGCGCTCCACGGTCTTCCTGGACGCCACCACAGGGGTCCTGGTCCACCGCAGCCAGACCCACCGTCTCGACCTCGCCGGCCGGTCGGCCGCCGACATCCTCACCGCCGTCTTCCACACCGTCCCCGAGGGCGTGGAACGCATCTACATCACCGCAGGCGACCCCTGGCACCGGGACGCCGACCGCCACCCCTACCTGCGTGACGCGGTCGCCGCCTGGCTGAACGCCCCGATCCCGGGATGGCGCACCGACACCGGCCGCGGCCGCGACCGGATGGCCGGACACTTCGTCCACGCCCGCAACCCCGTCGGCCGCTACCAATCCGCCAGTGGCGACCACCACGTGGAGATCCGCTCCGTCGGGGAGTGGTTCGACACCGACGGCGACGACCCCCACACCGTTCGCGACGCGTTCGTACTGTTATGGCAGGCGCTGCGCCGCCACTGGGACGACGCGGTCATCATGGGCTCCCCCTCACAGACCGGCCGCGACCTGTGGACGCGCACCATCCCCACCCGTGGCCAGCACGCCGACGGCTTCCCCGTCCTGTCGGAGGAACTGCGCGGCCTGCTCCACGCCACAGCCGGACAAGGCCGCAACGAACTGCTCACCCCGCCCCGAGTTCCCGAGCAGTTGCCCCAACTCGTCGAGTACGACCGCACCTTCGCCTACGCCAAGCACACCTGGAAATCCCCCATCGGCACACCCCGCCGCGTCACCGCCCACTCCTTCGC
Source organism: Streptomyces sudanensis (assembly GCF_023614315.1). Lineage (NCBI taxonomy): Bacteria > Bacillati > Actinomycetota > Actinomycetes > Kitasatosporales > Streptomycetaceae > Streptomyces > Streptomyces sudanensis. Next base: position 23,699 of record NZ_CP095474.1, on the reverse strand, counting down.
CGCCTGGAGCGAGAAGGAACAGATGCGGGCCCTGTACGGGTGCGGGCACTGGCACGTGCGCGTCACCGTCCCCGACACCTGGAACCACGTCGGTCTCCTCCCCGCACCCGCCCCCGGAGACCGCGCCTGGCACTACCCCGCTCGGCCCGGAACCATCTTCACCACCTGGGCCGGCGGACCCGAAATCCACACCGCCCTGACCAACCCCCTGACCCCGTGGAAGATCGAAATCCTCGACGGCATCCTGTGGGAGGACGGCAAACCCCTGGACGACTGGGCCAAAAAGCTCAAGGAGACCTGGACCGACCTCTCCGCGCAGGCCCGCTTCCAGGGCGACCCCCAGCAGGCCCGCGCCGCCCACCTCGCCTCCCGGGCCGTGCGCTCCATCCTGCTCTACGGCATCGGCTCCTTCGCCCAGCGCCCCCGCATGGTCACCGGCACCACCCTCCGCACCATGGAACGCGACGTACCGCCGGACGCCGAAATCATCGGCTTCGACAACGAACTGATCACCTGGCAGAAACCGACCGGCTTCACCCGCGACCCCAACGCCCACCCGGAATGGGCCGCCGCGATCTGGTCCGCCGCCCGCGCCGCCCTGCTCACCCAACGCCACCGCGACGAGGACACCTACGCCGGAGCCCTGCACACCGAGCCCGGCACCGTCGTCGCCTTCCGCACCGACGCCCTCTACCTCACCCGGTCCCACCACTGGCCCTACCACCACCAGCCCGGCGACTACCTCCTCAAGGGACACCTCCCCGGCCCCGTCGCCGCTCCCGCCACGGAAGAAGAACTCCTCGCCCTGCGGGATGCCGGACGAGCCGCCCTCACCGTCCGCCAGGGGGGCTGATGCCGCCCCGCTCCCGCCGCGACCAGCCAAGGACACCGGACCGGTTGAACGAGGCGGCCCGCCTCGCCGACCGGCTGCAACAGGCCGGCTACACCAAACGGGACATCGCCCGCATCATCGACCGCGACCCGTCCCTGGTCTCGCAGTTCTACACCAGGAACAAAGGCGCAGCCTTCGTCCCCGCCCTCCAGCAGGTCCTGACCGCCGTCGAGACCGGCGGCATCACCGACCTCCCCGAACTCACCGCCCTCGCCGCCCGCCACACCCAGCGCCGCACCACCGCCTCCGGCGCCCGGGCCCGGGTGCGCACCAAGGCCGTCCTGATCACCCCCACCGGCTCCGGCACCGGCCGCGTCGGCGCCCAGGCCATCGCCTCCGGCTCCGCCCGCCTGCGCCCCCTGATCGCCGAAGCGGCCCGCCGGGGCCTGCGCCTGGCCTTCACCGTCCGCCTCGCCAAGACCGGCTACCTGCACCCCTCGGGTGCTCGCACCGACTCACCCGGCATCCGCCGCGACGTGATCCAGCGCGCCGACCACACCGAGGAACGCTCCTACGGCTCTGCCCAGACCGGCGGCTTCGACGCCGCCGACTTCGCCCGCCGCGTCGACGCTGCCGGCGGAGACGTCACCGCCGCCGTCCGTCACTGGTTGGTTGAGACCGGACGCATCCGGGAAGACGCGCATATCCTCCACCTCGAAGTGCGCACCTGGCGCCGGCGCTGACCACATGCCCGAACGGCAAAGCACAACGACAGTGCTGTCCGCGCACGCAACGCCCTCCTCGAGCGTGACCGTACCGCGGCTGAGGCGATTCGGGACATCGTGCTGGCGGCCTGTCAGCGCCTACCGCCGACAGGCCGAATGAGGCGGCCTTTACGCCGCACCGGGGGCAACAGGGCAGCTGCCGGTCCCGCCAGGCCGCCGAGGTCGAGCTGGTGGCGAGCGCGGGCGACAGCGACGCAGGCGAGGCGGGCGTCGGTGCCAGTGATCGGCTCGGGAACGGGACGGCCCTGGCTGTCGCGCTGGTCACTGTCCTGGCCGCCCGCCTCGAAGAGGTCGTCGCCGCCAACACCCGCCTGCACATCATGTCCGAAGGCCGCTGCACCCTCTCCCACTCCGACCACCAAGCCGCCCGCGGTGCCCGCTCCGGCCTCGGTCTGGAAAACACCGACTGGCCCTGACGTGGCGGCTGGGGCGACCGCACGTCGGGCTCGATGTCGCTCCGGCCCGTCGGGATGAAGTGACCGTTGCGGGCGTCCGCCCGGGCACGGCACAGCCGGCCCGTCGGCCGCTTCGTCTCAGGTGAGGTCTCGGGCTTCCCAACCGGGCGGAACTTTGGGCAGTCCGATCAGCGCGTCGATCCCCAGGTGCTCCAGGAGCAGGGACTTGAGGCCGCGGCCGTCGATGAGTTCCATGCGGCCGGTGCGGTAGGCGAAGTCCTTGCTGGTCCTTCCGAACCAGCCGGTGGTGACGAGGATGCCCTTGGCTGCGGCCTTGTCGTGCATGACACCGGCGAGCGCGCGTACTGCTTCGGCGGGGACGGCGTTCTTGGTGCGCTTCGCCTGGATGATGCACAGGCCGCCGGTGATCGGGTCCTCGTTGGTGGCGACCGCGTCCACGCCGTCGTCGCGGGAGGCTTGTGTCACCCACGCCTTGAGGCCGATCGCCTCGAACAGGCGCCTGATGAGGTGCTCGAACTCGATGGGGTCGAGCGCCACCAGGTCCGGTCGGCTGTCCAGTCCCGCGACGACGTCGACCTCCGGGGCGAGCTTGTACTTGCCGAGGTCGAAGGTGACCACAGGGCGCACCGGTTCGAGGTCGTAGGGGTGTGCGGAGACGATGGCGTTCAGGTGGTGCAGGCAGGCGACCGGATCCAGTTCGGGCTCGTCCAGTACCAGGTCGTCGAAGGTTCCCCGCGTGCTCCGAAGGCTGACGAGGCAGGGGCGGATCGGCTTGCCGGTGGCCTTGTCCTTACTGCGGACATGACCGTTGAAGGCGACGACGTCCACGAGGGCGGGAGGTGCGACGGCGAAGGCGTCGCCGATGGCACGCAGGGCCATCCGCGCCACGAGCGCTTGGTACAGAGCCTTTGTCTCGGCCGGCTTTCGGGGCTGGGGCACGACTCCTCCCGGGGCGGGCGACGCCCGGTAGCGGTAGCCGGCGGCGGCGGGAACCACGTCCTGCCCCGGCAGGTCGAGTTCCAGCATCAGCTCCCGGGTCTCCGGGACGAACGCGAGACGCAGCGCGCCACGCAGCCCTTCGGGGTGGTCCACCTGAGCGAGGGCCCTCTCCAGGACGGCCACCAAACCGTCTGCCCCTTCGTCGGCAAACGCGGCCTCAGCGGGAAGGCGGTGCGCGTGAAGGCCGCCTGCGCGCCGGTGGAGGATCGTCTCCAACTGCTCCAGACGGTCCAGGACGCCACGGGTGCGCCGCTCGGCTTCCGTACGCGCAGCCTCCACGGCCCGTACCTTGGCCGCCTTCTCGGTTTCCCTCGCCGCTCGTTCCCCGGCCTTCCGGCGCTGCGCCGCTGCCCGGTCGCGCTCAGTCTGCCGACGCTCCAGGTCCCGTACGACCTGTTCCGCCTTGCGGGCGCGGTCCGCCTGCTCCTTCTCGGCAGCCTTGCGCGCTTGCTCCCAGGCCCGGGCCTGCTCTCTGGCCGCCTGCGCCTCGGCGCGCTCCTGCCGCTGCCGCTCCTGTTCCGCCGCCCGCGCCCGCCGTAACTCCTCCTGCTGCTGCCGCTTCCGTTCGGCCGCCTTCTCCTTCTGGCGCTGCTGGTACGCGGACAGCAGCTGACCCGCCAGAGACCTCTTGCGCGCCACATCCCCTCCCACAGCCCGATTCCGCCGTACAACGCTGCCCATCGGCGGAGACCCGCAACCCTTGTGGGACCTTCGGCCGGCGTTCGTCCGGGCGCTCCGCGCCCGTCGGTGCGGATCCGTTGTCACGGCTACGGTGAGCCGGCCGGGGCGCGGGTGAGGAACCCGCGCCCCGGGACAACACGTTCGACACGAGTCCGGACGGGCGGCTCGGCAACGAACGGTCCCGGTGCTGGTTCGGTGCCGGCCTCGGAGGGCCGGCGGGGAGGAAACCCCAGGCCGTGGCCCTGATCGGATGAGTCGTCGTACCACTCGACGGTGGTGCCGGTGGGGCCGGCGGCGACGATGCGCCTGAGGCCGGACGGGGCCGGCGGTGCCGGCCCCGCCCCCCGTCCGCGGCCCGGGTGCCTCAGTCGGCGCCGGGCCCGGGCGCGAGCCGGACGATCTCCCGCTTCAGGACCTTGCCCGTGGGGCCCTTCGGCAGGTGGTCGGTGATCCACACGATGCGCGGGTACTTGAAGGGCGCGACCCGCTCGCGGACGAAGGCGAGCAGCTCCTGCGCCGTGGCCGACGCCCCGTCGCGCAGCACCACGGCGGCGGCGACCTCCTGGCCGTGGATCTCGTGCGGTACCCCGACGACGGCCGCCTCGGCGACCGCCGGATGGGCGTGGAGGACCTCCTCCACCTCGCGCGGGTAGACGTTGAGGCCGCCGCGGATGACGAGGTCCTTGATGCGGTCCACGATCCGGAAGTCCCCCCGCGCGTCCCGGGTGCCGAGGTCGCCGGTGTGCAGCCAGCCGTCCCGCACGGCCTCGGCGGTCGCCCGCGGGCGCCGCCAGTAGCCCCGCATGACGTTGTGCCCGCGGATGACGATCTCGCCCACCTCGCCGTCGGGCAGTTCCCTGCCCGCACGGTCGACGACGCGCATCTCGACGCCGTCGAGGGGGATGCCGACCGTGCCGGCGACGCGCTCGCGGTCGATGCGGTTCACGCAGGCGAGGGGCGACGACTCCGACAGCCCGTACCCCTCCAGCACGGCGCAGGCGAACGTCCCCTCGAACGCGCGCAGCACCTCCACGGGCAGCGGGGAACCGCCGCACAGGCCGACACGCAGGGTGGAGAGGTCGCGCGGCTCGTACCCGGGGCTCCGCGCCAGCCGCAGCATCAGCATGTACATCGTCGGGACGCCCAGGAAGACGGTCACCCGGTCCCGTTCGATCACGGAGAGGGCGTCCGCCGGCGTGAAGCGGGGCAGCAGGGTCAGGCAGGCGCCCACCGACACGGCGCAGTTCAGCCCCATGACCTGCCCGAAGGAGTGGAAGAGCGGCAGCCCGCCGAAGACGACGTCGGCGGGGCCCAGGCGGAGTACGCGCGCCCCCTCCTCGACGTTGCGGCGCAGGTTGCGGTGGGTGAGTTCGGCGCCCTTGGGACGGCCGGTGGTTCCGGACGTGTAGAGGACGACGGCGGAGTCGGCCGGTGAGCGCGGCTCGTCGCGGGCCGGCGGACGGCAGCCCCGCAGGCCGTCGAGGAAGGCCTCCGGTTCGACCACGAGACACGGGGTTCCGGCCCGGCGGGCGCCCTCCACCGCCTCCCGCGAGTCCTGGTGCCAGGTCAGGAGGAGGGCGGCCCCGGCGTCGCTCAGGCAGTGCTCCACCTCCCCGGCCTTCAGCAGGGGGTTGAGGGGCACGATGATCGCCCCGGCGCGCAGGACGCCGTAGTACAGCACCGCGAAGACGGGACTGTTCGGGAGGAGGAGGGCGACGCGGTCCCCGGGCGCCGTGCCCAGGGAGCGGAGCCGGGCGGCGGCCAGGGAGCTGAGGCCGTCCAACTCGGCGAACGTCAGTTCGTCGGCGCCCAGCCGCAGGGCCGGGCGATCGGGGTGCGCGGCGGCGCTGCGGGCCAGCAGGGCCGGCACGGTTCCGGGGTCGTACGAGGGCACGGGACACATCGGGGATCCTCCGGTACGGCGGGTCGGCGAGGAGGGGGCGTCGGAGGCCGGGGCCGGCCGCGGTCACCGGCGGGCCGTCACCGGCCGCGGGCCGTGCGGCGGGCGGAAGCGGACACCGGGGAGGCCCGGGCGCCCGCCCGGCGGCGGACACCGAGGACGCCGGCGCCGCCCGTCCCCGGAGCCGTGCCCGCGCGCCGACCCCTCCGGGACCTCACCGCCCGCCGCCGAGGGCCGACGCGCGGACGGCTCCCCCGCCGCCGGGCGGGCGGACCGGCGGCGGGGGCCCGCCCGGCACTCAGGCCGCCCGCCCGGAGGCGGTGACCCGCGCCGTCCAGGCCCCGACACGCCCGACGAGGCCGCCGTGGTGCCGTATCCAGCGGAAGTGGCCCAGCGGACGGCCGTCCGCGTCGGCGCGCGCGTAGTGGAGGCGTTCGACGCGGGCGGCGGGCAGCTTGGCGCACAGGTGGTCCACGGCCGCCGGCGGCGCCATGGTGTCGTCCTCGACGTCGACGGCGAGGACGGGCAGGGCCACCGCCCGCAGCGCCCGCTCGTAGTCGGCCCGCGCCCCCGGCACGACGTAGCGTCCGGTGCGCACCTGGCGCGCCCAGTCCCGCATGAGCCGCGCCGGCTCCCGCCCGCCGAACCCGAACCGGTCCCCGGGCCAGTACCCGAGCACCCCGGCCGCCACGGCGCCGAGCTGACTGCGCACCAGCCAGCGTGCCCCGTTCCGCCCCAGCGCCCGGTACCAGGCGGAACCACTGGCGACGAGCACGACGCCGGCGAGGCGCGGCGGCTGGAACAGCCCGCAGTGCACCAGCCCCAGCTGCCCGCCCAGGCTGTGCCCGACCAGCAGCCGCGAAGCCGTGGGATAGGCGGCGCCGACGATGTCGAGCACGGCCCCGATGTCGTGCTCGACGATCTCCCGGTAGCCGAAACGGACACCGCGCGTCGGCGCGGGCACGCTCTCACCCTGCCCGCGCAGGTCCGTCGTCACGACCGTCATGCCCTGCCGGTGCAGTGCCCGCACGAACGGGAGGTAGGTGCGCGCCGGCGTCCCCATGGCGGGCAGCAGGACGGCGACGGGGGCGGCGGCGTCGTCCCGCGCCTGCACCCGCACGGTGAGGCGTGCCCCGTCGGGCGCCGTGATCTCGCCCAGCAGCGGCAGGCGCGGACGCCCGGCGCTCATCCCAGCCGCCAGCCGAGCACCCCGGCACCCCAGGTGAGGCCCGCGCCGAAGGCGGCCACGCCCAGCACACCGGACGGCCCCAGCCGGCCCTCCTCCAGCGCGTGGGCCAGGGCGATGGGGATGGACGCCGACGAGGTGTTGGCCACCCGGTCGACGTTGAGGAACAGGCGCTCGGGCGGCACCCCGACCTCCTTGCCCACGGCCCTCACGATGCGGGCGTTGGCCTGGTGGGCGACGAAGAGGTCGATGTCGTCGCAGGCCAGCCCGCTTCGTTCCAGCACCCGCCGGGCCGCGTCGCTCATCTTCTCCACCGCGTGCACGAAGATCTCCGGCCCGTCCATGCGGAGCTTGCGGTCGTGGCGGTCGGCGAAGAGCAGCCCGACGTGCTCGCCGTCGGAGGCCAGGTGGAACGCGGGCGCGACCGGGGCGTCCGGGAGGTCGGTGAGGACGACGGCACCGGCGCCGTCCCCGAGGAGGACGGCCGTCGACCGGTCCGCGGTGTCGGTGATGCGGGTCAGCGCCTCCGCCCCGCAGACGAGGACGGCCTTCGCCCGCCCGGACTCGATGAGGGCCACCCCGTGGTCCAGGGCGTACACGAATCCGGCACAGGCCGCGTGCAGGTCGAAGGCGGCGGCCTGCCGCGTGCCCAGCCGCGCGGCCACCTCCACCGCCAGCCCGGGCGTCGTCCGGTCCGGGGTGGTCGTCGCGACGACGACGTGCCCCAGGTCGGCGGCGTCCCGCCCGGCCTGCCGGAGCGCCGTCCGGGCGGCGGTGACGGCGAGGTCGGCCAGCCGGCCGTCCTCGGGCAGGAAGTGCCGCCGCCTGATCCCCGTCCGCCGGACGATCCACTCGTCGGACGAACCGATCGCCTCGAAGTGACTGTTCGGCACGACGCGTTCGGGCAGCGCGGCCCCGACACCGGTGACCACCGCCGTCATCGCGCGCCCCCCTGCGGACGGGTCCGGTCCCCCACGCCCATGCGGACGGCGTGCATGCCGCCGTCGGCGTGCACGATCTCACCGGTGACGGCGGAGGCGAGGTCGGAGAGCAGGAACAGGACGGGCCCGGTCAGGCGCCGCACGTCCGCGCGGTCCCAGCCGAGCGGCGCCTCCCGCTCCCAGCGGTCGGCGATCGCGTCGAAGGTGCTGATGGCGGACCCCGCGACCGTCTCGACGGGCCCGGCGGCGACGAGGTTCACGCGGATGCCGCTGCCACCGAGGTACAGGGCGAGGTAGCGGCAGACGGCACCGAGCGCGGCCTTGCCGACGCCCATCCAGTCGTAGCCGGGCCAGGCGCCGGAGGAGTCGAAGTCCAGCCCCACGACGCTGCCCCGGCTCTCCGCCAGCAGCGGGGCCAGGGCGGTGGTGAGCCCGTGCAGGGACACGGCCGCCGTGTGCAGGGCGTGGGTGGCGCTCTCCACGGGAGTGGTGAGGAAGTTGCCGCTCAGCGCGGACTGCGGGGCGGCGGCGATCGCGTGCAGGACGCCGTCGACCGAGCCCCACCTGTCCCCGAGGTCCCCGGCCAGCCGGACGAGATCACCCGGCCGGGTGACATCGAGTTCCAGGACGTCGGTGGGGCGCGGCAACCCGGCCGCCGCGGCCTCGGTGATCCGCCGCGTACGGCCGAATCCGGTCAGCAGGACCTCCGCGCCCGCCTCCTGGAGGGCCTCGGCGGTGTGCCAGGCGATGGAGCCGTCGTTGAGGACCCCGGTCACCAGGTAGCGGCGTCCTTCGAAACCGAGCATCGTGCTACGGCCTTTCGTCGGTCGAGGAGGCGGAGAGCACGAGCGCCGCGTTGTGGCCGCCGAAACCGAACGACGTCGACAGGCCCACCCGCGCCCGCCCGCCGGGCAGCTCACGCGCCGTCCGGATCAGGTCCAGCCTGCCGAGCCGCTCGTCCGGCCGCCGCAGGCCGGCGGTCGGGGGCGCGACACCGCGGCGCAGCGCCTGCAGCGTGGCGACGGCCTCCACCGCCCCGGCCGCGCCGAAGAGGTGCCCCAGACCGCCCTTGCTGGACGACATCGGGACCCGGGCCAGTACGGCGCCGCCGAGGGCGAGGCGCAGGGCGTCGCACTCCGACCGGTCGTTGAGGGGAGTACCGGTGCCGTGGGCGTTCACGTAGTCCAGCTCGCCGGGGTCCGTCCCGGCCTGGCGCAGGGCCCGGACGACGGCCTCGGCCGCCGGGCCGCCGCCGGGGTCGGGAGCGGTGAGGTGATGGGCGTCGGAGGTGGCGCCGTAGCCGCGCACGGCGCCGAGGACCCCGGCCCCGCGCCGGGTGGCGCCGCGGGCCGTCTCCAGCACCAGGACGCCCGCGCCCTCCCCGATGACGAAGCCGTCCCGGTCGGTGTCGAACGGCAGGCAGCGGCCGGTGGGGGAGAGCGCCCCGGCGTTGCGGAAGGCGGCGCTGACGAGTTCCGACGTCGACGCCTCCGCCCCGCCCACCACGACGGCGTCCGCCGCGCCCGCGGCCAGCAGCCGCAGTCCCGCGCCGATGGCCTGCGCCCCGCTGCTGCACGCGGAGGCCACACACAGCGACTCGCCTCTGAACCCGTACCGCATCGACAGGTGCGACGCGGCGGCGTTGGCCATCATCTGCGGCACCATCAGCGCCGAGACGTACTCGGCGCCCTGCTCCGCGAGGACCGGGCCCTGCGCCTCGAAGCTGGCCGTGCCGCCGAGCCCGCAGCCGATGACACAGGCGACGCGCGCGGCGTCGTACGGGAGGGCGCCGGGGGTCCAGCCGGCCCGCGCCACCGCTTCGTCCGCCGCCACCAGGGCGAACTGCGTGAAGCGGTCGGTACGGCGCACGAGGTGGCGGGGGAGGTGGTCGGCGGCGCGGAAGCCGCGGCAGTGGCCGCGCCCGCCGTGCAGTGCGCTCTCCCCGGCGACGGCCCGCTCGTGCAGCGTGTCGGCGCCGACGCCGAGCGGGGTGACCGCGCCGAAGCCCGTCACCACCGCGCCCGTCGCCGCGTCACTCAAGTCCGGCCCTCTCACGGCAGAGCTCGAAGACCTGGCCGACGGTGTCGAGGCCGTCGAAGTCCTTCGGCTTCACCGGGATCCCCAGGTCCCTCTTGATCGTCTGTGCCAGTTCGACCATGTCGAGCGAGTCGATCTCCAGGTCGTCGAGTGCGGCGTCCGGGACGATGTCCGCCTCGTCGACGCCGAGTTCCACCAGGGCGTCATGGACGAACTTCTCGATCGCTGCGCGGTCGGGCATGGGTGTTCCGCCTTCCTCGTACGGGGNNNNGGGGNGGGGGGCGCAGGCCCGCGGTCNNNGGGNNCTACGCCGCCCCGGCGGCGTGGAACGGCGACCAGCGCCACTGCCGCCAGTAGCTCTCCGCGATGTCCAGCCACTCCTCCAGCCGTTCCGTGCTGTCCAGGAACCGGTTGGCGCTGACCACCAGCCAGCTGTAGACGGCCTGGCTGTCCCGGCAGCCGCCGCAGTCGCCGGAGGTGCAGCAGAACTGCAGCGACTCGTAGTCGGCGCCCCAGGCGGCGAAACCGGGGATCACCGGATTGCCGTTGGCGACGCGCTCCTCGTGGTCCGGATGGTCCACGCTCAGGCTCGGGCAGACGTCGTAGCCGAAGCGGGCGCCCCAGTGGGAGGTGCCGGTGACGAGGGCGCGGATGAAGTACGGATGGCTCACCACCGCCTGCGGGTACAGTTCCTTGACCCGCAGCGCCTCCTCCAGCACCCGGCGCTCGTTCTCGATCCGCAGCGGGTGGTCGGAGCCGTGCTCGCTGTAGAAGTTGAACGTGACGATGTTGCCGTTGTCCGCGATCTTCCGGACCGTCGGCTCCAGATGGGGCAGTCCGGCCTCGGAGAGCGCGAAGATGAACAGCACCCGGGGGTCGTCGCGGTAATGGGACAGCGCCGTGTCGAACAGGCCGGTGAACTTCGACCCGTTGACGCGGATGGCGCGCAGGTCGTCGTCGAGCGGCCCGCCGCCGAAGACGCTGACGGCGACCGCGATGTGCTCGAAGCCCTGCACGGGCATCGGCCGCAGCCCGTTGGTGGAGACGGTGATGTAGGGGAGTTCCTCGACGAACGCCTCCACGCGGCGCAGGACCAGCGTGGGTTCACCGCCGATCAGTGTCGCCTGGTTGACCCCGTCGTCACGCAGCCTCCGCGCGAACGCCTTGATCTTGCCGATGTCGGACAGTTCCCTGACCGCCGTGTCGAAGCCGCCCTCGAAGTACCAGCAGCCCTTGCAGCGGATGTTGCACGTGTTGGTCAGGTGGACCTCGCACGAGCGGACGGTGCGTCCGAGCCGGCGCAGGCGGTGCAGCCGGTCGGCCAGGTCCGGCCGCTTCGCCAGCAGGGCCGCCGTGCGCTCCTTGGCCTCCCTGCGGGTGAGGGGGCGCCTGCCTATCGTGACGGGTGTCGCCATGGGGGTGTGCTCCTCGTCCTCGGAATCGTCCGAACCCGCTGCCGCGGTCGCTTCCGGCGCCTGTCGCTCCGGGCGCTTCCCGCCCTACTCGGGAACCTTCAGCCCCAGGTTCCTGATGCGCGGCGTCACCTTCTCCCGCCAGACGTCGCGCGCCTGGCCGTTCGTCGTCTGCCGCAGCCCGTAGCGGACGGCCATGCGGGAACGCTCGGACCTCGAACTGCCGAAGATGCGCTCGAAACCGGGCCACAGCCGGTCCAGCGCCCGCTGCAGTTCCTCGCGGCCCTCACCCGTCGCGGCCAGGGTGCGGCAGATCCGCGCCCCGTGCGCGATGTGGACCTTCTCGTCGAGGATGATGGTGCGCACGGCCTCCGCCCACGGCTTGTAGCTGCTCCGGGCGAATTCGGAGATCATCACCATCGCCGTCTCCTCACCGACGTAGGAGAAGACGCCGCGCTCGGCCCAGGTGGTGCACTCGTGGAACTCGTGGCCCGCGAAGAGCTTCCGCTCGGCGAGCGTCTGCTTCTCCAGGTAGGTCGTGTCGACGCCGATGTCGGCGAGGACGCGCTTTCCGATCTTGTAGTGGTCGTACTCCTCGACCGCCCTTTCCGCGCAGACCTGCCGCTCCTCGGCGTTCGGCGCCAGCGGCAGGAAGACCTGTACGTAGTCGTCGCCGCCCGAGAGTTCGCCCTCGGTGTTGACGAGCATTCCCCGGATGGCGATCTCCCGGTAGTCCTCGGGCATCGCGAGGAATTCCCCGGGAGTCCGGACCACGACCACCTCGTCGCTCGGAATGGTGGATGACATGCGCGTTTCCGCCCCTCGCTCGCCCGTCGGACCCGGACGCGCCGGGTCGCCGGATTCGGTGGAGAAAAGCATGGACGGGGATTCCGCGCGGCCCGAACGGAATCATTTGTTCCGGTCCCGGGTTTCCGTACCGCCGGCCGATGCCTTTGTTCCGACAGGTCGAGCCGACGATAGACACACCGGGACGCCCGATCAACGGACGGCTCTCGGTCGCGGTGGCCGGTACGTTTCCGAAGAATGCCCGGATCCCGTCCCGTTCCGCCCCGCAAACGCAAAAGGCGATCACCTCGCCCCTCGCGGAACGCGCCCCGCCCGTCACCTCCCACCTGCGAAGCGCCCCCGCCGCCGCGAGCCGCCGCGCACGCCCGGGCCGCCTCGCCGAAAACAAGTCAGGAGTTCCCGCGCGCAATCCCCCGCACCGGGCCGCGCCCCCCGAATAACGGACCGGGGGAAAACCGGAGCGGACGGGACCGGACGGCCCCGCGCAATGGCCCCGGTCCGTGTTCACGGCCTGGACAGCCACCTGGGCCTCTATATGCTTGCCGCATGAGGCATCCGGTTCCCCCGCCCGCAGTCGCTTCCCGTCTGGCCAACGTCGCTTCCTCGCCGGTCCGGGACATCCTCTCGCTCACCGCGCGCCCCGAAGTGATCTCCTTCGCAGGGGGACTTCCGGCTCCGGAGCTGTTCGACACGGACGGCCTCAGGGCCGCCTTCGACCGCGTACTGGCCGACGCCCCCGGCCGGGCCCTCCAGTACTCCACCACCGAGGGCGACGCCGACCTGCGCGAGGCCGTCGCACAGCGCCTCACGGCACGCGCACTGCCGACCGGCGCCGACGACCTGATGATCACGACGGGCTCGCAGCAGGCCCTCACCCTCATCACCACGGCCACCCTGGAACCCGGCGACATCGTGCTCGTCGAGGACCCCTGCTACCTGGCCGCCCTCCAGACCTTCGGCTTCGCCGGCGCCCGCGTCGTCCCCGTCCCCACCGACGACGACGGCATCATCCCCGAGGCACTGGACGAGATCGCCGCACGCGAACCGGCCAAGCTGCTGTACCTGGTCCCCACCTTCCAGAACCCCACCGGCCGCACGCTCCCGGCCGCGCGGCGCGCCGCCGTCGCCGAAGCCGCCGCCCGGCACGGCTTCTGGATCGTCGAGGACGACCCCTACGGCGAGCTCCGCTACGAGGGCGAGCAGGTGCCCTGGATCGCCGCGTCCCCCGCCGCGTCCGACCGCACCATCGTCCTCGGCTCCTTCTCCAAGATCATGGCCCCGGGCCTGCGCCTGGGCTACCTGCGGGCCCCCGCGGCCATCCGCCGGTCCTGCGTCCTCGCCAAACAGGCCGCCGACCTGCACACCTCCACCGTCGACCAGGCCGCGGCCGCCCGTTACCTGCGCGACAGCGACCTGGACGCCCACATCCGGACCATCTGCGACGCCTACCGGGAACGCCGCGACGCCCTCCTCGCCGGCCTGTCCACCGCCCTGCCCTTCGGCAGCCGCTGGAACCGCCCGGCGGGCGGCATGTTCGTCTGGGTCGCCCTGCCCGAGGGACACGACGCCACCCGGCTCCTCCACGTCGCCATCAGGCACGAGGTGGCCTACGTCCCCGGAGCGCCGTTCTTCGCCGGCACCCCGGACCCGGCCGCGCTGCGCCTGTCCTTCACCACCCACTCCCCCGAGGAGATCACCGAGGGCCTGCGCCGGCTGGCCAAGGCCTTCGCGTGACCCGCGCCCCCCGGAAGGGACCCCCATGCCCGTCGAGTCGGCCGTTCCGGTCGACGGCGCCCCGATGACCCCGGCCGCGCTCAACGAGATGATCGCGCGGGACTTCGAGGACTACGCCGCCTGCCGCGTCACCGAGGCCACCCGCACCCACCTCACCATGGAGGCCGACGGCACCCGCCTCCGCCTCCGGCCCGGTGGCACCGTCTCCGGCCCCGAACAGGCCGCTCTCGTGGACCTGGCCGCCTTCCTCCTCGTCAACGCCCGCCTGGGGAGCCCCACCCTCATGGCCCTGACCAGCTCCCTCCAGATCAGCTACCTCAGCCGTCCCCGCCCCGGCCTGCTCCGCACGCACACGAGGATGGCCAAGTTCGGCAGGAGCCTGTGCGTCGTCCTCGCGGAACTCCGCGACAGTGCCGACACCCTGGCCGCCACCGCGACGGTCACCTACTCCGTACCCCCGGCGGTCCGCGGGCCCGGCACGCGGAGGGACGACGACGCCGTGGGCGCCCGGTAGGGGCCGGGAGCGACGCGGAGGGCCTGCGGGGACCGCACCTCGTCCTCATGGAGCCGCCTCCCCTCCCTGACCTGCTGTCAGGGAGGGGAGGCGGTGACGGTGTCCTGGCGGCGGGTGGGGGTGGCTCAGTTGGCGGTCCAGCCGCCGTCGAGCGGCAGGGAGGCACCGGTGAGGTAGCCGGAGTGGGGGCCGCACAGCCAGAGGACGGCCGCGGCGACCTCCTCGGTCTCCAGGAGGCGTTTGACCGCGGAGCGGGCGAGCATGACGCCGTGGAGTACGTCGCTTTCGTCGATGCCGTGGAGGGCGGCCTGGTCCCGCACCTGGCCTTCGACGAGCGGGGTGCGGACGTACCCGGGGTTGACGCAGTTGCTGGTCACTCCGTGGGGGGCGCCTTCGAGTGCGGCGACCTTGCTCAGCCCTTCCAGGGCGTGTTTGGCGGCGACGTAGGCGGACTTGTAGGGGCTGGCCCGTAGCCCGTGGACGCTGGAGATGTTGACGACGCGGCCCCAGCCGCGGGCGTACATGTGCGGCAGGACCCGGCGCATCAGCAGGAACGGAGCGGTGACCATCACCCGCTGGATCAGGTCGAAGCGTTCCGGGGGGAACTCCGTGAGCGGGGCCACGTGCTGCAGGCCGGCGTTGTTGACCAGGATGTCGACCCCGGCCGGAAGGAGGTCGATGGCGGCCGGGTCCGCGAGGTCGGCCACGTGGGCGGTGCCCCCGGCGGCCTGCGCGGCGGTCCGGGCCGCCTCGGCGTCCCGGTCGACCACGTGCACGGCGGCTCCGGCCCGCGCCAGAGCGAGCACACAGGCCCGGCCGATGCCGCCGCCGCCACCGGTCACCAGGGCCGTGCGCCCGCTCAGGTCGACCGTACCGGCCGCCGGCGGGAGGGCCGGGCAGGGGGAGGTGTTCGTCATGGCGGGAACCCTAGGGAGCCCTCCCCGGTACGCCCCATGGCGGGGACCGCCACAAAGCGCCCCCGCACCGTGGCGGCCCCCACCACCGGTCCGGCGGGCGGGCACGGGGCCCGCGCCCGCCCGCCGGGTGTCCGTCACCCGCCGAGCGGGCAGCGGTTCACCAGCGCCGCCGCGTCCGCCCCGGCGGGCAGCGGGACGGTCTTCGATGCGGGCGGCAGGACCCCCGCGGAGAGCCACCGTTCGAGCGCGGCGAAGCCGCTGCGGTGGCAGGGGGCGAGCGGTCGCAGCCGGTCGGGGAAGACGTCGAACAGCGAGTCGGTGTGGGTGCCGCCCTCGACACGGTAGTAGCGGTGCAAATGGTCCCGGCCGGCTTTGTGCACCATGCGGGCGTACACGTCGGAGTCCCGGCTGATCGGCAGCAGGACGTCCAGGGTGCCGTGCAGGGTGATCAGCGGTTTGCCGATCCGTCCGGTGAGGGCGATCTTCTGCACGGCCTGCCGGACTTCAGCGGGGCGCGCCGCATAGTCGTAGTCGGCGTCGCAGGCGGGCGTACCCGTCGTGCAGTACGGGGTGCCGGCCTCCGTCGCGCCGTCGAACCCGGGGTCGATCTCCTCCCGGTAGATGCGCTGGGTCAGGTCCCAGTAGATCCTGTGGTGGTGGGCCCACAGGAACTCCGATCCGGCGGGGAACCCGGCGGCGTGCAGGGCCCGCTGCGCCTCGCGCGCGCCGTCACCCCCTGCGGCGTACACGGGGTGGGCGCGCAGCGCCTTCGGCAGGAAGTCCAGCAGGGTGGGGCCGTCGGCCCGCCACAGCGTGCCCTCCCAGTCGACGCCCCCGTCGTAGAGCTCCGGGTGGTTCTCCAACTGCCAGCGCACCAGGTACCCGCCGTTCGACAACCCGGTGGCGAGGGTGCGCGAGGGGGGCCGGTGGTAGTACTGCGCCACCGTGGCGCGGGCTGCCCTGGTGAGCTGGGTGAGGCGGTGGTTCCACTCGGCGATGGCGTCGCCGGGGGCGTGGCCGTCCCGGTGGAAGGCGAGGCCGGTGTTGCCCTTGTCCGTGGCCGCGTAGGCGTATCCGCGGGCCAGTACCCAGTCGGCGACGGCCCGGTCGTTGGCGTACTGCTCGCGGTTGCCGGGGGTGCCCGCGACCACGAGGCCGCCGTTCCAGCGGTCGGGGAGGCGGATGACGAACTGGGAGTCGTGGTTCCAGCCGTGGTTGCTGTTGGTGGCGGAGGTATCGGGGAAGTAACCGTCGATCTGGCCGCCGGGGACCCCGGTGGGGACGGGCAGGCCCCTGGGCGTCAGACCGGCCCAGTCCGCCGGGTCGGTGTGCCCGGAGGCGGTCGTGCCCGCCGTGGTCAGCTCCTCCAGGCAGGCCGCCCGCTGGTGTTCGGCACCCGGCACCCGTACGTTCCCCAGGCGGGCGCAGGAGCCCGCCGGGTCCTGGGGGGCGGCCGCGGCGGGTGCGGAGGCGAGGACGAGGGCGGCCAGGGCGAGGGCGGCGGGAGCCCCTCGCCGCCGAAAGCGCGGTGCGGAGCCGAGGAAGGGACGCATCAGGGTGCCTCCGGGATCGGGTCGGGTACGGGGGGACCGCGGGAGGTTACGACGCCCCGTCCGCCCCGGAGAACGGGTGCGCCGACCACCGTCCCGGGCTGGGTGGTGGCCGGGAACACCACCTCCGCCCCACCGCCGGAGCGGCGCCCACGCCTGTGTCCCGGGCTCTGGCGGGCCGTATGGGTTCAGTGTCCGTTTGCGAGCTGGACATGACATGACTATCTGCGGTGCCTGGGTGTTTGCCCAGCCCAGAATTCGAACGGCGGGGTTTGGGCGGCGGGGCGGCCGGCCGGCTGCTGCCTGGCACCGTACCCGGCTCATGTCCGGCGTGGTGCGGCTTCGTCCTGCCGGCGGTAGAGGTCGCGCAGCAGGGAGATCTCGGCGCCGTGATGGATCAGCTCCCTGTTGACGTGCAGGATCCTGTTCTCCATGGGAAACCGCTCGGAACCCCTCGTGGGCGGATTGTCCAGGTCGGTGTCCGAGAGTTCGCGGACCCCCGCGTTCCATCTCCCGTACATCTCATCGAGCTGTTCCAGCGCCTCGTCGGCGGTCCCCGCGTAGGCGAACGTCTGGGAGTCGACGTCCTGGCCGCCGAAATACCATCCGACCCGGTAGCCCAGGCACGAGACGATGATGTGCGCCAGCCGCCAGGCAATCGTGGTCACCGGCGCCGGCTGCGGACCAGGGGACGTACAGTCCATCGTCCACTTCCCCGAGCCTGCCGAGATCGGTGCGGCCGACGTGCCGCGTGGGCGGATGCTCCAGCAGCCGCGCACCGGCTCCCAGAAGTACTCCTCGTCGGTAAGACCGTCCAGCCGTGGCCGCAGGTTCTTGCGCCAGTACCAGTCCAGCTGCTCCGCGAGTCGCTCGCTTCGTGTCATTGCCGCACACTACGGGTTCGTCGAGCAGGGCGTGCCGGCCTGGTGGTCGCAGGACGGCTCCGGTTGTGCCGTCCGGCAGCACGACCTGGGGTCTTCGGGCAGCGGGACACCGGTCTGGGTGGTGCCGGTTGCGCTGATGAGGTCGTCGTGGCGGCGCGGGAATGGGCGGGCCTCTTGGGGTCCCGGTGACCTTTTGGTGGCACTGACGGCGGTCGGTGCCGATCGGATCAGCCGCGGTGGGCCTCGCGAGAGGCCAGCTGTCCGCTCCTGCGGGAGCTTCCGGCGGGTGATGCGCCTGGTCATCAGGGACCGCGGCCCGATGGTGCTTCTCGGCCCTGGCTTGGTGGTGGGTGGGTGTTTGTTGGTTTGCGGCCTTCCGGGTGTTTGTCGGGGTGGGGTGTGTTTGTTGGTCCCTTGCGGGGNNNGCNNCNGGCGACNNGCNNCNTNTNGNT
>NZ_CP095474.1:5463-5645 GCF_023614315.1 Streptomyces sudanensis | reverse complement strand
GGNTGCCGGATCGCTTCGTGTCGTTCTGTGTGAGTGGGTGGGTGAGGGGGCACTTCCTCCTTCATGCGTATCGTGATCACCGGGGCGACCGGGAACATCGGTTCCGCTGTCGTGGGGCGTTTGCGGGCCGAGGGTGGGCATGATCTGGTGGGTCTGGCCCGGCGGCTGCCCGAGGACCCCCA
>NZ_CP095474.1:5247-5392 GCF_023614315.1 Streptomyces sudanensis | reverse complement strand
TCACCGGTGCGGACGCGGTGGTGCATCTGGCGTGGGGTTTCCAGCCGTCTCATGATCCGGTTTATCTCGCCGAGCTCGGTGTGGGTGGTACCCGCCGTGTGTTGCGGGCCGTCACCGATACCGGTGTCCCCCATCTGGTCCATAT
>NZ_CP095474.1:4623-4909 GCF_023614315.1 Streptomyces sudanensis | reverse complement strand
GCAGTGNGCNGGCCGTTCAACCTCGCCGCCGACACGCCCGTCACCGCGGGCGTCCTGGCCGACGCGCTCGGTGCCAGGCTGGTGCACGTGCCTTCCGCGGTGATCCGCGCCGCCATGGCGGCCGCCTGGCACGCGCACCTGCAGCAGGTCGACACCGGATGGCTCGACATGGGTTTCGCGCTTCCGCTGCTGGACACCACCCGCGCGCGTACCGAACTGCACTGGACGCCTTCCCTGGACGGGCCGCAGGTGCTTGCCGAGGTCATCGACGGCATGCGGCCCGTCC
>NZ_CP095474.1:3219-4528 GCF_023614315.1 Streptomyces sudanensis | reverse complement strand
GTGCGGGGCGCGGCCCCGCCGCGCCCCGCACCGCCGCTTCCCGGGCCGTCGCTTCCCGGCCAGTCGCGTGTAGGGGCGTTGCTGGCCGCCGCCCACGGCGGGCCGGCCCTGGCCGTCGGCNCTGTCGCGGGTCTGCTCGCGCNCNGCNGCNGCCTGGACCGGGCCGGCGCCGCTACGGTCACCGCGGCGGTCCTCACCGGCCAGCTCACCATCGGCTGGGGCAACGACCTGTGCGACCTGCCGCGCGATCGGGCCGTCGGCCGCAGCGACAAGCCGCTGGCCACCGGAGCGCTGCCGGTCGGCTGGGCGGTATGGGCCCTGGTCGCGTCCGCGTTCGCCTGCCTGGCGCTGTCCGCGCTCACCGGCTGGCGCAGCGCGCTGGTCAACATCGTCCCTGTCCCTTGACCCACTATTACGCTGCCCACAACCACACGTGGTGGTCGTGGGTGCCTTACGCCAGTGCCTTCGGGACGCTGCCTTCCGTGGTCACCCTCGCCGGTCCGGCCCCGGCCTGGGCGCCGTTGTGGGCGACCGGGGCGGCCGCGCTCGGTGTCGGGGCGCACCTGCTCAACACGCTGCCCGATCTCGCCGACGACGAGCGCACCGGCGTGCGCGGCCTGCCGCACCGCATCGGTGAGCGCCTCTCGCGCGCCGTGGCCGCGGTGCTGCTGTGTGCCGCCTCGCTGCTGGCGGTGTTCGGTCCCGCCGGGCCGCCTGCCGGATGGGCGTGGCCGGTTTTGGCCGTGGTGGTACTCCTCGTGGCGGCCGCGGCGACCACCGGTGGCTGGTTGCCCTTCCGGGCCGCGGTGGCCGTCGCCCTGATCGATGTCGTCCTGCTCGTGGCGGCCGGCCGATGACGGCGGCGCACACCTCTTGGGACCTGGCCGTGGTCGGCGCCGGGCCGGCCGGTGCCGCCGCCCTGGGCGCGCTGCACACCGACCCGGCCTTGTGTATAAGAGACAGCTGCTGGACCGGGCGGACTTCCCGCGGGACAAGGCCTGCGGCGACGGGGTGNCCCGCACGTCCTGGACGTCCTGGCCGACGTCGGCGTCACCGGCCTCGTCGAGGACCGGGTCCCCATCGGCCGCCTCAGCCTCGGCCGCGGCGGCCTGGTCGCCGAACGGCACATGGCCCGCCCGGCGTGGGTGGTGCCGCGCCGGATCCTCGACGCCCGGCTGGTCGACGCGGCGCTCGCCGCCGGCGCCCGCCTCCTGCGGCACCAGGTCCGCGACCTGCGGCAGCACACCGGGGCGGTGGCCTTGGACGAAAGGATCTTCGCCGCGGTCGNGATCGNCGNCGACGNCNCCNA
>NZ_CP095474.1:3016-3133 GCF_023614315.1 Streptomyces sudanensis | reverse complement strand
CGGCGCGGCGCGCAGGTCATCGAGTTCGGCACCCGCCACCAGCCGTCGTACGCCTGGTCCTTCGACCGCGGCGACGGCCTGGCGAACGTCGGCTACGGCGAACTGCTGCGCGCCGAC
>NZ_CP095474.1:2795-2929 GCF_023614315.1 Streptomyces sudanensis | reverse complement strand
ACCTGCCGCTGTCGACGGCCCGCTGGCACCCTCCGGCCGGCCGCGTCCTGCTGGCGGGTGACGCCGCCTGCCTGGTGAACCCGCTGACCGGGGAGGGCATCCATCACGCCGTGGCCACCGGCATCGCGGCCGGC
>NZ_CP095474.1:2279-2788 GCF_023614315.1 Streptomyces sudanensis | reverse complement strand
GCCGNNNNCCNCGGCGGCCCTGCGCGAAGGGCGGCCCGAACGAGCCGGATTCCGCTACGCCCGTACCGCCCGCCGGATCCTGCTGCCCCACCTGCGCCACACCGCCTCGGCCGCCCGCCTCGCCCGAAACGGGCGGGTCCTCGACGCCGGGGTGCGGGNNNCCGCCNNNNGCNNACCAGCGCGTCTTCGACGACCTCGTCGAACTCGGCCTCGGCTGGGGCCGGCTCACCCCCGGTGTCGTGCTGGGCCTGGGCCGGGCGCTTTTTCCCCCCTTTGCCCCACCGGCCCATCCCGGGAGCCAGTATGACCATACGTGTCCTCGGTGTCCGCGGCGTCCTGCCCGAGCACCGCCACCGCCAGGAGGAGATCACCGATCTGTTCGCCACCCTCTTCGAAGGCGCGGTCGACCGCGGTGTCGTCGAACGGTTCCACCGCAACGCACACGTCGAGACCCGGCACACCGTGCTCCCGCTGCAGGAGTACACCCGGCCCGCGGACTTCGGCCGGTC
>NZ_CP095474.1:1915-2229 GCF_023614315.1 Streptomyces sudanensis | reverse complement strand
AGACGGCGAAGTCGACGCCGGCCTGACACCGGCCGACGTCGACTTCGCCGTCTCGTGCACGGTGACCGGCCTGGCCGTCCCCTCACTGGAGGCCCGGGTCGCGGCGGAGATCGGCCTGCGCCCCGACGTGGTGCGCCTGCCCCTGGTCGGCCTGGGCTGCGTCGCCGGCGCGGCCGGCATCGCCCGCCTCCGCGACCTGCTGCGCGGCCGCCCGGACGGGGTCGCGGTGCTGATGTCGGTCGAGCTGTGCTCGCNCACCTTCCAACGCGAGGACACCTCGGCCGCCAACCTCGTGGCCGGCGGCCTGTTCGCGG
>NZ_CP095474.1:1134-1321 GCF_023614315.1 Streptomyces sudanensis | reverse complement strand
AGGCGNTGTTGCGGCGGGAGAGCGGGCGCGGGCANTACCCGTTCATGGTGGCGCTGCACACGGGNNTGCNGGCCGGCGCACTCGCGGAGGTGTGGCTGCGCCGACCGGACACCGTACCGGTACTGGCCTGGACCATGCTCGTCCTGCTCGCCGCGTCCCAGGCACTGCGCTGGTGGTGCATCACCAC
>NZ_CP095474.1:808-1124 GCF_023614315.1 Streptomyces sudanensis | reverse complement strand
GCAGTGGAACACCCGGGTGATCACCGTGCCGGGCGCCCCGCGCGTGACCAGCGGACCCTACCGCCTGCTTCCCCACCCCAACTACGCCGCCGTCGTCGTCGAGGGACTCGCCCTCCCGCTGGTCCACTCGGCCTGGATCACCGCGACCGCCTTCACCGCCCTCAACGCCCTGCTGCTCACCACCCGCATCCGCACCGAGAACACCGCCCTGACCCAACTGACCTGAGGCCCCGAAAGGCTGTCGCTTATACACACCTGACCGCACCGACGCCGCCTTAACTGTAGCTCTCGGGATGGACGTGTGCCTAATAAAAAA
>NZ_CP095474.1:374-544 GCF_023614315.1 Streptomyces sudanensis | reverse complement strand
GCACCGCACTGCACACGGCACTGCGCGAAGCGGTACTGGCCGCGGGCGTACCGATCGAACGACGCACCGCACGCCGCGTCGCACAGGACGGCAACGGCGTGGTGGTCGACGGCGTCCGCGCCGGCCACCTCGTCGCCGCCGACGGCCTGCACTCGCCGATCCGCCGGGCC
>NZ_CP095474.1:0-302 GCF_023614315.1 Streptomyces sudanensis | reverse complement strand
ACCGCGTCGAGGTGCACTGGGCCCGCCACGCAGAGGCCTACGNNNNCCGCTGGCCGGCGACTCGTGGTGAGNATCGCGATCCTCACCACCGGCCGCGGACCCTACGACGACCACCTCGCCGCCTTCCCCGCCCTGCGAAAGCGACTGGCCGGCGCACAGGCTACCGGCCCGGTACGCGGCGCGGGCCCACTCCACCAGCGGTCCGCCGCCCGCACCGCCGGCCGCACACTGCTCGTCGGCGACGCGGCCGGCTACATCGACGCCCTGACCGGCGAGGGCATCGCCCTGGCACTCGCACATCT